>BTQE01000011.1:0-45815 GCA_036985715.1 Rhodothermia bacterium
ATGCGGTCGGTGTATTTCCGGGAGTCGCGAGTGCCGGGGGCGCATCGATACTCTGCGCAATGCCTGGTTGCGGGGTGACGCCCACAAAGAGGCCGACGGGAAAAGAGAACAGCAAGATCTCACGGACGAAAAGCTTTTTTATCATGGTATTCAAATAGCTAATTGAATGGCGAAATCAGGCTTGAGCAACTGAGTGTCACCCTACGTAAGTCGATTTCTTTTGTTTAGGTAAGCCAGCAACGCAGTGCTGTACGATTCCATCGTATCCAACTCGACAAAATCGATGTTTCGTTCTCGACACCGCAATCTGAATCGGTCTGAAAATGCCAGAACAGCCTCTTCGTAATTTTCCCTGATCTGGGCCGGATTCAAAGACATCTCCTCTCCGGTTTCCATATCGACGAATCGCATAGGTACATCCGGGAATCGGAATCTGCGTTCGGTTTCGGATTCAAGAACGTGGAATACGAGAACTTCGTGTCCTCGATAGCGGAGATGACGAAGAGCGTTCAACAGCGTCTCATGCTCAGCCACGTTTTCAAAGAGATCGGTTATTACGACGACGAGGGAGCGCCGAGAGATCCGCTCGGCAACTTCGTCGAGTACGGCAGCAGCGCCAGTGCGTTCTCCGGCGGGTTTCAGGTCTGTAAGACGTTCGAGCGTACTCAAAAGTGTACGAACATATCCGGACGTGCTTTTAGGTGGAAGAATCGTATGGATTGATTCGTCGAATGCGATGAGTCCGGTGGCATCACGCTGACGAACCATTAAGAAATGGAGGGCACTTGCCAGATAGGCGCCGAACTCCAGTTTAGAAAGAGAGGCACTCTGTTTATACCGCATTGAGGGAGATGTGTCGAGAACCACATAGTGTCTCAGGTTGGTCTCTTCCTCGTATTGTTTGACAAAATGCCGGTCGGTTTTAGCGTATACCTTCCAATCCACGTGCCGTAATTCGTCGCCAGGATTGTATGGGCGATGCTCTGCGAACTCGACTGAAAAGCCGTGATATGGACTTTTGTGGAGCCCGGTGATAAATCCTTCCACGATTAAACGCGCCCGCAATTCCATGTTCGATAATTGGGATACGAACACAGGATCGAGATATCGCAAGGAGGTGTCGACGGTAGTCAAAATTCGTTCGAATTGGCCACTTTGAAAACTGGGATGAGTAGTACGAATAAACGTCTCTTGGTTCCACAATTAGGACGATTCCAGTCGCATGTTATCCGTGTATGTAGCTGAATTCACAAGGTTTGCGTACGCTCTGCCCCTGCTGCATTGGTTACCCATCGACGGAATGGTGTAACTTCGAAGTATGGACCAAAATGACATCGTCAAAGCGCAATTGATGGACGATCGAGATCTTGGCCGGACACTCAACCGTATGGCCCGCCAGATCGTCGAGACGTTGTCCCAGGAAGAAGGACTCGATCCCAAGATTGGCCTGATTGGTATGCAGCGGCGGGGCGTTTTCCTAGCTCAAAGGCTTCAGAATTATATAGAAGAAGCCGAAGGCCTGACAGTGCCCGTTGGCGTACTGGATGCCACTATGTATCGGGACGATTTTCGACTGCGTCTGAAACAACCGCAAGTTCGAGAAACGAAAGTCGACTTTGACATTTCTGGACGACGCCTGGTTTTGGTCGACGACGTCCTGTATACAGGTCGTACAGTCCGAGCCGCACTGGATGCGCTGATGGATATGGGCCGACCCGCGTCAGTCCATTTTCTCGTCATCATTGATCGGGGGTTGCGGGAGCTTCCAATTCGCGCAGATTTTGTAGGTCGACGCATTCCAACATTTCCAGGGGAAGAAGTACGTGTCAGGTTGTTGGAAATCGATGACGCAGAGGGAGTCTGGTTGGTAGAAAGTCAGTCCGAAGATGCAACTCTCGATACCTCCACGGATCAGGGAGCATAAATGACAACAGAAACAAAGGTAGTGCCAGCGACTGATACCGCAGCTCTGACTCTGGAGCATCGACACCTCTTGGGTCTTGAAACCTATTCTGGGGAGGAAATCGAACTCATTCTTGAGACGGCCCGTAAGTTTCGGGAGGTTTTGTATCGACCGATTCGTCAGGTGCCTACCCTCCGCGGTGTCACCATAGTCAATCTCTTTTTCGAGCCGTCGACTCGAACCCGGATTTCTTTCGAGCTCGCAGAGAAGCGGCTTTCTGCATCGCCAATCAATTTCTCAACCTCCGGCTCGTCCGTATCCAAGGGTGAGACATTAAAGGATACAGCTCAGAACGTGGAAGCCATGCAGATCGATATGGCGGTCATCCGTCACAGCTCTCCAGGCGCTCCGCATTTCCTCACGCAGTGCGTGGATGCGGTCGTGATTAACGCAGGAGACGGTGCCCATGAGCATCCGACTCAGGGTTTACTGGACCTCCTGACCATTTCAGATCGATTCGAAACGGTTGACGGCTTAAATGTATCCATCGTTGGGGATATCAAATACAGCCGCGTTGCCCGATCCAATATTCACGGGCTGACAAAACTCGGAGCGAACGTAACCCTTTGCGGACCACAGACACTACTTCCCGTAGAACTGGATCAACTGGTACCCGATGGGAATATCAGGATTACATCCCGGCTGGACGAGGCTCTTGAAGAATGTGATGTGGCTATGGCTCTTCGCATTCAGTTGGAAAGGCAAGGAAAAAACCTGGTACCAAGTCTCCGTGAATATCATGAGCAGTTTGGAATAAAGCTTCAACACCTGGAACAACACAAAGATTTGGTCATCATGCATCCCGGGCCGGTTAATCGAGGGGTTGAATTGGCAAGTGAAGTGGTTGACCACGAACGGGCTGTCATATTGAATCAGGTAACGAACGGAGTCGCCGTTAGAATGGCGGTGCTGTTCCTGCTTTCAGAAGCTGGAAAAGGGGAGGATTAGACTGGCGTTCAAGCCAACCAACCGTCTCTGGTGAACTTCAAAAAGGGGGGCCTTATGGCCTTTAAACCTTGACAAATCTTGTCTTTACCCGTAACGTCCGCGTGGTTCAGCATCCATCACGGACTCTTCAGACGGACGCTGCCAAAGCAACGCCTAATCGGGCCCTCGCGTATAGCGAAAATCAGCTCAAAAAGAGCGATCGAGGACACATCTTTCAGATCACCGACTGTGATCGCATTGCCATTTTTTCATCCAGGAGGAGTGTCCAGAATTCTGTGATTTTATGCGTTTCTCAGTTTTGAATTCCTACAACAATAAACCTTATGCCGTCAATGGAACTATCCCATAAGTCTCTAGACGCTTTTATGGCGGAGCTGAAGCGAAAGAACCCGGGAGAACTCGAGTTTCACCAGGCTGTTCAGGAAGTGGCGGAGAAGATCTGGCCATTTCTTGACGAGCACCCTGAATATCGTGAAGCGCGGGTTTTCGAGCGTCTTACCGAACCGGATCGGGTCGTAATGTTCAGGGTCAGTTGGCAGGACGATCAGAGTAAGGTTCAGTTTAACCGCGGTTACAGGATCCAGTTTAACGGATCGATCGGGCCGTACAAAGGCGGGCTCCGATTTCACCCGAGTGTCAATCTCGGAATTCTCAAATTTCTGGCGTTCGAACAGATTCTGAAGAATAGTCTGACGACGCTACCCCTGGGTGGAGGAAAAGGAGGATCTGATTTCGATCCCAAGGGAAAATCAGAGTCAGAGGTGATGCGGTTCTGTCAGTCATTCATGACAGAACTTGCACGCCATATTGGTAAGAATGTTGATGTACCCGCGGGCGACATTGGTGTCGGGTCACGTGAAATCGGGTATCTGTTTGGCCAGTACAGGCGCCTTGTGAACGAATTTACGGGCACCATGACCGGTAAAGGACTCTCTTTTGGCGGGAGCTTGATTCGACCCGAGGCCACCGGGTATGGAACGGTTTACTTTGCGTCCGAGATGTTGGCGACGCGAAATGATACCCTGGATGGCAAACGATGTGTCATTTCCGGATCTGGTAATGTCGCCCAGTTCACGGCCGAAAAGCTGATAGAACTGGGTGCGATCGTGCTCACACTGTCCGACTCTGGCGGTACCGTTATCGACAAGGACGGAATCGACGTAGAGAAATTGGCTTTTGTGATGGATCTCAAGAACGAACGTCGCGGGCGTATCAAAGAGTTTGCTGACGAGTACGGCCTCGAATATATCGAAGGCGGTAAGCCGTGGGCTGTGCCTTGCGATGCAGCGTTCCCGTCTGCCACGCAGAATGAGGTGGACGAAAGCGATGCAATAGAACTGCTGAAAAATGGATGCGTCGTTGTGGCTGAAGGAGCCAATATGCCGTCTACCATTGAAGCGACCAAGGCATTCGAAGACGCAAAGATTCTGTTTGGCCCGGGGAAGGCTGCGAACGCCGGTGGGGTTGCCATTTCGGGTATCGAGATGACTCAAAACTCGATGCGTCTTCAGTGGACCAGGGAAGAAGTCGACGCCAAGCTTCGCGAGATCATGGCGCACATTCACAACAGTTGTGTTGAGTATGGACAAAATGGTGATTCCATAGACTACGTCAAGGGTGCCAACCTGGCAGGTTTTGTAAAAGTAGCCGATGCGATGTTGGCGTTCGGAGTAGTGTAAGTAGTACGGAAATGCTTAGGAATGGGCAGATGTTTACACCAGCCCTTTTATTGTCGCGGTGTACGTAAAGGTCGTCCTTCACCTCGAATTCGACAGCCTTGGAAGGGATGTCATCAAAGAAAACGGTTGACGATTACGTGATCGACCCTTCCAGGCGAAAGGCTGTGAAGGCTGGCCCGGAAGAGCGCGTGCGACAATCTGCTATTTCCTTCTTGCACGACGAAATTGGCGTACCGTTGGGTCTAATCTCTGTAGAAAAACGGCTTGAGCAAGCTGATACTGAATACCGAGCAGACTTAGTCGTACACACACGAGACGGAAAGCCGTGGATGATAATCGAGTGCAAGGCGCCTTCCGTAAAACTGACTCAGGCTGCCTTTGATCAAGTTGGTCGATACAATCGCCTAATCCAGGCGAGATACCTTCTGATCACCAATGGCGAGGACCATTATTGCTGTAGTTGGGACGTCCAGCAAAAGAAAATCGCATATTTGGACGAGTTTCCGTCGTATCCGAATCCATGAATCCTTACCGGCACCCAGATGAATCTTGAACAAGAATTAACCACTTCCATTGCCGCGGTCCACGAGGCTTCTATCCTCTGCCAGCATGTTCAGGCACAGCTGGAGAATGCAACCTTAAAAAAGGCAGATCGCAGTCCGGTTACCGTCGCCGACTTCGGAAGTCAGTCCATTATCTGTTCGAGCCTTCGTGAGGCATTTCCTCATGATTCGATTATTGCAGAGGAGAATGCAGACGTATTACGCACTGACGATAATCATAGTCTGGCAGATCGTGTCGTGACTGAAGTGCAGGCACTACGTCCAAACGTGACGGCGGATGAGGTAATCGAGTGGATAGACTATGGTGGCGATAAAGACTACACCGATCGATTCTGGACTCTAGATCCAATCGACGGCACCAAAGGATTTCTCCGGGGAGATCAATACGCGATTGCTCTTGGACTTATTCAGAATGGAACGGTTGTGCTTGCCGTTGTTGGTTGTCCGAATCTCATTCTTTCTGAGGTAGGACCTGAACCAGGGGTTCTGCTTTCAGCTACCAGGGGAAATGGAGTTCAGATCCATCGCCTCTCAGACATGTCAGGCGTTGGAAAGGCGTCTGTAAGTTCTTTTTCGGATCCTGCGAACGTCAGACTTTGCGAGTCGGTAGAAGCCATGCATACATCGCATTCAGGTGCGGGAAAAATTGCAAGTATCCTTGGAATAACGGCGGCCCCGGTCCGTTTGGATAGCCAGGCAAAGTATGCAGTCGTCGCGTGTGGAGATGCCGAAATGTATTTAAGATTGCCCTCAGACAGCAGGTATGTCGAAAATATCTGGGATCACGCCGGAGGATCGCTACTCGTAGAGGAGGCGGGAGGGATGGTCACAGATATCTATGGAAGGAACTTGGACTTCAGCAAAGGCCATCAGCTGAAAGACAACCGTGGTGTTATCGTCTCCAATGGCCTATTGCACGACAGGCTGATCGACGCGATTCGGGAAGCTGGAATTGAATAGAAAATCGCTATGCATTTGAAAGGGCCTCTCTCAACTGATCACATGCAGACTGAAGAACATCGAGTTCTTTCGCGAAGCAGAATCGAACATACATACGCCCGTCTGCAGGGTTGTTGAAAAATGAGTGGCCCGGAACCGTACCGACTTTGGCCCTATGTATCAAAGTCTTGCACGCTGCGACATCATCCTCGAATCCCTCAATTCGATCTCGGAGCGGTGAAAAATCTGCGAGGACGTAATAGGAACCCTGGGGCCAGGAGACATTGAAGCCGACTTCTTCCAACGCCGAGCACATGAGCGTACGCTTCTGATCGTATGCAGTGGCCAGGTCGTCGAAGTAGTGATCGTCCATTTCAAAAGCAGCCGCAACCCCATGTTGCAATGGTGTAGGGGAGCAGATATAAAGAAGATCAGCCAGCAGGCCCATTTTGGAGATGATCGGTTCAGGTCCAATCGCGTATCCGATCCGCCACCCGGTCATGTTATACGTCTTCGAAAAGCCCGAGATTGTGATGGTTCTATCGAACGCGCCGGGTAAAGCAGCAAGTGAACAGTGCACCCGCTCGTCATACAGCATGTACTCATAGATCTCGTCGGTGATCGCGAAGAGGTCGTGTTGTTCTAGGATTTTATTGAGTCGGGTAAGCTCGTCGTGAGTCCAAACTTTTCCGTGGGGATTACCAGGAGAGTTTAGGACGATGGCTTTCGACCTTTTCGTGATAGATTCTTCGATCACATCGAACGGAATATCCCAGTCCGGAGGCGCGGTCGGGATGTACCTTACCTGCGCACCCATCACCTGAAGGAGATTGACATGGTAGCCGTAGAATGGCTCAAACACGATTACTTCATCGCCGGGATTGAGAAGACAGAACATGGTCGCGACGAAGGCGCCAGTCGATCCGACAGTCACCATAACCTCTTCAGGAGTGGACACGGGAATCTTGTTATAAGTGGACGCTTTCTCGACCAGTGATGCGCGAAGAGAGTCAATTCCACCGTAATACGAATAGATCGACTCGTCGTCGTCGATTGCCCGTTTTGCAGCTTCCTTGATGGGTGAGGGGGTCGGCATATCACAGATACCCTGACCAAGGTTGATCCCTCCGGATTCCTTCAGCATCAGGGTGACCGCTCGGATGTTGCTCTGAATCAGGCCTTCGGTACGTTGGGCAAGTGGTTTCATGGATTGACGATTCAGATCGACCTATTTTGATGGCTCGCAATATACTGGTTTTGCATCGCCAGACATTTTTACCGATAACACTATCAGTCGGACCGCCCGATCCATGTCCTCGTCTCCTCAAGAATTCATGCGCGAGACCATCCGCTTGGCCATCGAAAATGTTGAGCAGAACAGCGGAGGTCCTTTCGCCGCGATAATCGTGCGCAACAGGGAGATTATAGCCACTGGTACGAATCGGGTTACTTCAGACTTGGATCCCACAGCCCACGCTGAAATTATCGCTATACGTAACGCATGTACGAAACTGGATAGTTTTCAACTGATAGGTTGTGAACTGTACACATCGTGCGAACCGTGTCCGATGTGCCTGGGTGCCATTTATTGGGCCCGCCCCGACCGAATATATTACGGCGCATCCCGAGAAGATGCCTCCGCTGCAGACTTTGACGACGATTTTATTTATCGTGAGGTATCGCTGCCGGCTGACGAGAGAAGTATTTCAATGCAGCAGGTACTGAGGCAGGAAGCGAGGAAAGTTTTTGATGAATGGGCCAATAATCCCGATCGGCAACCCTATTGATTAAATCGGGCCCAGAATCAACTTCCCTTAACCCCCACCTGTTGAGCCGGACGCCACAGAATTCTCAACGTCCTTGGCGTCTGGAGTCAGCCACCCGAACAGCGTCCTCCAGAAATTTTTCCACGTAGAGAAATCAGTCTGGTAAGACAGCCCAGCTCCGGTCGTACTTGTGAGTTTCGCACTTTCCAGGATATCTCCTTCCCTTCGGAAAAACACCTCGACGGAGACCCTGGGACTCAGTCGGATTTCGACCAGGAATTCACCCTGGAGACCGTTGTATGCAGTTGTCACGTTGTCTGCATTCGTGCGTGATCCCTGATACACTCCTTCTCCGCGGATGATAAGTCTTTCATCGAGTAGGCGGAGCGCAACACCATAAGTGACATCCAAATCCTGGGCGTTCTCACCTTGAAGACCGAAGCTGAAATCGACGTTGGGTAGCGCCTGATTAATGAAACGATTCACCTGACTCGATACCAGTTGAGACACACTGTTGAAAGCCAGGTTGCTTCCAGATTCCGAACCGAAACTGTCGGTGGTCAAGCGGAACGAGTTTGTAAGAAGAACGGAAGTAGCGTACTCCGTAGACCGTTCGGGTGAATTAAGCTGGGCTTCGAGTGCCTGGCCCAGAACATTTTGTCTGGAGCGGTCAATGGCAAGTCCTAATGCTACGGTGGGAGAATCTACCGTTCCGCCAATTTGAAGCGACACGATGAGCGGAACGAGCCCGAGAGAGTTGTCCTCGTATCCGGGAAGCCCCGCGAGTGACGCACGCGTCCGATAGACCGCCGGGATATTGAGCGATGCATTGACAGGATCGCCGTTCCATGAAATCGAACCACCTTGCTCGATGATAAATCGCCGGACGAATACTTCTCCTGCAGTAAAGAGGTAATCGCCTCCGTTTACACTTAGTTCACCAAATACCAGAAAATCGCCCTCGTTTCTCTGGATTTGTACCCGCCCCGTACTGGATGCATTAATAACGTCACCCAGAAGTGGATCAATGACCAGGTGGACAGTCGATCCTTCTGGAGCGAAGATGCTCAGGTCCATATCGAGTGCATCAATGAATTTTCGCTCAGCGTCCGGTCGGGGAGAAAGTAAAAACGATCGAGTAGCCAGCTTTTTGAAATCTGGAATATGGCCTGCAGAATCAGCGAAAACGATATAAGCCTCGTCTGCTTCAGACGCTGTTTCAACAACCGGTATGAACAGTTCGGAATTTGGGGAGACTACGGCGTCGGAGGATCGAAGCGTCGCATTATCAAGTGGTCCGTCCAGCGTCAATGTGCCCGTGGCCCAAAGTTGTCCGTAGAAGGGTAGCTCGTCCGAAAAACTGACATCCATGATCTGAAAATTGTTCAAATCAAAATTGAGCCCGAGAGAGAAGAAGCGATAGTCATTGAAGAAAAAGGCGCCGCGAGCCAGTGCTGTACCTCCAGTCTGATCAACAAATCGTACCGCATCGATACGGATACCGTCTGCGTCTATCCGCAGATCGCCTGAAAAATCATAAGCAAGCTCGAATCGGGGAATCTCAAAATGTCCGTCGTAAAGCTCCATGTCAAGCTCAATACGAGGGTTCGCAAGGGTACCGCCAATGTGTCCTCCACCTTTCAAATACCCCGCCACGCTTTCCAACTCATTGAGCACGTACTCGAGGAAGAAAATGTCCGTACGGTCGATCTGAACGTCGAGGGAAAGAGAACCCGGATCTGGGATCCCGCTCCTGGGCGTACTGGGTAGGCGAATCGTACCGTCGATTTCAAGCTGATTGGCTACCTGAGTCGGAACTGAATCCCCTTCGTAGCGCTCGATTTCTGTGACCGGATTTATCGGAGAGATTGAGAGACGGACGCCGAGGTCTGGCGATCCGGTGAGAAAACTGCTTTCAATGGCGATGTCTCCCAAAATTCGATTATCCAAGGAGAACTGGGAGATATCAATCTCACCGGCAATAACAGGTTGGTTCTCGCCAACGGTAATTTCAAGAACTCCATTAAGACGACCGTCCAGATGCGGAGCCGTAAAAAGAATTTCAGAGACGTCGTGCAGGATTACATTGTCGGCCTGTACGCGAAGAGTATCCTGAGCCTGGCTCGAAAACGTACCGGACGCCATAATACGCTGACCAGTCGTTCCGCCCTCGCCGAATTGAAGGATTTCGGCGTCTTGAATAATTATAGCGTCGCTGTAAAGCCGGACCGTAGGAGTACCTACACCCCGCCAGGTCGTCGTGCTCCCGACGACATTGATCTCGTCGAATATGATTTCGTTTCGGTCTTCCAGTAAGAAGATTCGTGAAGCCACACGTATTGAATCAATTCTTCGCGAACCAGGGGTCGAAAATGTTAGTAACCCCTCTCTGTCTTGCAATGAAAAATCCAGCTCGGGCGCTTGAAACGGCTGACCGAATGCCAGGAGTGTATCTGACTTGAGCGAAAGTGAAACCTCGACCGACTCTTCTATGGAGGGTCTTCTAGATGCAGCGATCTGGCTCTTGATCAGTGTTTCTCCGAGAAAAATACGCCCAATTTTAAGTGAATCGGCCTCGTAGGAGGCTGCAATCGAAATGTCCCTGTTGTCAATCGAAACGGTCATTCTCGCCGTACCAGAAGATTCCAGTCTGGGTATTGACGGCAGATAGGAAGAGATGATGCTGAGGTCATGTACAATGATTTCCGAACGTACCGTAGTCGTATTACCTTCAAGAGGGCCTTCGACTGCAATTAGGGCGTCAGCCCATAACAGCGATTCCAAAAGATCGTCGGTGACCGTTTCAGTTTCGTTTAGACGATAGAGTTGTTTGTCGCTTTGTCTCTCCATAGCTAATCGAAATGTAAGCAGCCACGCAGAGCCCAAAGCTGACAGTGCGGAAAAGTTTGTCGCTCCGGTGATGTCAATGTCAGCTAAATCACCGCGAAGCGATATTCTCGGACCGACCGAGCCTGGCTTGCGAACCGTCAGCCGATGCGAATGAGGCTCGATAGTGCTTGTTCGGGAAGCCATTCTAACGTTCGATGAGTCAAACACAATTTGAAGCTCTGCAGTAAGATCATTTTCAGAGATTCCGCTCCCGTCGAGGCTTGCCTTCAAATTCAATCGAGTGACGAGTGAATCGGCTCCTACTAGTGGGCCTGCGTCAAAGGACTGGGCGGTAAGTGACAGAGCATAATCAAATAGACCGCCGTCGAACCGGCCGGTGGCGTCGATTTCCACGCTACCAGCGGCCTGTGAAGCGACGAGATTTGCCCGGTATCGACCGGCCTTTGTTTCGCCGGTAATCAGGATCGCCGGGACAAATGCTGACCCAATCGACAAGTCAGTCAGGTCCAACCGGAACTCAGCGTATATCTTCTCTGGGTCAATTCCTGATCCAATCAGACGGATGGCTCCGTTGAAATCGGTCTGAAGGTCCCCGTTCGGTGCCCAGAACGAGAGATCCATATTGTTGGATGTGAATGCGAAATCAAAGGCCATTTCTTCATCGAACGGACCGTCAAATTCAAACGTGGTAGAGATGGATCCTCTATCTGATGAAATATCCAACTGACCGGACGCCGCCAGGAATGGCAATTTGGCCTTGAAGATGTACGAGCCCGTTGAAGCGCCGCTCACTGCGAGACCGTTCATCCTCAACGATTTCAGCGGGGAGCCGGGTAACCAGGAATTCAAATCATCAGGATCCAAATTGATCGATTTGAAGGCGAGATCGAAGGAGGCCGAATCAGGGAGTCCACGAATCGTACCTGAAAACTCAAGATCGGACGCGTCAGTTTCTAGTCGAATCCAGGAGATGGTCGCATCGGTCCAAGGGCCTTGCACGAGAGCGGAAACGAAAGCTTCACCCGACAAGGGTAGAGACGGGACAAGCGTTTTTAGTTCGTCGAAGGAGATATGACTGCGGTCAAATTCCGCGAGAAAAGGAATTTCCCACCAGTTTTGTCCTTCCACTGACTCCAGGACATTGGCGAAACCATTCAGATGAAACGAGGAGGAGCCGATCGAGAAAATGAATTCATTGACAGACAGCCGGGGTCCTTGAATAAGCAGCTGGGTCGGTTCACCCTTCACGATCAGCCGACCATTGTCAAGGCTGCCCGAAAAGTCCAGAAGATCTATTTGTCCATTGGACGCGTCCCAGTCTATGCGGACATCCAAATACAAATCGTCAAACGATGCGTTGGTGAAATCGAATCCGCGACTCGGGTTGATGGCCATCCCGGGAGCGCCGAGACTACGGGTCACCAACCGTCCATCTTCAATACGAAGTGTGGCGGACTTAAACGTCCAGGCCGAGCTGGTGGATGATGAGTCGCTTTTCCGTGGCTTTAGTGCTCTGTTCAGATTCAGTTCTCCATCGTCGTCGTCACTGATTTCAAGAACAGGGTGATGGAGAGAGATAGACTTGACAGAAAACGTACGTTGCAATAGATCTTGCCATCTTGGTTCGATGACAACAGAATCAATGGTGGCGATCAGATCCCCACTTGGAGCCTTGAGTTTGACATCCTCGGCATATAACGTATACAGAAGATTACCGGTCAACCTGCCGATGGACAACTCTCCCTGATAGGTGGTGTTGAATGATTTAACAATTTGTCGCTTGAGCTCATCTCGTCCAATCTGTGTTCTCGTAGCGGCAAAAAAAGCAATGAAAATCGTCATGATGACGATTCCGCTGATGTGTACAGTCCGCTTTGAGATATGTCCGAGGATTCGTGCGAACAAGTCGAATCAAGCCTGGAATGGTCGTGTCGATACTTTGTCGCTGCCTAAACGACTCCCGAGAGGGGAAGTGCCCGATTCATACCGACTTGCGTTGGGATGTTCCTTACCGATCAGAGTCTAAATAATTTTTCAAGTCAATCGACTGTCAACGCAGTCTCCCATGCTGCCTCGGCATCTTTTTCTTCGATTTTCGAGGTGACATAGGCCTCTCCAATCGTTTGGAGAAGCACAAAACGAATTCTACCGGACGCTCTCTTTTTGTCAGATCGCATGGCGTCGATCAGCCGGCCGAACGCAAGCGACGACGGGATTGTCGGCATCGGAAGCCTGGAGAGGACGCTCATTGAATGCTCGACGTCTAAATCTGAACTGTTTTGTGCAGAAAGAGCAACGGCTGCCTTCATACCTACCAAGACGGCTTCACCGTGCGTCAAGTGTCCATACCCTGAGACTTTTTCAAGCGCGTGAGCGAACGTATGCCCAAAGTTTAGCGTGGCCCGCACCCCCATTTCTCGTTCATCCAGAGATACGATATTGGCTTTGATACGGGCTGCACGCGCGATCATCTCATCCACCGTCGATTCGTCCCTATCAAGCACGAGATCGAGTCGTTCATCCAGCCAATCGAAAAAATCCGAATCAGCAATCAGGGCATGCTTTATTACCTCGGATAATCCGCTAGTCCATTCTCGTTCCGGAAGCGTTTTTAACGTATTTGGATCCGAGCACACAAAGGCCGGCTGATAAAACGTTCCAATCAGGTTTTTTCCAGATTCGTGATTAATCCCGGTCTTGCCGCCTATTGAACTGTCCACTTGAGCGAGTAGAGTAGTCGGTAACTGAACGAGAGGAAGGCCCCGTAAAAGGGTCGACGCAGCAAACCCGGCAATATCTCCGATAACGCCTCCACCGAGGGCCAACATGGGCGTAGTTCTGTCAATATTCCAGGTGAGCGCCGAGTCGTATAGCTCACTCAGTCGGGCAATTGATTTTGAAGACTCACCGGAAGTAAGTGTCAATAATCGGGGCTGCCAATTCGATTCTGAGAGCCGCCCGAGTAACTCCTCTGCGTAGAGAGGTCCCACATTTTCATCCGTGACCAGTAGAACGCGGCCGGGCTGAAATTTGTAGCGTCTCAAGAGTTCCGGGACACTGCAAAGGGGTGCGAAGAGAATAGGATAACTGCGGTTATCAGCAAGGTTTACGACAAGAGGATGATCTGGGGTTTGTTTTGGCACCGGATTGGATATTCTTTCGAAGCCTGACGATGATTTCGCGTGGTTGAAGATAGTTCTCTCACGAGAAGGGCACACGCTTCGACCGGCCTCCTCGTTTCGAGACACGCTCCAATCTGCATCCGGTATCAAAATCTGGAGAAAAGAGCAGATCGCAGGGGATCGATATTCGTACGCGTCCGTTCTTGGCTCTTCCTGTCAGTCGTTGACTACGAACATGTGTCTCATCTTACTTGGACATCAGACTTCCGACGCGTATCCGTTTGTGCTCGTGGCGAACAGAGACGAATTTATGAATCGACCTACGCGCTACGCGTATCGTTGGAAGGATAAGCCGGGTATCTACGGAGGACGAGACCTGAAAAGTGGCGGAACGTGGCTGGCCCTTTCGAATGACGGTCGACTTGCGGCGGTAACGAACTACAGGGATTCGGCAAGTCTCAAGGAGGACGCGCCCTCTCGCGGGGCACTTGTAACCAACTTTCTGGAATCCGCAGTCACCCCCTCCGAGTATTTGCACACCGTCAGGCAAACGGCGGACTCGTACAACGGATTTAACCTGATCGTCTGGGAGAAGGGGAGACTCGGGTACTTCTCTAACCGAAATGATCAAGGGCCAATGTTGATTGACCCCGGAATTCATGGCCTGAGTAATAGCCATATCAATTCACCGTGGCCGAAAGTTTCCAGAGGTAAAGCGTTACTTGAGAGGCTGCTCTCGAACGGTGAGAGCGATCCAGCATCCTTCCTGAAGATGATTTACGATTCGAACCAGGCCAGCGACGACCATCTTCCCGATACCGGTGTCGGTCTTGAACGTGAACGGGTTCTTTCTTCCATGTTCATCCGAACAGAAGGATACGGTACTCGCTCGTCTACCGTTGTTTTGGTCCGGCATGATGGCGAACTGATATTTGTGGAAAGAAACTTCGACGGTAGCGGAAAGGCGACCAATACGTCGACATTCAGAACCGTCATTTCCATCTGAAATACGCTGCCCTACCTTTCGATCACTCCAAGGCCCGGTCGATCGGGCAACTGAATGCGCCCGTGTGAAAACTCCAGACCGGCGAATGGGTCGTTGGCCAAATGAAGCGTACCGTCGATATCTACGAAATCAGCGAGCGTGGATAGATGAGCCGCTGCCGTCAAGGCCAAACTGCTTTCAATCATGCAGCCGATCATCACTGTCATGTCCAGGGCCCGGGCAATGGCGATCAAGCGGCGGACGTTTCTAATCCCTCCACACTTTGCAAGCTTGAGGTTTACGCCATCAGCAGCTCCGGCCAACGCGATTACGTCGTCCGCCGTGCGCACGCTTTCATCAGCGATAAGTGGCACTCCCGGATGTCTGAGCAATCTTCGAAACAGATGCCAGTCATCGGTGTCTCCAAAGTCAATGGGCTGCTCAATGAAGGCCAGGTCGAATGCTCGAAGTTTCGGAATGATTTTAACGGCATCCGGGATAGACCATGCTGAGTTTGCATCAACCGAGAGAATTCCCGCGTATTCTTCTCGAGCAATCCGAACAATAGCCTCGTCGAATGCAAGGTCTCCTGACCCCAGCTTGAGCTTGATGGACGGATATTCACCAACTGAATCCAAGGTTTCTTTCCATTCCTCTTCATCAGTAGGGATCGAAAGGGTATACGAGCTAACCACTGATTTCGAGCCGTCAAGGCCGAATAGTCGGTGCAGTGGTAATCCAATGGTCTTCGCCCACATATCATAAAGAGCCATGTCCAATGCAGCCATGGCAGGTGGAGGACCTTCTGGGAGGGTCTGTAGGACGCTGTCTATAGCAAATCCGCCAGCAAATTCAATGGAAGACAGGTCGAGAGAATCGATGTACGCCCGTACATCATCAATCCGATGTTCGTAATAGGGTGGGAGGGCGGCCTCGCCGACACAGTCCTGGATACGGACGAGGGCATTCTCTCTCGAAGTACTCGTTCCATGGGCGATCCGAAATGGATGGGCCAGTTCCAATATCAGAGGTTCGACAGTAACCGTCATGAACGTTTGTCACTTGTTCTCGAGCTTTACTCGAGCGGTGGAATCAGCGCTCCTCCTCGAGTAAAGTGTTCATCGGACCAGCCACTCGTTCTGTCGATCCGATCGATTGTTCCTGTTGTATGAAGAAGCGATTGTTCGTCATCCTCAGAATTACCTAGACGCACGATTCTGAGACGTTTCGACATCCCAGACTCGACGGCGTCGGCGAACACCTCTACGAGGAATCCAGCAAGTTCCGCTGGCGGAAGGTCGCTAGAAACGCCGACTACGTTTCTGAGTGTATTCGAAATGGGTAGCCCATCCGAAACTACTTTCACCCGGTTCGTAGCACTCATTTTCGAAAGCAGCCCGTTACGAAGTAATATTGCTGAAGCTCGACTGGCTCCGCTTGTCGAATTCACACCTACGGGAAGTCCCGCCCATATCCCGGCGGGAGAAGGCCCCTCCCCAGGGGTATTCAGTGACAGGTAAACGGATCCAAGGCTGTCCTCCTTCTCAATTTCTAAACTGGATGCGACTAGTTTCTCCAGAATCGCCCTGCCCTTTTTCGCCAGGTCAAGTCCAACGTGACCCAGAATTTCATATCGATCCGAATAACAGGCGCCAATCGGAAGGTCGTTTCGGGCCTCCTCAAGCTGGGGCCACAGCGATACGGAGAGATCGAATCGAAGATCACCTCTCAGTAGCGCAAAAGGATTGGATTCGGTGGACGTGTTGCAGGACACCGTGAGGAGTGACCGGTCATCCTCATGATGATCAGCATGCATCAACGCCCTTGCAACATCGAGTAGATCTTGAGATCTAAGCCCCACTTCTCTGGAGCCGATTTCGATGTCGATTTCGGCCAGGGAGCAGGCGGAGAGGAGATCCGAGAGATGCGGCAGAAGAAATGAAGCCGAATCATTTTTCCCTGCCTGGAGCTTGAGAAGCTGAACGCGGTCAAAGGTGGAGTCGATGGCCGCCCGCTCGAGAGTAGTCACGATATCGATGATATCCGAGGCCGAGAAACCTTTCAACAGTGCCGCCACTCCATCAACGATAAGCGAAATATTCGGAACTTTCAGGTCGGCCTTACGGAAAAAATCCCTGAAGCTTTCCGGTAGCTGAGAAGTGAGCCGTCTAAGTTTGTCATATCCACGAGCCACCACGGTAGCCGCTAAACGACTGCTACAGTCTGACAGGCGTACATGGACGACCACTTCCTCCGGTGAAATGTGGCCACGAATTCCGGACGATTCTGAAGTTGCTGCAGACCCGAACGACAGGTTTGAGAGTATATCGACAGCGATCTCTTCGATCTGCGTGGGGCCCGTTTCTGGACCCAAGGCAGAGTCAATACCATCAACAAGGCGCTCTATGGTTTTGCGATCCATGGTGTCGACAAAGTTAGACGCAGCGTCCCGGACTCGGAACATATGGATTTCCCTGAATCAACACCACCTCAGATCGTACGGTCGGGCAGAAGAAAAGAACAGAGTCTTCTACTCGTTCTCTTGCAACGATTGGAGAAGTCGTCGGTGGATATTTCCAAATCCGCCGTTACTCATGACCAGGGCAACGTCGCCGGGGCTCAAGAATTCAAGCAGCGGATCAAATAGCGCGTCGGCACTTTCAGCCGATTGCCCATGCACACCGGAACGATTGAGACTCTCAAGAACCGTCTCAATACTCATGAAGTTGGAGACGTCGTCATTATGACGGAAGGGTGGGCTGCACAAGAAAGCAGCGTCAGCCTGACTCAGTGCCTCAGCATATCCATTCTCAAACACCTTTCTTCGACTCGAATTGGACCGCGGCTCAAATATGGCAACAATTCGATGATCAGGGAATCTTTCATGCACGGACTGAATGGTTGCGCCTACCGCCGTCGGATGATGTGCAAAGTCATCTATAACGATCACGCCTCCCTCTTCGCCTAAAATCTGTTGCCGGCGCTGGACTCCAGAGAAAGATTTGAGACCGAGTTGTATTGCGCGTAACGGAATTTCCGAATCCAGCGCGATGGCGGCAACAGCAAGAGCATTTTGAAGATTGTGGCGTCCGGACATGGAGAGCTCAATCGGGCCCAGGTTTTTGCCGTTGTTTACAAGATCGAATGTCTGTCCCCTTCTCGACGTGGTTACATTTTTGGCCGTTAGCGAGGCATTGTTCAGCCCGTAGTACACGATTGGGCTTGTCGCGATATTGGCCAACTCAAGCGTGGACAGGTCGTCGGCATTCAGCGCTAATACCCCGTCTGTCGGAACCAGTCTGACGAACTCTCGAAATGCGTCTTGGTACTCTTCCTGATTTCGATAAATATCAGCGTGGTCAAATTCGACAGACGTAACGATCGCTCCCCGTGGTTGATAGTGGAGGAATTTTGGACGTTTGTCGAAATAGGAAGAGTCGTACTCATCACCCTCTACCAGAAAATAATCATCCGAGCCTGTAGAAAAACTTTTTCCACCGTCATTCATGATTCCCCCAATCAGGAATCCAGGGTCCAGCGACGCCGCATGAAAAACGTGGGTCAACATGCTGGTCGTCGTAGTCTTTCCATGGGTCCCGGCAACGACGATCGAGTGTCGACCCTCGATGAAGTATCTGGCCAGCGCTTCTGGAAAGGAGGCTTGTACGAGATTATGTTCGCGAGCGAAGGCCGCCTCGATATGAGTCGGCGTACAGGCATTGCCTACGATCACCAGGTCGGGAGGTGGAGACAGATTTTCCTCTTTGTAGCCTTCAACGATCGGGATACCGAACGCAGCCAGACGCTCGTTCATCGGCGGATAGGCGGCCGCATCTGATCCCCTGACAGAGAAGCCGGCTTCCTTGAACAAACCGGCAAGCGACCCCATTCCCGTTCCGCAAATCCCAATCAGGTGAACTGAATCGATCGATTTCGGATCAGGAAGTAATGGGCGCTCAAAGACGCGAAGATCCGCGTCCGGATAGTCCGAAAGCTGCCTCATTTTCGAATATCCGCACTCATTTAAACTGACTCGGTTGGATTGCTTTCAGAATCGGATACTGGAGTTCCGACGCCACTTGGGATTGACAGTTTTTTTGTCATTTCACTGTTCTGATCAGCCGTGGCTTCGGCGACGAAGCTGTCATCGGACGCTTCGCCAAAAACATGACGCATTTGATTTGCGGCTGAGTCAAATATAGAGTACATGACCGGGACAATGACGAGTGTCAGAAACGTCGCGAATCCGAGTCCGCTAATGATAGCGGTCCCCATCGGACCCCAGAACTGTGTGTTTTCAGATCCGAACTGAAAATTTGGATCCAGATCACGAAGGAGGCCTACAAAATCGATATTGATTCCGAACGTGAGTGGGATCAGGCCAAGAATAGTCGTTAATGCCGTTAGGAGCACAGGCCTGAGCCGGGTTGCTCCGGCCTCGATGATGGCGTCGTGCCGGGTCATCCCGCCGGCTTGAAGCTGCATTGTGTAGTCAATCAGGACAATGTTATTGTTGACGACGATTCCGGCAAGACTGATAACTCCGATAAAAGTCATCAGGCCGAAAGGTGTTCGCGTCAAGATCAGTCCAAGAATTACGCCGACCAGACTAAATCCGACGGCGACCATGATGATAAATGGCGAACTCACTCGGTTGAATTGAGCAACCATGATCATGAAGATGAGCGAAACACCAACCAATAGAACAACTGTAAGGAACGAAAAACTCTCGGCCTGCTCTTCGTTCTCACCGGTATAGGCCAGGTTATAACCAGCGGGAAGGGTGTTCTCATACTCTGCAAGTCTTCCTCGCACCTTTGCGAGAATTGCTTGACCATTAAATCCGGGAGCCGCATTGCCGGAAACCGTGACAACACGATCCATGTCGAGTCGGGTGATGGAACCGAATCCACCCGAGACCTGCAGTCCGGCAACGGCCACCAGAGGTATTTGATTTCCTTCATCCAGAATAGTCAGGTTGTTCAGGCTCTCCAGGCTGGATCGATCCGACTCTCTCAGTCGAACGACAATATCGTATTCATCGTCCCCATCTCGATACTTCCCGGCTTCGACTCCATTCACTGCTGCGCGGACCGTGGATGCAATTTCTCTAGTACTGAGACCAAACTGAGCTGCCCGAAGACGGTCGATGCGGACCATCAATTCGGGGCGTCCAGTGTCCAGGTTGTCCGCGACATCAACCAGTCCGGGAATAGCACCCGTTTCTGATGCTTGCCTGAGTATTTGTTTGATCTCTCGCGCGATCCTAACGATTTCTAAAAACTCCCGGCCTGAAACTTCGATATTGACTGGTGCTCCGGTTGGTGGACCTTGAGAATCCTTGGAAATGTTGAGTTCAGCACCAGGAATGCCCCGTAGACCCTCTCGAAGTTTTGTGAGGGTTGTCGTGCTCGATTCGAACCGATCTTCGTAATCAACCATATTCATCGTGATACGAGATCGCTCTGGACTCGCGGTACCACTTCCGTAATCAGCATCCTGCGAGACACCCACGTTGATAAGCAGGTTTTTTACGTTTTCTTTCGAATTAGTATTCGATTCGAGCAACGCGGCGACCCTTTTCTGAGCGACAGAAACCAGGTTATTGCTGGCTTCTATGTTCATGCCAATTTGACCCGTAACGGTAACTCTGACCTGCTGGGGATCCGTATCGGGAAAGAATTCAACACCGGTGGGTGCCACAGCAAACATGAATATGATTCCGAAGAGTGCACCCAGAGAAGTATTCATCAAGCTCGCCCGATTGTCCGTAAGGACCAGGTGCCTGCGCTTGTTCAGGGTCGCTCCTGCCAGCCCAATGACGGCAATTACAATCGGGAACGCCATAAGAGTCATAATGGTGCTCAAGGCAACATCTTTCGGACCGAGAGACATTAGGCTGAGAATGGCTAATGACAACAGACCAAAAATGAGGCCGACACGCACGCTACCCTTTCCACCGAGGTAAATAGTTTCCATCGTGTGAAACAGGGTGGCCAGGACACCAACGATAGTCAATAGTCCACCGGGTACGAAAAGGATTAACCCTGCAGTTGACCCGGCTGTCGAACTAACCACGGCACCGACGAGCAGGAACACGACCCCAAACGTTAGTGACCCCAATGCAAACGCATTCCGGAGTAAGGCATGCTTGACTGAGTAGTCTCGGTCAAGCATCCAGTTCAGGGTCTCTCTATACCATTCGATGAAAGACGGAAGTCCGACGGTCATGAACCAGGCAGCCATCCGCTTCAAAACCAGCATGTGCAAGTAGTACACAAGGGGTACTGCAGCAACAATGACAACAAGCGTTCTCCAATTAGCGATTCCGAGAACGAGACCCAGTACGAGGATCACGCCAGTCACGATATATTTAAACAGGGCAGGTCGATCGACTTTACTATCGCTTTCGAGTCGAACAAAGGTCCCCGTCAGTACCGGATTGATAATGATGGCAACAAAGAGTGAACATAATAGCGTGATGATCAGCGTCAGCGGCATGTAGCTCATGAACTCGCCGATCATTCCTGGCCAAAACATCATAGGGACAAAAACGGCCACCGTGGTTGCAGTGGATGCCACGACCGGCCCTGCAACCTCGGCCGTGCCTCGTTTTGCTGCCTCGAATCTCGAGTACCCGTTGGATCTATATCGATAGATGTTCTCTACGATCACGACCGCGTTATCCACCAACATCCCGAGCGCAATGATCAAACTGAACAGGATGATGAAATTCAAGGTATACCCGAGCGCCTGAAATACGGTAAACGAAAGGAACATGGAGAGAGGAATCGCGATTCCGACAAGAATCGCGTTGCGAATACCGAGGAAAAAGAAGAGAACAGCGATTACGAAAATGAGACCACTGATTATGTTGTTTTCGAGATCCGTTATCAGGTTGGTTACCCAGACGCTGCGATCACCGGTAATTATCACCTTGGTCCCATTTGGGAAAGGAAATGTCTTGAGGACCTCATCGACCTCAGCTACGGTCTCCAAAATGTTGTCACCGGATCGTTTTTTGACATTGAGACTAATAACCGGCAACATAATTTCGTCTTCAACCGGGAAATCAATGAGCGTTCCATCATCGGCCTCGTCCTTATAGACCGCGAGCCGTGCGAACGACTCCCGATCCTTAAAACCAAAATCAACATCAGCAACGTCGCGTACGTAGATCGGAACTCCGTTTTCGGTGCGAATGATAAGATTCTCGATCTCAAATGGATCATCAAATTCTCCATCAACACGAACCAGGTAATTCAGTTGGTCAACGTCGACAGATCCTCCAGGGAGATTCGTATTCTCATCCCTGATCATGTCGACTAGATCTGAGAAGGTCAGGTTATAGCTCTGCAGTCGACTCAAGTCTGCATTGATCTGAACCTCCCGATCCAATCCGCCGATCAGATCTACTTCCAAGACACTCTGGATGGCTTCGAGCTCATCCTGGAGATCTTCGGCAACTTCTTTCAGGCGGGTGAGCGGATACGGCGCCGAGAGATTAACGGTGAGGATCGGAAATTCAGAGAAGTCAAACTCATAAACCACCGGTTCCTCGACGTCCGATGGGAGATCTGGACGAGCGAGATCTACTTTGTCGCGGACTTTTGAGAAGGCGTCGTCAACCGAAATGTCCGGTTCAAATTCAATCTGGATAGACGAGATGCCTTCCGTGGACGTGGAGCGAATCTCCTTGATTCCCGAGATAACCTGAACTTCTCGCTCAATATGTTGGGTAATAAGCGATTCGATATCGGCGGGGCTTGCTCCGGGATAAATGGTGGACACACCGATATTGGGAACCTCAATTGACGGGGAGGCCTCCTTGGGAATGGTTGTATAGCTATAGATTCCCGCCAGCGTCAGAATGATCGTTGCGACCACGACAGTCGTGTGGTACTTGATTGCCGTGTTGGTAATTTTCATATGAATTGCTGGTGAATGCTGGTCCTAAGGGGTCAAGATTACGAGTGTCAGGCGTCGGACGTAACCGAATACACCGTGTCCCCCTCCGTCACGTTTGTTTGGCCGACAACGATCACCTCATCACCCGCATTGAGTCCTGTTGTCACCACCGTACTACCTCCAAACGAGGCTCCGAGACCTACCGGTTTCCGGACGACAACAGCACTTCCGGACGATCTATCCACTACATAGACACTAGATCCAAACTCGTCTCTAAGTATGGACGACAGCGGTAGGACAAGCTGATTTTCAAGACGCGATCGGGTAACAAAGACGTCCGCCACCATTTCCGGTTTAAACGCGCCGTCTTCATTATCGAGTTCAATTTCAATGGCGAAGCTCCGACTCAATGGGTCAATAACACTTCCTACAAAACTGATAACTCCTTCTCGTTTTCCAACTCCGTATGCTTTGAAGTGGATTGAAACACTCGTTCCTTTCTGAATATCGATGGCATATCGTTCGGGCACACCTGCACGAAGAGTCAAATTTCTGGTGTCTACGATTCGAGCCACCTGAGTGCCCGGCATCACCAGCTCACCCTCTTCAGTAAATTGAATCTCGACGCGTCCACTGAATGGAGCGCGTACAAACGTGTTTTCGAGTTGCTTTTCGGCCTGGGCGACCAGGGCTAGAGCCTGGTCTTTTTGTGCACGCGCCGCGTTCAGGTCTGAACGAATCTTTTCGAACTCCAGTGCAGAAATGATGGAGTCCTGAAATAACGGTTCTTGTCGGCGAAACGTGTCCTCCGCAAGAGCCGCTCGAGCGGCTACCGATGCGAGATTTGCCTTCGACTGATCGAGAGCCGCTTGGATTAGCACGGCATCAATCCGCGCCACAACTCCGCCTTTTCGGACATCAGCTCCGAGGTCACTCTGAAAAACGAGGGTTCCGGCCGACTGTGCAGACAGTACGGCATCTCTCGGTGATTCGACAACTCCTATAAGCGCAACCATGTCTTCGAATGGAGTTGGCTCCACCACGATCGTTTCAACTTCCACGGCCCTAACGGACTTGGGAGTTGACTGGGCCGTTGGTGCCTGGGCTGATCCATCAGAGCCACATGATGACAGCAGTAGGCCGGTTGCAACTGTCAAGATGGGCAGAGTAACTGGGGCAAATTTGTTCATAATCTGAGGAGGCATGGTGTCGCAAAGAGTTCGACGACATATCAATTAGAAGTTGTAGGCATTAGGAAGATGACACACCGATGGCAGTTTCGAACATAGCGCGGGCTACAAGAACGTCATGAACGGCTTGAAGGAAATTTAATCGGGACTGGTCCAGCTGATCCGAAGCTTCCCTGAGCTCAATAGGACTCGCCACGCCTTCCTTTAGTCGAGTCTCAATGAAAAAGTAATTCAGCGAAGCTCGGTCGACGTTTTTTTCTTGCGTTCGTAGGCGGACTCTCGCGTCACTGACATCTCGCATCGTCCTATCGACTTCCACTCTGACGGAGCGCGAAAGATATTCGTGATCAAGAGCAGCTTTTTGAACCGCAATTTTCCTCTGTTGGAGGCGTTGTTTGGAAGCAAACCCATTGAACAGATTCCACTGCAGACGGAATCCTACGTTCATGTCCCAGTTCCAATAATCTGAACTGAAATACCCATTCTCCGTTGATGAAAACTTGAATGGATCGTCTCGATCTGTTCCGACGATCGTCCTGTTATCCGGGATAGTTCCCACATAGTTCAGGTTCAGGAAAGCACTCAGATCGGGTAGAAATTCACTCCGAGAGACTTTGAGTTGAATCCGCTCGAGTTCGATATTGATCTGAGCCTGCTTCAGGTCTGGGCGGTCCTTGAGCGCACTTGCGGCTGCGTCATCGATTGAGCCGAATACTGGTTCAGTGCGCAGGGCGGCCTCCAAACTCCCTCTTAACTTGAGCGATTGCTCTACCGGGATACCGATCAGAAGCTTTAGGTCGTCGAGAGACGTTGCCGATGCATTCACGGCCTGCACAAATTCTGTCTCCAGGTTTGCGAGTTCCACTTCGGCCGAGAGTCGCTGGAATTTTGGGACGGTACCCGCGGCCACCTGGCGGGCCATCTCTTTGCGCGTACGATCCGCCCGATCAACACTCTGTTCCAGGACGTGTACCTGCTCCTGAGACAACAGTGAAAGGAAAAAGGCACTTTTCACGGACGCAATCAGCAACTGCTCCTGCCGATCAATTCCGTTCTTGAAAAACGGCTCGAGCCACTTCTGAGCACCCGCGGCGCCGTAGATAACCCGACCGTCAAACAGTTTTTGGGTAACGCTGAGTCCTGAACGATAAACGTTGGGCACTGTAAACGGATTATCGCCGAAATCGACAACGATTCCTGCTTCTTTCAAACCAGCCTGTTGTCTCTGGAAAAAATCCGGAAATGAGATCGGTATAGATGCCGGGTCGGAATCCGTTCTTGTCCGCTCGTTGAAGGCCAGCCAGTCAATGAATCCAAGCGTCTCAAAGAATCCACTAGACTGGCTACCAGCGAAAGGATCGGGACTGCGCACGTTACGGGTATAACTGGACGAAACATCTATCTGGGGGAATAATTCAGCCCATCCCTCCTTGATCAAAGCCGAAGCGTTTTCGAGATCCAGTCGCTGATTCTGAATATTCAGGTTTTTTACCAATGCGATCTGAATCGCTTCGTCAAGCGTCAGGACGAGTTCATCGGTCGAAATCGTAGCTTGCGCCGAAACGGCCGGGGTCATTCCGAGTGCGGTCCACAACAATCCCAGAATGAACGCGAATCCTGTAAGTACACGGAATTTGAATTTTCTGTCGAAGAAATGCGGTCTGGTCCGGAAGGAGTTCATTGTCAGGTTACCTCCACGGCATTGTCAGAGGACACACCATAGAGAATGAAATCAGTAAGAAACCCCGCTTGCTCTTTGGATGGATTTTCGAGGGGCTTTTTCGACTGAGTTAGATTTCTTGGGCAGCGGCGCATCTGATAACCTTTGATATTGACGAATAGCATATTTGCCAACAGCTCGGGGGGCATTTCTCGAATGTCGCCGCGATTCATGGCCTCGCGAAGTGGACCAGCAAGCGTCTGTAGGACACGATTCTGCTGTTGAACGAAGTAAGCCACCCGCTCCTGGTCGTCACTGAAAATCAGCTGCTCTGCTTCTTTGACGAGAATCATGAACAGATTGAATTGCTCGTAAAAAAACTGAAAGCAATTCGAAACGAAGGCTTCCATGGTGTCGCGAAAAGGCTCGTTTTCTTCAGTTCCGAATGAATCTTCGATCAGGGCACACAGGCCGTCGTAAAGCTGGTCGAATATTGCAAGAAGGATCTGTTTCTTTCCACCCGGGAAGTAGTTGTAGAGGGTTCCTTTCCCAAATTCCGCTCGAAGCGCAATTTCATCGAGAGTTGCGCCGGCGTATCCCTTTTCGGCAAAGAGTTCTGTCGCCGCGCTCAGCATGGCCGATTGACGAGTCAATCGTTCCCGTTCCCGGCGAGAGAGGCCGTTTTCTGTCGTGTTCATAACGCAGGAGATTATTACTATAAACTACCGGTCCATAAAGTGACCGGTCAGTCAGAATATGACCCTTACGTCAAAAAACGACTAAGGATTCAGAAGACGTGTTAAGGCCTCGTTAAGATTTCGGGAGACCTGCGAGAAAGCTAGAGATACTCGTCCAGTTGTTGGGACCCGATGTAGTCGACGACATTTTTGACCTGTTGGGCATTTTCTCTATTGCAGATCAGTGTAGCGTCTTTTGTATCCACCACAACTGCATCATGAATACCGACCAAGACGATGAGTCGATCTTCGCCGTGTATCAGGCAGCGACTCGAATCGTGAACAATTACATTGCCGGTGATGGCGTTCCCATGTTTTCCTTTGCTCCTCAGATCATACACGGCTTGCCAATCTCCCACATCGCTCCAATCAAATGAGCCAGGAACGACAAACGTGTTTCGAGCCCTTTCCATCACACCGTAATCGATGGATATACCGGGACACGCGGTGAAGGCGTCCCGCGTAGCTTGCGCTTCCTGATCCGTTCCGAAAGACGCAGCAAGCCCAGCGAACGCTACTGATACTTTCGGCAAGTGCGTGGAAACGGCTTTTAGAATAGAATCAGCACGCCAAACAAAAATGCCGCTGTTCCACAGAAAGTCACCTGAATCGAGGAATCGCTCGGCCGTTGCGGTATTCGGTTTCTCTGCAAACGTTTTGACAGGGTAGGCCCTTGGTGTAACGCCGTCATCCGCGTCGTCGCTGCCCTGATACTGGATGTACCCATAGCCTGTCGACGGATATGTCGGTTCAATACCGATGGTCAGTAGCGCATCATCTTTCTGTGCACGCTCGATACAGACGCTGAGTACCTGCTGAAATTCCTTCACGTTTCGAATTACGTGATCTGCCGGAAGAACAACCATTGTTGCGTCGGGATCTCGTTCCAGAACCTTTATCGCTGCATAAACAATACACGGTGCCGTGTTTCTGCTTATCGGTTCGGCAAGAATGTTTTCTTCAGGCACCGCCGGAAGCTGCTCTTTTGTGATGTCGACATATCTGTCGTGCGTTACCACGAGGCATTGCTCGAAGGGTATCACGCCTTGCAGTCGTGCAACCGTCGTCTGAATTAACGTGTAATCATCGGCAACGTTAATGAACTGCTTCGGATTATCGCGTCGACTGAGTGGCCAGAAGCGAGTGCCTCGTCCTCCAGCCATGATTACGGCAAATGTCATATCGCTATAAAAGACTACGTGCGCGAGCGGATTGAGTAAACGGCCATCCCCGTACTACGGCATTCTCCTTCGGTTTCTCTATTCGTACAACGTCTGAAAGTGGCTGATTATGAAGACGGGAAATCGTCTAATTAAATGGACACAAAAACAGTCATTTTGAATCCAAATCGTCGTTTACTCAGGTTTGGTTCGCTACCCAGATATCGGTCTGTCATTTGCATTGCTTTCTGACAGTCTCGGGGGCTTCCAGGAGTAAGAGAACTTTAAACGGATGATTTGAGGTACGGCCATGAAAAAGAGCGCCAAACTATTCCTTTTAATCCTATTGACAGTGGGTGGAGCCGGTTGTGTAGTTGAAGATAGTGTCGGTCCTCCAGGCCCTCCAGGGAATGCCAACGTGTTCTCACTCAACTTCGATTTTCTATTGGTCGACGCCATTTTTAACGGGACGGTGGCGTCCGTTCAATTTGACATCCCCGATATCTCGGTGTCGGTAGTCGACGAAGGGGCCGTCTTGATGTTTTTTAGGGATCAGGGTACATGGACCGCAATGCCTTATACGTATGGGGTTGAGTCTCAAGACGTACCCGCTGTCGATTATACAGTGTCTCTAGGATTCGGGTACGAAGTCGGATTCCTTGAGGTCTTTTACGAGGTCTCAATTGATGCGTTGGACGTAGCCGATTTGACCGACAGAGAGTTGAAAGCGGTCATTATTGATGGTTTTCCGTTCGGTAAATCCAGTGTCGATTTGACGGACTGGGAGACGGTTAAGAACCTGTTCAATCTGAGTGATTGACGTTTTGACAAAGATATTTCGGCCACTTTAGTGACGAATGTAAGAGTCGATAACTGGACAATAAGACGTATCCAGATTTACGGAGCCCGAGCGATTATGCGCGAATTACACTTTCAGAAAGTAAGAAGGAGGCAACGAGCCCATACAGCGACGATGCGAGAGATTATCGCTGGTTTTTGTAGGACTGCGCTGGTTGACTATAGAGAAGCGGGTTACCCATTTGGGAAAACCGTAGACGGGCTGTTAATCTGGTTTGAATACGGTCAGAAAACGACCGACAATTAACATTGCGTTCGGATAGACAGGTCTCTTTCGTTAGAAGGCGGCTCAGAACATCGTTCCGAGCCGCCTTCTGTTTGTTCTGATCCGGCGGAAGGAACGCGAAGGCCTGCGACGGATTTCGAATCAGTTCTTGTACTCGCAGCTCAGCGGGCGTCCTGTCGGTGGCTGAATATCGCCAGCAAAGAACTTTTCAGCCTTTCGAGAGAAAAACAGGAAAGCAGGGGCGGCAGGGTTTTCAAAAATAAGGTTCAGGTGACAGTGACGAGAACGGCAAGACAAATATTGTGGGTGTGGGCGTGGGCTACACTGTTGGTTTTCTTGTCGGGCTGTGGCTTAGATAAGGCCGAGCAAAGAAAATCGGACGGGGCCTACGAGGAACGAGAAACGTCCACCGACGGCGGAACGGGTCGATTCTACATGGGTCGCGAAATTGCGGATGTGATGCAATCCGAACATGGGGCTATATGGCTGGAGCGTCCTAACCGCGATACTGAAGAGTTGCCATCACGACTAATGCAAGTTCTTGATCTCAACCAGGCGAATGTCGTTGCAGATATTGGAGCAGGGACGGGCTTTTTTACCTTTCGTCTGGCTCGTCTCGTCCCATCTGGACGAGTGTTGGCCGTGGAGGTTCAGCAGGCCATGCTCGATACTATCCGCACGCGAATGGAGCGAGAAAATGTGCGAAATATTCAGCTCGTCTTGGGCACACCCGAAGATCCCGCTCTTCCACCGTCTTCAGTGGACATGGCTCTGATCGTATCCTCCTATCACGAGTTTTCTCATCCAAAAGAGATGCTCGAGAATATCTTCGTTGGATTGAAAGAAGGAGGCAGATTGATTATCGTGGAATACCGTGGTGAGGACGAGACAATTGCCGCACCTCGGGTCCACAGAATGACGGAAGTACAGATACGCGAAGAGCTCGAAGCTTCCGGTTTCCGATGGCGAGATACATTTGATGTTCTTCCTCAACAGCATATCGTGGTGTTCGAGAAACCGGTCGAGACACCCGACGACGGCTGACAATCAAGGAGGAGGGAGAACACCCTCTTCCAGATCGAGTACGCGCCACAGGTACCAGCTTGCCACGCTGCGATAGGGTCGCCATCGTTCACCATATTCAAGCAGTTCCTTTGGAACGGGCAACTCACTGGTATTGTACAGAATTGAGAAACCCTTTCGTACGCCAAGATCTGTAGCCGGAAGGACGTCCGGCCGACCCAACCTGAACATCATCAACATCTCGACCGTCCAAGGACCGATGCCGCGAACACTTGTGAGCCGGTCCATGATCTCTGTGTCAGACAATTCATGGATCGTATCTCCTCCTGGCACCACTCCCGCAATCGTTTTTTTCGCCAGGTCCTGAATGGCTACCGTCTTGGCTCTCGACAGGCCAACTGAACGGATGGATTCGAACGACAATGCTTGAACGGCTTCCGGGCGGACACCGACATGATCCGGAAGAAGATCGCAAAATCTACCGTAGATCGTGGCTGCGGCTTTTCCAGATAGTTGCTGAGCTGTAATCGACCGGCAGAGTGCCTCAAACACGTGGAGCGTGGGACGGTAGTCCATTTCATACTTGCCTACGATCTCAATTAGAAACCCAAGTCTCTCATCGGACCGGGTCAGGCTCCTAATTGCGAGTCCGGAATCAAAGGGTAAGTCGGTCGAAAGCGCTTTCAATTTCTGCCGTATTCAATTCAAATGTCAGCAATTCCCCTACAAGGCATGAAAGGTAAGCCCTTCGGGGAGCATTTCTCAGACTTCGTATTGTCATTTGGAGGCACACTCGAGCCCACCTGTGCTCGGTTAAGTCATTTATTCCAGGGAGTAGCAGTCACGACGTGAAAAAGACTCATCGGATCCTGATTGTCGACGACCATCCCCTTATGCGAAAGGGGCTTGCGATGACGTTGAACGCAGAATCGGATATAGAGGTCTGTTCTCAAGCAGACTCGGCCGAAGATGCGATGAGCCTCCTCGAAGTGTGCACTCCAGACCTGGCCATCGTTGATATCTCGCTGCCTGGCATGAGTGGCATCGAGTTCATCAAACACATGCACCTCCTCTATCCTAAAGTCATACCCCTTGTAGTCTCCAGGCACGAAGAGACCCTCTATGCGGAAAGGGCTATTCGAGCGGGAGCTCGGGGCTACGTAATGAAACTTGAGGCGGCCGACGTGATTGTCCAGGCTGTTCGTCGCGTTATGAACGGTGGAATCTATGTGAGCGCAGATATAAATGAGCGCCTCCTGATGGGCATGGCGTCGGGTCAACATCACCTTACCGAAACTCCACTTGACGTACTTAGCGATCGTGAACTCGAAGTCTTTGAACTCACGGGCAGCGGGCATGGAACTCGAGAGATCGCAGAAAGGCTTCATTTGTCGATTAAGACGGTCGAGTCGTATCGAGCACGAATCAAGAGCAAATTGAACTTGAGTAATGCTGCCGAGCTCATGCAGCACGCTGTACAGTGGGTTGAGAGCGAAGCCGGGAAGGCCGATAGCTAAAGCTCGAACCGACCGAGGCTACGAACCGTCGTTAACGACCTTTTCGAGCAGTTCGACTCGGAATAGTAAAACAGCATATGGCGGAATTGTCCCAGAGGTGTCTCCGAACTCACCATAGGCGAGAACGGGAGGGACCGTAAGAGAGCGGACGCCCTCGACGCGCATTCCGTCAACTCCATCATGAAGTCCCGGAATAATGAATTCGGTTCCAATCGTGAATTCCAGAAAGGAACCGTCGACAGATGAGTCCACGATAACACCGTTTTGAAGTCCTACGGCATACTGAATTCGGACGCGATCACCGTTGACCACTTCTTCACCCGTGCCGACTATCAGATCTTTTATAAGAACGAAGTCCAGGATATCCTCAAGGGTTACCTCAAAAATAACATCCGCATTTGATGGTACAGGGCAATCATTATCGGAGACGCAGAAACCATTCCTCCCAAAAGCCATGCGAGATGGGATCTCGATCCTGCGGCTACCCCCTACTCGCATACCAGGGACTCCTTGATCGAGCCCCAGTATTACGTTGTTAGCACCAGGGGTAAAAATGAGATTCTTTCCACGCAATTCGGACGAGTCGAAGACCGTCCCGTCTTCGAGTGTACCGACATACGATACGATGACGGTTATGCCGTTTCCTACAAGATCGCCGGTACCAACGGAGATGTCCTGAATAACCAGGTCACCGTCATCGCCTCCGCCATTGGACGAGTCGCAGCCGGTAAAGAGAACGAACGGGATCAGAACAAAAGAAAGGAAACGCATAAAGAACGGTACCAGGTTACCGGTAAAAGCAGTGATGGAATAATCAACTATTTAGCGTCGTTAGGGTCCACGCCATTCCCAGGATTACGTGGTAAACGCAAAACGAATGCCGATGATTCGGATCTGAAGGGTAGAAAAAATGCCCACAATTATGACGTGGAACGACACACTTACGGTTCCGATCGGCGAACGCGCTACGAAGCCTGCAATCTTTCAAGTGCTGTCAGGTTCTCGCGTACGTGCTGAGCAGAACTTCGCATGAATTCTTGTTCCGGATCCTCCAGAGAAATCTCAATAATCTCCTCGATACCATTCTTTCCGAGACGAGCAGGGACCCCAATAAAAATACCCTCTTCTCCATACTGGCCCGTCAGCCAGGCCGCGCACGGTAGCACGCGTCCTGAGTCTTTAACAATCGATTCAACCATCTGGGCCGCAGCTGCACCTGGAGCATACCATGCCGACGTTCCTTCCAGTTTTACGATTTCCCCACCGCCGAATTTGGTGCGCTCCACAATTGCCTCGATTTTTTTGGCGTCCATTATTTCCGGAAGGGGGATGCCGCCGACCGTAGTGTATCTGGGTAGAGGAACCATCGTGTCTCCGTGTCCGCCCATGAGCAACGCCTGGATGTCCTTAACGGACACGCCAAGATCCATGGAGATAAAAGCCCGGAATCTCGCCGTATCGAGAACACCCGCCATTCCCATGACCCGTTGACTTGGAAAGCCACTTGTCATGTAAGCGACGTAGGCCATCACATCAAGTGGATTGGAGACGACAATGATGATCGCATTCGGGCTTTTTGCAACAAACTGTTCCGTTACAGATTTGACGATGGAGGCGTTTTTAGCCAACAAGTCGTCTCGACTCATTCCTGGTTTTCGGGGGAGACCCGCCGTAATGACGCAAATGTCCGAGTCTGCGGTATCGCCATAGTCATTCGTGCCCGTGACCATGGTGTCAAACAGGTGAATTGAAGCCGACTGTTGCATGTCCAGTGCCTTCCCCTGAGGAAGTCCCTCCACGATATCAATCAAAACAACCTCGCCTACCATGTCTTTGTGGGCTACGCATTCCGCAACCGTGGCGCCCACATTTCCTGCGCCGACTACCGTGACTTTCATTAGATCCTCCAAAATTGAAACGAATTCTTGCCCGTGTTGCCATGTTACGAAGGAATCAAACTTCATTGAATTTCTGGGGTGATTGATGCTGCCAATATTCTGTCAAATCGGACATATCCTGTTGTCAGTTGGGCATTTTCTTAAGACTTAAAACGAGATCGTGATTTCTTTTCTGCGCTGAAACGCGCTCGATGTTATCATCACCCTAACGATCAAAAACGATGATTCATTATGACGAACGTCTCACGATTCTTACTGGCCGTATCTCTCATCTTTGTTGGATGTACTACAACGAAGCAGGTTGTAACGAATCCGACGAATGCCGCCCCGAATTCCCTAAGGCATGAACAATTGCACGGTCTACTGTGGATCCAGACGTCGGTCGAGTATGCCGGTGTCACGAAAGGTGCGTATGCCTTGGCCGCACTAAGAATGGACGAGGCCCTGTCCGACACCATGTGGACGGCTTCGCTCGAGCAGCTAGGGCTAGGCGGGTACTCTTCCCTGCCTCCAGCTGTTGTGTTGGATGTGGATGAGACTGTCCTGGATAATTCTGCGTTTCAGGCTCGCCTGGTAGAGGACGATCTCACTTTCAGCGGTGACATCTGGAATAATTGGGTGGAGGAAGAAAAGGCCGGACCGATTCCAGGTGCTCTAGATTTTACTCGCTATGCAGCCTCCAAAGGCGTTCACGTTATTTACCTGACGAATCGGGAAGCCGAATTCGAGCGAGCTACCGAAAATAATCTGATTGCTCTCGGGTTTCCGTTGAACTCGGGAGACCTTTCCGTTATTTCGAAAAGAGAACGACCGGAATGGGGTTCGTCTGATAAAACACCGAGGAGAGCCTTCGTATCACAAAAGTATCGCATTCTCTTACTCATAGGCGATAATTATGGCGACTTTACTGAGGAGGCGCAGGGCTCAATTTCAGAACGCGCTCGTAGTTCAAGTAACTACGCGTCTTTTTGGGGGAAGAAATGGATCGTTTTACCCAACCCCATGTACGGCACGTGGGAAAGAGCGCTATCCGATTACGAGTACGGTGCATCCGATGAAGAGAAGCTCCGGATGAAACGAGAGAGACTTATAACGAATAGGTAACATGAATATATGTGAATTACTTCGAGTAATAGATGAGCGCTATAACCGCTAAATCGACCTTGTATCTGGTGCTTTTCGTAGGGTTTCTAGCACCAGCCCCGACTCACTCTCAAGAGATTGAGAAGCCAAGGAATCTGATTATTTTTATCTCCGACGGCGCCGGCCCAGCCAGCTTCACGCTCGCTCGAGAATTCAAACGATATGCCCTCAACGAGAGCGGCCTTTTTCTCGACCCGTATCTGATCGGGACGGTCGGCACGTCTCCTGCATTTCGTCGGTATCCTGATTCGGCGGCAGCGGCTACTGCATTCGCGAGTGGCATAAAAACCCAGGCGTATTTTGTGGCTGTAGATACTGCTGGAACGCCGGTAGGAACCATCATTGAGGCCGCAGAGAGCAGCGGGCTTTGGACAGGAATCATTTCGACTTCGGCGATATCCGATGCCACTCCTGCAGCATTCTCTTCTCATTCGATAGACCGATACGATTATACGAACATAGCAAAACAACAATTGCTCCAGGGTATAGAATTGCTTTTTGGGGGTGGAAGACAATTTTTTGAACCGGTATCGCTTGGAGGGCAGAGAGAGGACAGGGTTAACCAGATAGAAGTGGCTCGTCGCCTGGGTTATCAATTCATTTCCAGCAGGACTGACCTTCTTTCAGATTTATCGCTACCTCTTATTGGTTTGTTTGCACCCGATCACATGTCGTATGAAATCGATAAGGCAGACACGAACGAACCCAGTCTAGTCGAAATGACGACCATCGCAATCGGAATGCTGTCGCGGTCCGACACCGGGTTTATCCTGGTGGTCGAGACGGAAGGCCCTGACGACGCCGGACATTTAAATGAAACCGCAGCCAATCTTCGTGAGATCCTTGCGTATGATGAAGCGGTCAAGGTTGCGCTCGACTTCGCGCGTGAAGACGGCGAGACATTGGTCATCGCGCTCTCGGATCACGATACGGGAGGGCTTTCGCTCGGCGACCAGGCGGGCAACTGGAACCCAGGGTCATTGTTCAGAATCAACTCTTCAGTCTCGGCACTCGCTTCCATTCTGCGAGACCGGATAGTCGTTGGTGAAGATGCCGCCCAAATTCTACGATTTACCAGGGATGCCATAAGGCGTCGTTTCGACATTCACAATCTTTCGGATGAGCAAATTAGCCTGCTCGAGTCGACCATCAACAGCGCTACTCGGGCCAACTATGTACCCGGGATGTTAGCGCCGATTGTGCAGATGCTGAAGGATGAAATATCGCAGAGAGCGAGTATATCGTGGGCGTCAACCCGCCATACAATTGTTGATGTCAATTTGTATGCGTTTGGTCCCCAGAGTCAAACGTTCATGGGTCATTTGGATAATGCGGTCGTCGGCAGAAAAATTGCAGAGGCGATGGGACTGGACCTTGATGTTGAAACCAGGAGACTTCGGGCCCAAATCCGCGACCTGTCAGAATGATTCCCATTGATCGACCACTCGTTATTACGGACACGGAGACGACCGGGCTGAGTCCTGTACGTAATCGTCTTATTGAAATCGGCGCGACCCGAATTGTTGACGGCGAAGAACCAATCAGCTTCAGCCAACTGATTGACCCTGGCGAATCTATCCCTTATCGCATCACACGGCTGACCGGAATAACATCGTCCATGGTCGTCGGGTGTCCTGATGCGTCAGAGGTCATCCCTCAGTTCGATCAATTCCTCGGTGATGGAATCCTGGTTGCACACAATTTGTCTTTCGATCGAGGCTTCCTGAATGCCGAGCGAGAGCGCCTCGGACTGGGATCAATTCAGAACCAGGGTCTCTGTACGGTACGTCTCGCACGAAGGCTGCTCCCGGGGCTTCGTTCAAAAAGTCTTGGAAGTCTTGCCAAGTTCTTTCGGATCGCATCTCATGGACGGCACCGTGCGCTAAGGGATGTGGAAATCACCCTGGAGGTATTGATGCGTCTATTGGGCATTGCATTTCGAGAACATAACGTGGAATCTCTCGACGATATTTTGGAGATGCAAACCCGGACGTATGCGAGAATCAACCCTTTGTCGAAGCACATCATACAGATCAGGCGAGACGTTCTTCCCGGTGTGCCGGACTGCCCCGGGGTTTATCAGATGCAGGACGGCCGCGGTCATGTTCTTTATGTCGGAAAGGCCAAGGACCTCTCAAGACGCGTGCGAAGCTATTTCAATGCAATCGAAGCCCATACACCTCGAATAAGACAGTTGGTCAGCAAAGTACGCGGTGTCGAGTGGATTCAAACGGATACAGAGTTGGAAGCTTTATTGCTGGAAGCCCGAATGATTCGTGAACTGGATCCTTCATTTAATCGGGCTCAGCGAAAAACAATTCCGAGACCGTTTCTGCGAATCTCAACGAATCACAATTTTCCAAAAATTGTCGCCAACGTATTTCCCAAAGATGACGGTGCAGAATATTACGGTCCCCTCCGAAGTCGAGGAGAAGCGCAGACCGTTTTAGAGGTGATTGAACGTATCTATCCGATCAGAACCTGTAGCGATAGGGAATTCAAAGCCGGACAGCGTTGCCTTCGGGCAGATATCGGCAAATGTTCTGCACCCTGTGAGGGCACCGTCTCTGTAGAATCTTACGCGGATCAGTTGAATCACGTCCGAGACTTCTTGGCTGGGGGAGTGGAACGCGTGATTGAAATTCTGCAGCGGGAGATGGAAGACGCTGCACAGAATCTTGCGTTCGAAGATGCGGCACACACGCGAGATGTTCTCTCCGTGATTGAAGGACGGATACGCAGATCCGGTAGGGTAGCTTCTCGAGTCTTCGAAGATGATGCCGCCATCATTCATGTCGATCCGGAAACTGAGACGAGAGATGTTTTGCTCATCCGGTCAGGTCAGTTTGCCGCCTCGATGAATGAGTTTGACCCGGACCATTCCGGATCGGTAGAAGCCTTACGTGAAATGATTACGGACGTATACGCTGCGGGGAATAAAAAGACCTTTGAATTGCTGCAGGATAACGCCAACGAAATTCGCGTTCTTGCGCAATGGCTTTACGCGAATCGCGAAAAAGTAACCAGAGTAGATCGAAACACTGACAGTGGCGTTGACGAATTTATTAGGCAGGTATGCGGTTCTGCACGGTTCGTGTTCTCAGAGAAAAAGGTACTTTGACGGGCCGATTTGAGCCGGTTTGGAGGACAAAAACCTTTTCGAGTAGGGTACTTTTCAAGCGGATCGGGACAAAATGGTATGAATATTCAATCATCGCAGAGGGCATAATTAACCATTTGTCTGACTTGCCTTTGCAGACGACTGTTTCGTAACGTACAGCCAGATAACGCAATTATCCGGGTCAGTTTTGCGTCTGCTCTAGCCACAATTGTCCAAGCGTATTGGGGTCCGCCCTGAATGATCAGGGTTATCGCCATGCATTCACGCTAATCTGTTTTAATACCATGAAAACTCATTTCCAGAAACTATATGCTGGCACCATTCTGCTACTTCTTGCTCTGACCGTGGGTGCCGACGTTGTCAGTGCACAGGGGGTGACAACAGCAGCGATCAGTGGTATAGTCACCGATGACCAGGGGCAGCCTTTGCCAGGAGCAAATGTGATCGCGGTACACACCCCGACTGGTACTACGTACGGTGCATCGACTCGCTTGAGCGGTGCGTTCACGCTTCCGAACATGAAGGTGGGTGGTCCATATACGATCACGGTCTCGTTCATTGGATTCGAAACACAGACCGCCCCCGATGTTTTTCTCAGCCTTGCTCAGAATCTCCGGTTGAACTACCAGATGTCTGTTCAGGCCGTTCAGGCTGGAGAAGTGCTCGTAACGGCAGAGCAGGATGAAGTCCTGAACGCCGACCGAACCGGTGCAGCAACGACCGTCAGTCTTGAGCAGGTAGTTCAACTGCCATCAATTAAGCGGAGTACAAGAGACCTGACACGACTGGACCCGCGCAGTGATGGTAATCTGAGTTTCGGTGGTCGCAATTGGCTCTATAACAATATTTCGCTTGACGGCTCCTACTTCAACAACCCGTTTGGCTTGGATGCGCCCGAACCAGGTGGACAGTCGAATGCGCAGCCCGTACCGTATGACGCGATCGAACAGGTGCAGGTATCGGTGGCACCGTTTGACGTTCGGGAGGGTGGTTTCACGGGAGCTGGAATCAACCAGGTTACCAAGAGCGGTACGAATACGTTTAAGGGCTCGGTTTACTATTTCACACGAAATGAAAGTCTGGTGGGTAATACGGTTCGTGGGGTAGAGCTTTTCGAAAATCCGGAGTTGACCTTCCGCCAGATGGGAGCATCCCTCGGCGGGCCAATCATCAAGAACAAGTTGTTTTTCTTCGTGAATGGCGAGATAGAGAGGAGAGAAGATCCGGGAACGAACTACCTGCCCGGTGCACCCGGTGTCCGGCCGGAAGCATCCGTTTTGGATCAGATCAAGCAGCGAATGATTTCCGAGTACGATTATGATCCGGGTGTGTACCAGGGATATACGCACGATACGGAAAATGAGAAGCTGCTGGCGAAATTGGACTGGAATATCAACGATCGAAACAATCTTTCGCTCCGTTACAACTATCTGAATGCATCCAGGGAGCAGGGTCCTCATCCGTTTGTGTTGAGTTTTGGAGGGCGCGGTCCTAATACATCGAGCTTACCGTTCAGCAAGTCGGGGTACCGGATAAATAACAAACTTAGTTCCATCGCTTTTGAACTCAATAGTCGATCCGATACGTGGGCGAACCGGTTTTTCGCGAGTGTGAATATTTTCAGGGATCACAGGGATCCATTCAGCGAAGATTTTCCGACAATCGAAATTGTAGAAGACGGTGTAACGTATACAACGCTTGGACACGAGCCGTTTTCCATCCATAATATCCTCGATCAAGACGTGCTCCAGCTGACAAACAATTTCAGCTACTTCCTGGACAATCACGTTCTCACATTCGGAGTCAACTTTGAGAACTTCAAATTCTTCAACTCATTCAATTTCGGTAGACACGGATTGTTCGGCCCTCTGAGCGGAGACACGAGTTTTCAATCCGTTGCTGACTTTATGGACGCCACGGATCCGGCGAATCCGGATCAAGTCGACTTCAACTCCTTCACAAATGCCTGGACCATCCACTTTGGCTGCTCGACGCCGGGCGTACCCTGCTATTTCAAGGGCGAGGATATCAACGTTTCACAACTATCCGTGTATGCCCAGGATGAGTACATCGTAAACGACAAACTCAATCTGACGTACGGTCTGCGTGTCGACGTACCCATCTACAATACCAATCCGGTTGATAATCCATACTCAAGGGGCCTGGCGCTTCTTGATGAAAACGACAATCCTGAGACCATCGATCAATCGAAGCTTGCCGGAGCAACTCCACTCCTCTCTCCAAGAATCGGCTTTAATTACGACGTTTACGGGGATCGTTCGACCCAGCTTCGAGGCGGTGTTGGGATCTTCACGGGTCGTGTTCCTTTCGTGTGGATTGGAAACGTGGTATCCAACCCAGGCTTTAATCCAAACCTTTTCGCTGGCCAGTTTGGTGAAAACGAAGATCTTCTGGTGATAACACGTGAAGGCGAAAGTAAGGACCCGACAAGTCTACTGGGAGGACCTGAGATCGATACGACGCTACAGCAATCGTTTGATACCAACGGAATGGTCGACGATTTCAAATGGCCACAGGTGTTTACTGTGGACTTGGGTGTTGATCACCAGCTACCGTGGGGCCTGTTGGGTACGCTGGAATTCATCTGGAGTAAGGATATCAATAACATTTACGTACGTAATGCGGATCTGGCGAAGCCAAAGCGAACGTTGAATGATGGTCGCCCCTATTTCGGCGGGTTTGACAATAATGAACTGAATCAGCTATTTCCCGCAGAGGCTGCCGGGATGTTCGTGATCGACAACACATCAGAAGGTTGGAATTACAACATTACGGGTCAGCTTCGAAAGACGTTCGACTCAGGTCTCAATGCGAGCCTCTCGTACACGTATCTCCAGGCACGCAATCAATTCAAGTCGACGGAAATTGCCAGCGTGCTATTTGGTGAGAGTCCGGTGCAGGGTGATCCAAACACACCTAATTTGAGCTTTTCTGAGTTTGGTCAAAGGCATCGGATCGTGGGTGCTGGTACGTACACAAAAACCTGGTCTGACAGAACAGCAACACACTTCGGTCTTTTCTTTGAAGTTGCCGAGGGTAATTCCTTCCTGGGAGCCGGTGGGAATCGGTATTCATTCACGTATGCTGGAGACGTAAACGGCGACAATTTTATTAATGATCTAATCTACATTCCCAATGACGCTACCAACACTTCAGAGATTAAATTCGATCCATCTGGTAGCATGACAGCTCAGCAGCAAGCGGCGGCTTTTAATGCGTTTATCGAGCAGGATGATTATCTGAGTGAGAATCGAGGCCAGATAGCCGAACGATTTGGCGGCGTCAATCCCTGGTACAGCAACATTGATATTCGCATCATGCAGGATGTCGCGTTCAATGCCGGCGGACGAAATCACAAACTCCAGATCAGCCTGGATATACTGAATCTGGCCAACCTGATCAATTCTGATTGGGGTGTCCGAAAGGTTGCCAATCCGGCAGCGACCAGCCCATTGACGCTAACCCGATTTGATGGCTCCGGAGAACCGGTATTCAATTTCACCGGGCCAAAGGAGACATTCATCGATGATGTGGGACTGTTCTCCAGGTGGCAGGCGCAGCTGGGCATCAGGTATCTTTTCCAGTAGGCGTCAGCGCTTTAACTGGAGGCGACCCTTTGCGCGGTACGTATACAAATCCCATCGGCTACTCAGCCGGTGGGGTTTCTTTTAACCGGAGATTTTGACGCACCGATGGCATCTTTATACAGGTCGAGATACGATTCAGCCGATGCCTTCCAGGAAAAGTTCGATGCCATTCCCCTTTTCTGCATCACACGCCACGCAAAGCGGTCGTCATACCTCGAAACTGCCCTCTGAATTGCATTCTGTAACTCCGATGGTTCTGCACGATCGAACGAAAATCCGTTTCCCGTCGATGGGTTCTGATTGATATCAATCACCGTGTCGGCCAGTCCTCCGGTACTTCGTACAACGGGGACGGTCCCATATTTAAGGCTATACATCTGGTTCAATCCGCATGGTTCATACAGGGATGGCATCAAGAACATATCAGCTCCCGCCTCGATCAGGTGGGATAGCGACTCGTCGGGACCGACATGTACACCGATCTGATTCGGGTAAAGCGTGGCGGCAGAAAGAAATAGTTTCTCAACGTGCGGATCTCCGCTGCCCAATACGACAATTCGGACGTTTCCTTCCTCCAAAACTTGATCCAGAATCGGCTCAAGTAAACTGAATCCTTTCTGCTCTGTGAGTCTGGAAATGATTCCGACGAGCGGAAGCCGGTCGTCGGTAGGTAGCCTAAAGTGTTCGAGCAGAGCTCTCTTGTTTCCGCTTTTCTGCTCCAGACGATCTGCACTGTATTGAAATGGAATCAGCGTGTCTGTCGATGGATCCCAGATACCGTCCTCGATTCCATTCAAAACGCCCCGGATCCGATTTCCGCGGGATTGAATTACTCCTTCCAAACCCCGTCCGAGTTCGTTTGTTTGAATCTCTTTGGCATACGTAGGTGAAACAGTTGAGACGACGTCTGCGAAACAGATACCTGCCTTCAGAAAAGAAAATTGTCCCCAATATTCAAAAGGATCTGAGGGAGTAACGGGTATTTCGGGTAGATCGATCTTCGAAACGGTTGACAAATGAAACGTACCCTGATAGCCAATGTTATGAATTGTCAGGACGGAAGCGGTACGCGTGAATGTCGGTTTCGGACGGAATCGAAGATTTAGGAGAACCGGGAGAAGGGCTGTGGGCCAGTCGTTGGCATGGATAATATCGGGTTCCCAGTGGATCTCCTCCAGGACGCTAAAGATGGCGAGCTGAAAAAGAAGGTACCGCTCGTCTTCGTCCTCGTCGTCCGTGTAGATTTGCGGGCGGTCGTAATACGTAGGTGAATGAATGAACAAGGCGTCCACGTCTGAGCCCGGTAGCTTTCCCGACCAGACCGAAAACCTTTCCGAGCGTCCATCCAGTTCGACCGATAGCTCAGATAATTCTATGCTCGGAGAAAGATGGTGGCTTGTCCGGTCTATCGTTGAATAAAGAGGGATAAAGACTTTAACCTCATGACCCAGTTTGGATAGATATCGGGGAAGAGCCCCCGAGACGTCGCCCAGCCCTCCGATCTTGACAAAGGGCACGCATTCGCTGGTGGCAAAACAGATTTTCATGGCTTATGACGCATACGCGTGTCGAATCTTTCCAATAATGTCAAAATAGGGGCTATTTTGCGACTGATTTTACCGACATAACTATCGAATATAGATACATAATGGGATTGTCAGAGACCATAACATTTGAAGGCACGACCTTTGGAAATCATGACGAAGCCGTTCAAATGATCGACGAGGCGTGCCGGGCCAATGCGGATATCTCTTCGTGTTCGATCCTTGGTAAATCAGAGGAGGGGCGGCCGATCATCGGTGTGCGACTTGGCACGGGCAACAAAAAGGTATCCTTGATTGCGGGCGCGCATTCGGACGAACCGGTGGGCCCGGAAACGCTAAGGGCCATCATTTTGCAGGGGCTGTCGAAGCGAGACCAACTCGGAGAGTTTCTTTCGGAGTACGCTCTGTATGTCGTGCCCCATGTAAATCCTGATGGTGAGCAGGAAAACAGACCCTGGATGTCAGAATGGCCCTCCGTTAATTCATACATCCGACACGTGTTTAGAGAGCTCCCGGGCCGCGATGTTGAATTCAGCTATCCCGAACGAAGAGTGGAGAATCAAATCGTCAGCGATTGGTGGAGGGGTGCTGGGCCGTTTGTTCTCCACATGAGTCTTCACGGCATGGGATTTTCTGATGGTGCTATGCTTCTTATTGAGAAGAATTGGGCATATCGGACCGAAGGTGTTCAGGCCGGCTTCTCGCTGGCAGCGAAGTCCGTGGGATTACGAATGCACGACCATAATCGAAAAGGAGAAAAGGGATTCTTTCACATCGCCCCAGGATATACGACGACTCCAGAGGGTTCGGCGATGCGTACGTATTTCCTTTCGCACGATCAACCCGATACGGCTGCACTTTTCGGAGACAGCTCCATGGAATTCGTCCGAAGCCTCGGGGGCGATCCGCTGTGCCTCGTCACCGAACTTCCTTTATTTCTGGTTGAAGGAGACTGTGAACCGGGAAGTCCGACCGCGTATCTCGAGTTCAAACGAGAGTTGCCTGAAATAAGGCGTCAGGTTCAGGATGGGGAAGATGTTTCTGGAGCCGTTTCTGGAGCTGTTTCTGGAGCTAAAGCCAAGTACGGTCTAAACCCACTGCCGATTGTTGAGGCCGTCTCTCTTCAACTTCGGGCACTCGAATTGGGACTGGCGGCGGTGGCTGATAACTGATCAGCCATACAGCCACGTTACAACATAAACGGCGAGCAGAAGAGCTGTAAAGTCAGCGATGAGTCCAGCTGGAACGGCATGACGCGTCCGCTTTACGTTTACCGCTCCGAAGTATACCGCAATCACATAAAACGTTGTTTCGGTAGAGCCAAACATCGTTGCTGCCATTTTAACCAGAATCGAGTCCTCGCCAAATTCCTGGATCATGTCGAGTACGATTCCAGCAGAGCCCGAACCGGTCAATGGACGGAAAATCATCATTGGTAAGACCTCTGGAGGAACGCCAATAAAGCCTAAAACCGGTCGAATCCCGTCGATCAGGAATTCCATGGCTCCTGAGGCCCGAAACATACCAATGGCAAAAAGAATCGCCACGAGATAGGGAATGATGGTGATGGCCACCTCAAATCCGTCTTTCGCACCCTCGACAAATTCTTCGTACACAGGAACTTTCTTGATCAGGCCATAAATGGGGAATCCGACGATCAAAGCCGGCAGTACGAACACGGATAGGATATCAATCATGGTACGAAGTGTATCCATAATCATGCACCCTCTGGATTCTTCTCTTGCCGATTAGGATTCGTCTCGCGATACCGCTTCATCTTTCCAAGCAATTTGGCTGAAATGACAGCAACCGTCAGCGAGATGGTCGTCACGATGAAGATCGCGAACATGAGTTGGTTGACCTGAAGCCCCATCAAAGCGACCAGCAGTACAGGTGGGACCAGTTGAACGCTGGCGGTGTTCATTGCCAGGAGCATGACCATTGAATCCGTCGCAGTTTCTTTCTCAGGGCTCAGCTCTTGCAGTTCTTCCATCGCCTTGATTCCCAGCGGAGTCGCCGCATTCCCCAGGCCGAGCACATTGGCGGACAGGTTGAGTACGATCATCCCAAGTGCGGGATGATCCTTCGGAATGTCCGGGAAGAGTGGCTTCAATAGCGGTTGAGTCAATCGAACCAACAAGTGAATAAGTCCTGATTTCTCGGCGATCTGCAGCAGTCCCATGAAGAGCGCTATCACTCCGATGAGTCCGAGCGCAAGAGACACTGCCGTTTCCGCCAGGGAGAGAGCAGCGTCCGAAATCGCTTGCATTTTCACAAACCGAACGGGTGCAAACGTTACTGCCAGCGTCGCGGTCGAATCCGATATCAACCGAAAAGCTGAAACGGTTCCCCGAAGGTCGTTGTCGCGGGCGGAAGTCATTTCCCGAATTGTGTCCAACGGCTTTGGAAGTGGTACGTCGGCCGCGAATCGAACCTGAATACCCTTTTCCGTTCTAACCAAGATCCCGTCAAAGAGCAGGTCTTCGGTAGCGCTGGCCTCGTAATGGGAGGTAAACTGGTCTCGTTCGATCTTGACGGTTACGGTCTGGCGCCTCGCATCGCTATCGTATCGATCTTCGAATGACAGGCTAAGATCCAGATCGTCTCCGTTGCGATACGTATCCTGAAGAAGGTCTCGCGTATCGTAAATTGCTGCAAAGAGTAGACTGACGACGATGAGTCCAGCCCAGATATAATTCAGCATCGAAGATGGGAGCTACTTATGACGCGGCAGAACACAATCCTGCTCATACAGATTCAGAGTCCGAGCGTCTATGATACGAAAATGTGGATTCCTCAAAAACCGGTGCGTTCCGGTTGGTGCGGATACCTTTCACATTGTTAACGCGGCTACATACTGAAACTCTAAATCAATTTTGAGGGAGATATGCGAAACGCATTCAAATTAAAATCGGCCATGTTCGTTCTGGCGGCAAGCTTTATGATGACCGGCTGTTTTACGCAACGCCACGTTATAGGAGAAGGGGCCCAGACCGGTGACGTGGAAGAAGTACGCCAGTGGTACGTATTGTGGGGCCTTGTACCCATCAACGACGTAGACTCGGCGGAACTAGCAAATGGTGCGTATGACTACGAAATCAAAACGGAACACAATGCGCTGGACGTCATTATTGGCATCTTTACCGGTGTCATTTCGGTGTATCCGAGAACGGTCACGATCACTCGGTAGCTGGACATTTCCGAAAAAAGAGTGAGCCGGTAGTGAAAGAATCACTACCGGCTCACTTCGGTTCATTAGGGCCCTAGATACATCTTCGGACTACAGCGAACCGTCTCCTTCTGCCTGGAAGAACAAATTCTTGTCAGAAATAAGATACAGGGTGGGTATCGGCTTTAATTGACTCGTATTAATACGCTTCTTGTGAAGGAAGTGTGAAGCCAAATTC
>BTQE01000012.1:0-45301 GCA_036985715.1 Rhodothermia bacterium
CAGCGCTCAAAATCGCACTCAAATTCTTGAGGACAAGCCGAGTCTGTTCTTCTATGGGGCCGTTTCGGACTTCTCCCGTAGATGGATCCACGGAGAGTTGGCCGGACACGTAGATCAGTCCGTTGTGCTCAATCGCCTGTGTGTAATGACCGGCAGGTGTCGGGGCATCAGGAGTTGAAATGGACTTCATGGTTGCGGGAGTATTTAACTGATGTCCGCCATAATACGCCTCGTCCGAATTCATTCGGTCGGAAGATCCTGGGAATCGGGATTCGTCCAGCTCATACTTCAGGACTTGAGTTCACCAGAATCCAGTTCACCCACCAGTACTCACTGTGATGGTCGTCAGGTGCGCACAACGGAATCGAGTCGATGAAGGTTAGAAAACACAGTTTGGGTTGTGATCTTCATATTCTATGTCTATATTCAATTATTCGTTTGAATATTTAAATATAGCAATGTCAACATCTTCCCGCCTTTACAAAGATGCCATTTACGAACAGTTCGGGCGCATAGGAAAGGCCTTGGCTAGCCCGCTGAGACTCGAGCTGTTGGATCTCCTATGCCAGGGCCCTCGAAATGTCGAGACCATCGCCAGAGAGGTTGGTCACTCAGTCGCAAATACTTCGCATCACCTGCACATCCTGCTCAGGGCACGCCTGCTGAAGACTGAAAATAGAGGTGTTTTTGTTTGGTACGGGCTTTCGGATAACGAAGTTTGCGATTTCTTCCGAGCGCTTCGCGGCTTAGCCGAATCTCGCCTCGCTGAAATTGAGCAAGTCACGCGTGAATACTACTCCGCGCGTGAGCTGATGGAGCCCGTGGATCGAGAGGAATTGCTGGAGCGAGTCGATCAGGGCCAGGTAACTGTTCTAGATGTTCGCCCTTTCGAGGAGTTCCAGGCGGGACACATCGCGGGAGCCATTTCTATCCCGATCTCGGAGTTAAAACAACGTCTCGCGGAACTCCCTCGAGATCGCGAAATCGTTGCTTATTGCAGAGGACCTTACTGTCTGATGTCTGTCGATGCCGTTGATGTTCTTCGTGCGAATGGATTCTATGCCACCCGGCTCAAAGATGGTGTTCCTGATTGGCGCGCCGGAGGATATGAGGTTGTGACAGAAGGCAAGCCATCTTGATTCGTTCGTTTTGGCGTGGCAGTATTTGATGAGAGAAAGAAACAAATGGGGAAAACCCTATTCATATTAAATGACCCCCCTTATGGCAGTGAGCGAAGCTATAACGGATTGCGCCTTGCCGGGTCATTGATAAAGCGGGACAACGAAGCGGTGCGCGTATTCTTAATAGGCGATGCGGTCGTATGCGCCAAGGGTGGACAGAAGGTACCGTCCGGATACTACAAGATTGAGAACATGCTCCGTCAAATAGTTAATCACGAAAGCGAGATTGGCGTCTGTAGCGGTTGTATGGATGCACGAGGTATGACGGACGAAGAGCTCACCCGTGGATGCCGTCGAGGCGACATGGAAGAACTCGCTGACTGGACCCAAGGGGCGGATCGTGTTCTGATATTCTGATAAGGAGGAAGCAAATTAGACGAAATCTGGCCCGCTGCTAGCAAAACAAAATTGCTTCGGGAGATTGCCTCCCCAGGCCGCCCTCAATTAGAGAAAACCTGTTCGATGCTAAGAAAACTGACCTGGCTTGCCATGGATTGGCCGAAAGCCACCCTGGCTGTGCTTTTTGCCCTCACGGCGATATTCGGGGCGCAATTTACGCAGATCAATATCGATACCGATCCAGAGAACATGCTCGAAGCGGACCAGCCAGATCGAGTTCTATACGATCGTGTAAAGCGTGATTTCGGAATCAGTGACATGATCGTTTTGGGTATCACGGATGAACGCGGCATGTTCAGGCCAGAGCCCCTGGCCATGGTACAACGGATAACGGACGGAATTTTAGAAATTGACGGTGTCATAACCTATGACGTGATCAGCCTGACGACCACCAACGATGTTCGAGCAGGGGGAGGGATGCTCGATGTCAGGCGCATTATGGAAGAGGTCCCCGATAGCGACTCCGCCAGCGTGGTCATGCACAATCGGATCCTGGCTAATCCAATACTTGCCGACAAACTTGCATCACGCGATGCAACCGGAATAGCGATCTATATACCTATCGCGCAGAAAGACATGGCGCATGATATTGGTACGGCGGTCGAAGAGATCGTCACGAAAGAGCTATCGGAAGGGCAACAATATTATTTGGCTGGGATGCCGATAGCTGAGGACACCTTCGGAGTCGAGATGTTTCAGCAGATGGGAATCATGGCACCCATCGCTGGAATGGTAATCTTTATTCTTCTGTTGTTGCTTTTTCGAAAGTTGACCTTCGTGTTACCTGCCATGGCGGTCGCAATGTTCAGTGTTGTGTGGGGCATGGGCCTTTTAATCGGAACAGGATTCACGGTTCACATCATGTCGAGCATGATTCCGGTCTTTCTAATGCCTATTGCTGTATTGGACTCGGTCCACATTCTCAGCGAGTTCTATGATCGTTATCCACGCATCGGAGATCGGCGCGAGACACTTCGGCAAACGATGCACGCGCTCTTCCGGCCCATGCTGTACACGTCAGTAACCTCAGCGATTGGGTTTGGATCGCTGATGTTGGCCGACATCCCGCCGGTCAGGGTCTTCGGTGGTTTTGTCGCTTTCGGGATCATGGCTGCGTGGTTTTTAACAATCACTTTCATTCCAGCTTCGATCATGCTCATCCGCGAGGAGCGTCTGGCTGCGGCCTTTAAAGCAGCCAACCGTAGCAAGGATTTCTTAAGCCGATTCCTTCCTGTCTTGGGGGGCGTAGTCATCGCCCGGCGCAAACCGATCCTGGCCGTAGCGGCGATATTATTTTTGGTGGGTGGATTCGGGATCTCACGCCTTGTAGTCAACGATAATCCCGTCAACTGGTTTAGTAAGACTCATCGTATACGTGTAGCAGACCGGGAGATGAATCGGTTGTTCGGTGGCACATATATGGCATATTTAATCATCGACGGACAAGACGAAGGCGTCGTCAAACGCCCTGACGTAATGGCGTACATGACGGATTTACAACGCGTGCTGGAGAGCGATCCAGTGGTCGGAAAGACCTCATCAGCCGCGGACATCGTAGGTCAGATCGGGTACGTTCTACATGATGCTGACCCCGCTTACCGAAGCGTTCCCGAGAGCGCCGAAGAACTGGCTCAATATCTTTTTCTATTTCAGATGTCCGGTGACCCCGGCGATCTCGACAACTTCGTTGACTATGACTACCGCCTCGCAAATATCTGGGTCCAACTGAAGAGAGGCGAAAACCAAGACATGGTCCGCGTTGAGCGTTTGGTCGAGGCATTTATGGCCGAGAATCCTCCGCCCTCGGGAATTGCCATACGCTGGTCAGGGCTTACCTATATAAACAAGGTTTGGCAGGATCTGATGGTGGTCGGCATGCGCGACGCGATCACGGGGGGATTCGTGGCAGTATTTCTTCTCATGGTCGTTCTTTTCAGGTCCCTTCTGCTTGGATTATTGTCAATGATTCCACTCTCATTCGCCATTGTTCTTTCGTATGGCCTCGTTGGGTTCGCAGGGAAGGAGTATGACATGCCGATCGCGGTTGTCTCGTCACTTGCATTGGGGCTGTCAATTGATTTTGCTATCCATTTCATACAACGCTTCCGGACACGACTATCTGAAGACCGGGATGTAGATGCAACCCTCAAGTATATGTTCGGCGAACCCGGGCGGGCCATCACGCGCAACGCATTGGTCATCATTGTCGGCTTTCTGCCTATGGTATTCTCCACGCTGGGTCCATATAAGACGGTCGGAGCATTCTTTGCCCTGCTGATGACGTTCACGGCACTGGCGACCATGATTCTCCTTCCCGGTCTGCTTCAAATGTATGCTAAACGATTCGTGGCACAGCCTGCTGCTGAATCCATTAAAAGTAAATGAACTAATGAAAGTGACCCGAATCCATCTGTTGCGCCGGTATATGGTACCGGTGGCCATCCTTTTCGGCTTCATTCCGCTTCGTACGAGCGCCCAACCCTCTCCACAAGAGATTGCCGATCGTTCATTACAGGCCTTTTATTATCCCGCCGCCGATATGAGCGTTCGGTTGTCTATGACCCTGACAAATTCCCAGGGTAAAAAACGGCAGCGGAATATGACCCTGCTTCGTTGGAACTCCGAGAAGGAAGGAGATCAACGCTACTTCGTCTATTTCCACTCGCCGTCAGACGTGAAAGGAATGACCTTTATGGTATGGAAGTATCGTGGCGGTGACGATGACCGCTGGATCTTTATTCCATCCCTCAACATGGTCAGGCGCATCGCTGCGAACGACAAGCGCTCATCGTTTGTCGGATCCGATTTTACGTACGAGGACGTCTCGGGACGGGATGTCGGCGATGAGAATCATACGCTTCTCCGCACCGAAGACCTGAACGGGAGGACGAGCTTTGTTCTGGAAAGCCGCCCTGTCGGATCGGCAGCATACGCACGCCGCGTAAGCTGGATCGACGCGGAACGCTGGCTTCCGCTGAAGGAGGAGTACTTCGATTCCAGAGACCAAAAAGTTCGCGAGTTTACGGCCGACGAGGTTGAAGAGATCGGAGGGTATTGGACCATAACGAAACGATCGATGCGTAATCTCCAAACCGGCCATAGAACGGAAGTCACGTTCTCATCTATCGAGTACAACGTCGGCCTTGAAGAGAGCCTGTTTACAGAGCGCTATCTCCGTCAACCGCCTCGGAGGTGGATTCGCTGATGCGTGATTCACTGATGCGAGGCGCAGTTGCTCTTGTAAGCGCCCCGATGCTTGTGTTGGCACTAGCCAATCCAACGTCAGTCTTTGCCCAAGTTGAGATCAGTGGCTTTGCGCAAGTGAACTATGCGGCACGGATTACCGGGACGAGCTGCGCATCCGACACGGCGTGTGACTTTCTACTCGGGGAAGAGCGCGTTCAACTAAAGCTTGAGGGCTTTTCTGACGATGGTTCAGCAGGTTTTAAAGGTAGGCTCGATTTCTTCAACGACGCTGTCGTTGGCCGGTCCGGTACCGAAGTACGAGAAATCTACCTGGATTTGATATCGGATTATGTCACCTTTCGGGCAGGTCGGCAAATCGTGACCTGGGGCCTTGGCGATCTTCTGTTCATCAACGACATTTTTCCAAAAGACTGGGTCGCTTTTTTTTCGGGCCGTCCCCTTCAGTATCTCAAGATTGGCAGCGACGCATTGAAAGTCGACTTTTACCCCGGTTTCCTCAACGCCGAGATTATCGTAATTCCTTTTTTCGAACCCGACCGCTATCCGACCGGTGCGCGTCTCATATTTCCAGATCCATTTCCTGCCGGCCTTTTGAGGCGGGTAGAAACGAAAAGACGATCCTTTGAGAATGTTGAGATGTCTTCGAAATTATCTCGTTATGTTGCTGACTGGGAGGTAGCTGTTTATCTGTCGAGAACATTTTACCGCCTGCCAGCCCAGAGTCTCGACGATTCCGCCTCACCCGTCGAAGTGCATCTTCGCTTTCCTCGCCTGAACACATTCGGTGCGAGTCTGGCAGGCGCATTTCTTGATGGCATCGTAAATATTGAGGGCGCCTACTATGACTCCGAGCGTGACAGGGATGGAAGTAATGCAGCCATCGAGAACAGTGAAATAAAGGGACTGGTGGGTTATAGCCGACCTATCTGGTCGGAAGCAACGCTTGGCGTTCAGGGCCAGGTGGAACGGATACAGGAATATGATTCCTACAAGGCGAATCTGCCGGTGAGATTTCGGGCTCGGGACGAGCTACGCTGGACAGCTACAATTAGATACACCCAGCCCCTGTTTCACCAATCGCTTCTTCTCAACCTGTTCGTTTTCTCTGGAATCTCGGAAAAAGACGGCTATCTCATCTCATCAGCCCGCTACGCATTCACAGACGCTCTTTGGGGAGAGGTCGGCGGAAATATCTTTTTCGGATCGGACAAGTACTATTCGAGGTTCGGGAGCTTTGACAAGAACGACAATATTTATTTATCCGTTCGGTATGGATTCTAAACCGCGTCTCATCGCAAAGGAACGAACAAGCATACGGGGGACGATAGAAACATACCCATACTCAATGTAAGACAACATTTTTGCAACAATCGGGAAAGAGACGATGGAAAATCTTACTGATCTTCTAAAATTCCTGCATATCCTCAGCTTTGTCTTCATGTCCGTACCGCTCTTCAATCTGATTGTAGTGAATGAGCGGGCGTTGATGGGGGGCGGTTTCGTCTATGCCACCGATCGCTACATGGAAAATATCATACGCCGTGGGGCGGCACGCTGCTACGTGTTCCAAACCAGCGTACTGGTTACTGGCCTGTTACTACTCGTTTTCGGGACTCTTGGGATTGAAGCGCTGTGGCAGAACTGGGCTATCCTGGTCAAAACACTACTGGTGTTCACTCTGATGGGGCTTCTCTCCTACGTGCATCTCAATCTGCAACCACGTATTGAAGCACGAATCGCCGAAATCGATCCTGCTAACCCAATACCGGAGGGGTTCAGTGCAGAGTTGAAACCCATGCGTGTGCGGAGAAAGAATTTGGCAACCTTTTGCCTGTTCCTGGTCATCACCGCAATCATTCTCGGTATGCAGGTTTATCGCACGTTCAGTCCGGTGATGAACCTGATTCTGATTGCGTTTGCAGCACTATTCGCCTGGCGAGCCAACAAAACGTTAATCCGTTTCGGTTGGGTATAGCGAAAGCGCCTGAACTCCAGTATCAGCAGTTTCAACGGCAGCGTTCGTACCCGCCCCGATTGCAATGCCCATATCGGCCCGGGGGCCTGGGCGGGCACGTCGTTCACACCGTCCCGGGTCATGGCGACGGCAAGGCCTCGAGCCTGAACTATAATTACTTTTTCTAACTTTTCGCGTGGCCGCCCATGATCTTCATCATCTCCATCATGGTCATGCGCATCATGATGAAGTGATTCATCTGCATCGGGGTCATCTCTGCCAAATTCTCACGCTGCTCATCGGTCAGGGTGGCTTTCATCCGACTGGCCGTTTCGAATGCAAGCGCCTGGAGATCCGCGCGATAGTTCGCTGACTCCCTTAGAAGGGTCCTTACCGTTTTTGGATCAGCTTCGTTACTGGCAAGCAGACTCTCGATTTTGTTGCCGACGGTTTCGAGGTCATCATTGATTGCCGCCTTCTGTTCTTGATAGTTTTGGCTGGCCTTCTCGCTGGAGGTAACCTGGTCATCCGTAAGGGCGAGAAGGTCTTTCATCGAGGGTAACACGCGGATCAGCATTGCAGAACGCTTGAAAGGATCATTCATGGCTTGGACCATTGAACGCATATGTGTCTCGTGCATATTTTTCATGGCGCCGCTCTGCATCATGCTCTGTCCCGATTCTGGTTGCATCATTTTCATCATGCCCTGTCCCGATTCTGGTTGCATCATTTTCATCGCGCCTTGCTGTTCAGATGTGTCCACCTCGGTCTTTTGTTTGTGATGTTCTTCATGTTCTTCCTGGGCCGTGGCCGACAACGTCCAGATCGACAAAAGTGTGGTGAGTACGACAGTGCGTAATAATTTCATTGTTTAACCTCCATTAACTTATTCGTTCGATTCCGAGTTCTGACGTTTGGCTGCTGAGCCGCAATTTGTGCCCTACGATCCACTTCCCGCGTCATTTCATTGATTGAGCGGCGAATTGTCAGTACGGTATTTTTATTGCATAAAAGATCGCAGTTCGAACCTGAAATCAGCCTTAATGCCACCTGAAAGTTATTTCAGACTGGATTGCTTGCGACTGGAGCCGGACGATCGAGGAATCGATCGACAAATAGTTCAGTTCAGATCAGACAGAACACGATATCGGTAGATCTCTCCTTCTTTCCAATCATGCGAAGACTGCGTCGAAACATTAAGCGCGGGCGTTCATTCATGGGCGGAGTATTGTTCCGTCCAACGACATTTCTGTACGACCTCATATCATAACAGAAGACTCGGCAGCTGTTACCTGGCTCCTGATCATCACTCTCTTCGTCATCCCGATTGGTGGGCACGTGTTGGGGGGGCTTCTACTATGTCTGGAGGGTGATGGCCAGGTCGAAATTGAATTTACGACCGGCCTTCGCTGCCACGAGTTTCTGGATCCGGGAAACCATCCGATCGAGTCGCACCGTAGCGGAATTGATGCTCTCTCGGGTACTGATCATGATTGTGGTTCTTGTCTCGATATTTTATTGCCCCGTCCCGGTGACAGGGATTGTGGCGCCCTTCAATCTAAGCCTGACGTTTATCCTCAGTTGGTCGGATTTTTCCCCTCGGGTGGAATCCAGACTCTGCTCTTCCCGAAATTTCTGCCACGCAGTTCCCACATTTTATCAAGTCAGACTTTTACGGTAGGCTTTTCTGAGCTCAGTACCGTTGTCCTCCTAATCTGATATCCTCCAAGTCCCGATTATTTACGCTCGTTAATCGGAAGCCCGGGGGTGACGTGATTTAGTCTGTGTTTGGCAGTCGCCAAACCACCGAAGTCAAGAGCCCCGGTGTTCTCAAGACAATCCTTGAATTGGCGCGGATTGTTCTATCCAGTTTTCGTTCGGTTTGGAGGATCATTCATGAAAAAAATTGCCCAAGTCCCTCTGGGACTAAGTCTTCTATTCGGTCTGTGGGGATGTTCAGTCACTCAGGATGTGGCATGGCCGGATTCTCGCCCACTCGGTACCTCGATTCCATCGTTTCGACCCCCGATTGGCCCTTCTAGTGATGATCCGACTACTACGCCGTCTCCGTACGGATCGATTTCTCTACGGGATGCAATCGCCCTGTCTCTTCTAAATAATCCCGAACTTCAGGCATTCGGCTGGGAGGTCCGCGCGGCAGAGGCCAGAACAATTCAAGCGGCATTATTCCCAAATCCGGAAATAGGCGTCGAGTTGGAGAACTTTGCTGGTACGGGGCCAATCAACGGGCTCGATGTAAGCGATGTAACCGTGTCGCTCAGCCAATTGGTTGAACTCGGAGGTGACCGTCTTAAACGCAAGCGGGTTGCTTCACTCGAGACCGACCTTGCCGGGTGGGATTATGAAACGGTTAGGCTCGATGTGCTGACCGAAACGACTCAGGCGTTCGCAAGCGTACTTGCTTCGCAAGAGCGCCTCGCACTTGCAGACAGTCTCACGCAACTGGCGAGACGCGTATTCAAGACCGTAAGCGCGCGAGTAAATGCCGGCAAGGTATCGCCCCTGGAAAAAACGAGAGCTCAAATCATTCTGTCTTCTGCGCGCATCGAAAATGAGCTCGCTGTAAAGGATCTACTTGCAAAACGCGTGCAGCTTTCAGCCACCTGGGGTAGCCCTACGGCACTCTTCGATCGAGTCGTTGGGGACTACTATTTGGTTACGCGTCCGCCCCGGCTGGATGTCATTTATGCTCTCGTTGATCGAAATCCAGAGATCGTCCGGTGGGCTGACGAGATGGCGCTACGCCATTCGGTTATTGCGCTCGAAAAAGCCCGCGGGATACCGGATCCTGTTCTTTTCGCAGGCCCGCGTAGAATCCGCGAATTAGGAGAGACAGCGCTAACGGCCGGGATTTCGATTCCGCTTCCGTTCTTCGATCGTAATCAAGGCGCAATTCGAGAGGCCAAGTATCGCCTACGTGTGACGGAAGCTTTACAGCGGGCCACAGAGGTGGGCACCCGACGCCGGTTGTCAGACGCGTTTCAGAGCTTGGACGCAGCTTACACCGAGATTGAATTGCTGTCAGCGGACATACTTCCAGCCGCCCGGGAAAATTTTACAGGTGTTCAAATCGGATACACGAACGGTAAGATTGATTTGCTTTCTGTACTCGATGCTCAACGGACACTTTTTGAGACAACAAACCAGTACATCGACGTACTTGACGCTTATCACACATCGCTGGCAGACGTGGAACGCCTCATCGCAACGCCTCTGTCAACACTTCAAAACGACTAGTTGGTTAAGGACTATGACAATGTATATCTCTCTTATCAGGCGTAAGAAAACTGCGCGAGGGCTCCAGGATCGCGTCCACATGCTTGCCCTAAGCCTTCTGGTTGTGCAGACGGTGATCATCGCTGGTTGTGGAAGTAGTGCGAACACCGATGAATTCGAATCAGCGGTCGCTTCCACGGAAAATGATCAGGTTAAAGATGTCCAAATCCATCTCTCAGGCGATCAGGTTAGAGAGTTCGGAATTACGGTCGGGACGCTGGAAGCCGGAAGCGCGACGGCCATACTCAGTCGTCCTGGAACTTTGACATTCGACCTCGATCGCATAGCTAGAGTTGGGCCACGTATATCGGCCAAGGTCGTCTCGGTCTTGAAAGACCTGGGAGATGAGGTAGCCGTAGGAGGTGCGCTCGCAGTGATGAGCAGCATCGAACTCGGAAAGGCAAAGGCCGACTTTCTAACTGCTGGAGCTCACCTCAGAACGGCCGCCGCGACGCTCGAGAGAGAGGAGAAACTCTACGAACAAAAGATTTCAAGCGAAGCGGAACTCATCAGTGCCCGATCGATCTTCCAGGAAGAGCAGGCCGAGAGGCAGTCTGCGCGCGAGGCTCTTCGTTTATACGGACTTTCCACGCCAGAGATTGACGAGATACAGACAGGTGGAGAGCAACCCCTTTCAATATTCTATCTCAAGAGTCCCGCAGCGGGCGTGATTCAGGAGCGCGCCGTGTCGCCGGGTCAAACTGTGGGACCGCAAGAGACGCCGTTCCATGTTGCGGATGTTTCGAGTTTCTGGCTGATGATAGATGCCTTTGAGCAGGACGTGCCACTTCTGGCGACCGAACAGGAGGTTTTACTCACGGTGAGAAGTCTTCCAGATCGGGTATTTCGAGGTCGCACGAACTGGGTATCCTACGCGCTGGACGACGAGACCCGCACGGTTCACGTAAGGGCCTTTGTTGCCAATACAGAAGGTGTCTTGAGGGCGGGGATGTTTGGTACTGCGCGGATCCAAACGGGCAGTGATTCCAATTACGCAATGATCCCGGTCGACGCCGTTCAAATGATCAACGGAAATCACGTCGTATTCGTGCCCGGAGACGAAGAGAATAGCTTCGTCTTCACGGAGGTTCAGTTGGGTAAAGAATCGGAGGGCTATTACGAAATTCTCGCCGGTCTGGCGCCTGGTCAGCAAGCAGTCGTGACTGGTGCCTTTAGCTTAATGTCTGCACAAACTGCAGGGGACAGGAGTGCCGACCACGGTCACTGATTTACCCGCCAAACTCCGAATCTAGCAGAACGCATAACACCATGATTGATCGACTTATAAATGCGGCTCTTAAAAATCGGCTGCTGACCCTTGTTTTTCTACTGGGCTTGACCGGAACCGGATATTGGGCATTCCGGTCGGTGCCGGTAGATTCTTTTCCTGATGTGACGCCGTCGATGGTACAGGTTTTCACTGCGAGCCCCGGGCTCTCGCCGATTGATGTGGAAACGCTCATCAGCTATCCTATCGAGATATCGATGTACGGACTTCCGAAACTGGAGCGTGTACAGAGCACTTCGATTTTTGGACTGTCCCGTGTCAATATTTACTTCGAAGAGGGCACCGAGGTGTTTTTCGCTCGGCGCCTCGTTATGGAGCGTTTAGCCAAGGCGAGGGAGGAGATCCCCGCCGGTTTGGGAGAGCCGGAGCTTGGTCCAATTACTACCGGGCTCGGAGGGGTGTTTAATTATATCGTTCGAAACAAGGAGGGTGTCGCGTATTCGGCGATGGAGCTACGCACTGCCCAGGATTGGATAGTGAAACCGATGCTGCGGACTACACCGGGAGTAACGGAAGTTCTCTCTATAGGTGGGGATGTAAAGCAGTTTCAGATCAGGGTAGACATGAATTCTCTCATCAGCCGAGGACTGACATTGAGAGATGTTCAAGACGTCCTGGGCGCCAATAACCGAAATGTCGGTGCGTCATTCCTGGAGCGTGCAGGTGAGGAATATATCGTACGAGGATATGGTTGGATTCGTCCAGGAGAAGAAGGGCTAGAAGACCTCCGCAATGTTATCGTCGGCAATGACCACGGCTCTCCGATTTACATTCGGGACGTCGGACATGTAGCGTTCGGCGCAGAGGTTCGTCGTGGGACGCTTGTCGCTAATAATGGAGAGGCTGTCGGTGGATTCCTTCTCAAATTGATCTCCGCGAATACCCAAACTCTCCTCGACGACGTCGCCGATAAGATCGTGGCAATAAACGAAGCTCTTCCTAAAGGCATGGAAGTCGTGCCTTACTATTCGCAGGCCGATCTCGTTGAAAAGGCAGTCGGTACGGTAGAAAAAGCTCTTCTGGAAGGCTCTATCCTCATTCTTCTTCTACTGTATCTGTTTCTTGGAAATATTCGTTCCACACTGGTGGTCATCGCGACGCTGCCGCTTTCTGCGTTGGTCGCGTTCATTGCTATGTACTACTCAGGAGTTTCCGCAAATCTGATGAGTCTCGGTGGACTGGCTATCGGTATTGGGATGATGGTTGACGGCGCCGTTGTAGTTGTCGAGAATATTTCACGCTTCTTCGAGGAGCGAGAAAAAGAGGACGTCTCGGTTGTGCGGTTAATTGGAGAGGCGACGCGTGAGGTGGCAAGGCCGGTCGTTTTTGCCATCAGTATCATCATCATCGTATTCCTGCCGCTCTTCACTCTTCAGGGCGTTGAGGGGAAAATGTTCGCCCCGATGGCTTACACCATTTCTTTTGCCCTTTTGGGTGCCCTGGTTCTGGCGCTGACGTTCGTTCCTGTCGTATCGAGCCTCGTGTTCTCGAAAAACATGTCATTTAGCGAACCGTGGTTAGTTGTTTGGCTCAAGGCCAAATACGCACCTCTTTTGCGCTCGGCAGTAAGAAGACCAGTCAGGGTTCTTGGAACCGCGGTGACCCTGCTCATCGCAAGCCTGGCCCTGTTTCCTTTTCTCGGTTCAGAATTCGTACCAACACTGCGGGAGGGTACGTTTTTGATTCGTGCCGTTCTGCCGCCGGGAGCAAATCTTTCGTCCGCGGTCGACTATGCTAAGCGGATTGAGTCCAGTTTGGAACGATTTCCTGAAGTTACTGGCTCGTATGCCCGGGTTGGTCGCGCCGAAGTCGGTGGTGATCCGGAGCCGGTGAATGCCATTGAAAGTTTCCTGACACTGAAGCCGCTCAATGACTGGGAAAGTGGCCGCGACTATGAGGGCCTGCAGTCAGCGATGGCCGATCGACTGGCAGACGACGTGCCTGGTCTTTCCGTGAATCTCTCGCAACCGATTCAGCTTCGAACCGACGAGCTTCTCAGCGGCGTCCGGGCGCAGGTTGTAGTCAGTATTTACGGCGATGATCTTGATCTCCTGAGTCAAAAAGCAAATGAAATCAAGGAAGTGGTGGAGGGCGTCCCAGGTGCTGTCGATGTTCGGGCGCAGCAGCAGGACGGTAAGCCTCAGATCCTGGTTCGCCCAGACCGAAAGGAGTTGGCACGCGTGAACATTTCGATCGATGACGTACTGAACACGCTGGAAATCGGCATCGGCGGAGGGACTGTCGGCCAGGTATTCGAAGGGATTCGGCGGTTCGACATCTTCGTCCGTCTCCACGAAGACGATCGAACCCAGATTGAACAAATAAGACAACTACCCATCCGCACGGGAAGCGGTACGATTTTGCCTCTGTCACAGGTGGCCGACGTTGAAGTATTCGTCGGGCCGAAGATGATCCTTCGCAACAAAGCCAGCCGAAGGGCCTTCGTTCAGCTCAACGTTCGCGGTCGAGACATGGGTTCTGTGGTGAACGATATTCGTGAGAGGGTCCGGCAACAAGTCCAGCTTCCCGCCGGATTCTTCGTCGAATATGGCGGGCAATTCGAGAACCAGGAACGCGCAATGAAGCGTCTCTATGTGGTCGTTCCCGTTACGCTCGCCCTGATATTTCTGATGCTGTTTTCGATGTACGGTAGCCTGCGATATGCCACGCTCATTTTTATGAACGTTCCCTTCGCCGTTATCGGAGGCATCGTTGCACTATTTGTTTCAGGCTTATATGTGTCGGTACCTGCAGCTGTCGGTTTCATTGCAGTCTTCGGCGTCGCTGTGCTCAATGGTGTGGTCATGGTTTCCTACATAAACCAACTCCGGGTTCGCGGGCTTGAGCTGGTCGAAGCCGTAATAGTCGGCGCCGAGCATCGACTCCGCCCCGTACTTATGACGGCATCTGTGGCAATCCTTGGGCTCATCCCGCTGCTGTTGGCGGACGACATTGGATCAAACGTCCAACGTCCACTGGCGGCCGTTGTTGTCGGGGGCTTAATTACATCAACCTTGCTGACGTTGGTTGTGTTACCGGCGCTATACAAGTGGTTCGCAGAGCCCATGCCGGAAGTCGAGGTGTAGCGAATCCTTCTGACTCTAGAAACAAGTTCCTGATTTCGTCCGGAAATTATCAGATACATTCATTGGCACAATACGATGAAAGAAATAAAGGCTTTTGTACGACCCAGTATGCTCGATTCAGTAATCGACGCTCTTGCGGCACGTCCGGAAATTCTGGGTATTACGGTGACCAACGTAAAAGGCTACGGTCACGGGGAAGGGGGTACACCGGCCGAAGCACTCGATTATAATAAAATGGAAATCGTCGTCAGCCAGGACCACGTCGAATTGGTGACGGGCATCCTAATGGAAAATGCGCGTACAGGAGTCGTGGGCGACGGAAAGATATTCATCTCCGACGTGGAACAGGCGATTCGTATCCGGACGGGAGAGCGCGGTGAGATAGCTGTCCACCAGCGACCATCATAACTGAATTATTACGCTGAGACTGTGCTACGCTACTTACAGATTCGGAGACCCCATGCCTAAATCACTCCAACTTGATCTTCCCCTGCTCCTCCCGGATCTGCCAGACGTACGGGACGCCTGTGTCCACCGGCTCACGAAGAGCCTCGAGTCGAAGCCAGGGGTGAAGCGTGTCCATGTGATTCAGCCGACCGATGACGACCCTTCCAAACTCTGCATCCACTACGACGCCGAAGTCCTCCCACTGCATCGAATACGGACGATTTCCCGTCAACTAGGCGCTGAGATCACCGATCAATTTGGTCATGTGCTCTGGGATGTACAGGGGCTGCTTCACCAGCGAAAAGCACGAAATGTGATCAGTTCTCTTCAGAAACACGACGGCGTCCTTGAGGCGGAGGCCAACGCCGGTGGACCGATCCGGATCGAATTCGACCGGGACATTACGAACGAACGAGAGCTCCGAGCCCTCCTGGATGCTTTGAGGGTAGCGGTACTCGAAAAGGGAGCTGTGACGGATGGAGTCGTTGGTAAACCATATCCTAAGGTTACCACCCACGCAGAGCATGTCCACCGGGTTGGGGAGCACGCGCATGGTGGGATCTTTGGCGAGCGGACCGAGATTACCTTTGCCGTTCTATCGGGCGTCTGCGTAGGACTGGGGTGGATCTTTGACACCTTTACAGATATAGCTACCTGGGTCCCATTCCTGCTCTTCTTTGGGGCCTACGTCTTTGGTGGCTGGTTTACGCTCCGAGAAGCGGTTGACTCGATCCGCGCCGGTCGCTTTGAGATAGATTTCCTGATGTTGGTTGCCGCCGTAGGAGCCGCCGCAATCGGTGCATGGCCGGAGGGTGCTTTGCTACTCTTCCTTTTCTCGACAGGCCATGCTCTCGAGGGCTATGCTATGGGACGGGCTCGCAAATCGATCGAATCTTTGGGCGAGCTTGCACCAAAGTCGGCGGTGGTCCGAAGGAATGGCAATGAAGAGGAAATTTCTGTTGAGGGGCTAGCCGTCGGGGATACGGTCCTTGTAAAAACGAATGAGCGGCTGCCTGCGGACGGCTTCGTGGTGAAAGGGACGAGCGCTGTGAACCAGGCACCCGTTACCGGCGAGAGCGTGCCCGTGGAGAAGTGGCCGGTGGACGATCATCACACCGCACTTGAGAACCCGGAGGCACTCGATCCGTCGCACCGCGTATTTGCCGGGTCGATCAATGGCGGCGGTGCTCTAGAGATCATTGTCACAAAAAAATCGACCGAATCTACTCTCGCAAGAGTCGTACAGATGGTAGCGGAAGCCGAGACGGCCCGTTCCCCCACACAGCGTTTCACCGACCGGTTCGAACGCGTATTTGTACCGGCAGTGCTTGTGCTTGTTGGGCTGCTCTTGTTCGCGTGGGTCGTTGTGGACGAAACGGTCGCTCAAAGCTTCTACCGGGCTATGGCTGTACTCGTCGCCGCGAGCCCCTGTGCCCTTGCCATTGCTACTCCCAGCGCGGTTTTGAGCGGAGTAGCTCGCGCTGGACTTAGCGGAGTCCTCATCAAGGGTGGCGGCCCATTAGAGAATCTGGGAACTCTCTCGGCAATGGCTTTCGATAAGACAGGAACAATAACCACCGGTAGGCCACACGTAACGGACGTTCTACCACACGGTGACACGACTGTGGACGAGCTGCTTCAAACGATTGGCGCGGTCGAAAAATATTCGGATCACCCGCTTGCTCAGGCGGTTGTTCGGTTCTCTCGGGAGCATCCCGCGGCGGAATCGATAGAGGAGGTCCGCGACATGGAGAACATCGTGGGAAGAGGCATTCGGGCGATGCTGGGAGACGAAGTTGTATACGTTGGGAAGGATGATCTCTTCTCGATGGTCGGTGGGCCCCAGCTACCTGAGTCGTTACGCGCGGAAGTCGATCGGCTGGAGGCTGATGGGCGCACCACAATAATCGTCAGGCTGGGTGATCGCTATTTAGGATTACTCGGCCTGATGGACACACACCGTGCGGGAGCGAAGGAGACGATTGCCAGGTTGCGGCAGATTGGCGTCCGACGCATGGTGATGATATCCGGTGACAACCAACTGGTGGCGAACGCGGTGGCCCGACAGGTCGGCCTTAACGAAGCATACGGTAACCTCCTCCCCGAGGACAAGGTTGAAACCATCCGAAATCTCAGTCGCGAAAACAAGGTCGCGATGGTAGGGGACGGGGTTAACGATGCGCCGGCTATGGCGAATGCGACCGTCGGCATCGCTATGGGTGTTGCAGGCAGCGACGTTGCGCTCGAAACCGCAGATGTCGCGCTCATGGCGGACGACCTGGAGCAATTGACGTTTGCCGTTGCCCTTTCCCACCGGGCTAGCGGAATCATCAGGCAGAACCTATGGCTCAGCCTCGGTATGGTCGTCTTCCTGGTACCTGCGACTATTCTCGGGCTCGGAATCGGTCCAGCCGTCGCATTACACGAGGGTTCTACGTTAGTGGTCGTGGTTAATGCGCTAAGATTATTGGCTTTTCGCCACACGTCGCTGCAGACGGCAGTCTTACGCTGACAATTCGTTAGTGCACATCCTATGAAGAAGTCGAATAATCAATTTCCGGCAAATCCGAAAGTATTCTGTTTCGCTATGTACAATGAATGGGCAAAAAATAGTGTACGTAGCGGCGCCTGTTGCATTTCACCTGTTCTGCCGTATATTTAATGTTCATGAGCTACAAACGCCATCATAGCACCCGGCATCATTACAGCCACTTCTTACACAGAGGCCTGGCCCGGGTGATTTGTTGATACAAAGCTCCTGATCCCAGTTGAATACCGGACGCCGGCCTCGATGGTCGGCGTTTCTTGTTTCGGCAATTCCCCATCGAGGTATCGGATCCCACAAACAAACCGAACCTCATGGTAGAAATCGTTTCAAAAATAAAGCCGCTCAAACTCGGCTTACCGAAAGGTAGAATGGAATCGGGTGTTCTCACGCTTCTTTCCGATGCGGGAATCGAAGTGCAGAGTTCCGATCGCGACTATCGTCCATTGGTTTCATTGGCAAACGCTGTTGCCAAATCGATGAAGCCGCAGAATATCGTCGAGATGATCGCTCTCGGTAGACGCGACGTCGGATTCGCCGGTGCCGATTGGGTAAAAGAACTTGGTGCTGACGTGGTTGAAATTCTCGACACGCGGCTCGATTCCGTGCGACTCGTTGCAGCAGCCCCGCCTGAAATCGCCGCGAACGGTTCGCTTTCAGACGGCCGGCTGATCGTGACGTCCGAATACGTACGAATCGCGCAGACTTGGATTCGCGACAAAAATATCGACGCTGATTTCGTTCGTTCCTACGGGGCAACAGAAGTCTTCCCCCCCGAGGACGCCGACATCATCATCGACAATACTGCGACGGGAGCGACGCTGCGCGCCAATCGTCTCACGATTATTGACACCATCATGTCCTCCTCCACGCGGCTGTTTGCCAGTAAGGCTGCGATGGCCGACACAGAGAAACGAGACCGAATAGAAGCACTGGGACTCGTGCTTAAAAGCGTACTTGAAGCTCGCCGGCGCGTAATGATCGAAATAAACGCTTCCAGCGACCGACTCGATGCCGTCATTGCTTTATTGCCGTGCATGCGGGAAGCCACAGTAGCGCCTCTATTTGGAGATGCAGGGTTCGCGGTTCGCGCCGCCGTGCCACGATCGGATCTTCCTACGCTTCTTCCGGAAGTGAAAGCTGCCGGAGGTACGGACATCGTGGTGTCGTCGGTCGATCAGATTGTCCCATAGCCACGAAAGCGAAGAACCAGGAAACCATGAATGTCAGACGTCAACATAACAGCAGTGTCGATCCGGTCTGGGTACCCCGACTGCAGCTTCCAACTCCGGATACGATTGTTTTCGATATGGATGGCGTGCTCGCCGATGTTCGCGGCTCATATCGAGTATGTGTAATTCGAACGGCAGATGTTTTCGGATGCAGGTTGACCAACCAAATGATTTCAAAAGCGAAGGCGCGTGGTAATGCGAACAACGATTGGGAGTTCACGCGTGATTTGATGGCAGCTGAGGGCATTCTGGTAGAGCTGGAAAAAGTGACGGACGTGTTCCAGAACTTTTACCTGGGACACGACAATGATCCGGGGCTTCGCCTGAAGGAACAACTCCTGATTAAGCCTGACTTCTTGAGCGAACTCGCCGATCGCTACCAACTCGCCATCGTCACCGGTCGACCGCGCGATGAGGCAACCTGGTTCCTGCGTCGATTCCAGATCGATCACTTTTTCAAATGCCTCATAGGCTTGGATGACGCGCGAGCAAAGCCAGATCCGGATGGGATACAAAAGGCGATTCAAGAACTGGGCGCAGCCGTTGCTTGGATGATCGGCGATACGCCAGACGATTTGATAGCTGCGCGTAGCGCCAACGCAGTGCCGCTAGGCATCGCCCCTCCGGGTGAGGAAGCAATGCGGCTTTCCCTCCTCAACGCCGGTGCATGCATTGTCCTCACGGATGTCAACGAATTAGAAAGCATTCTACTTGAACGGTTTCCATCATGAATACAAGAACTGCAGAGGTCAATCGCGTAACCTCGGAATCAGATATTTCGGTCCAACTGATGCTGGACGGGTGCGGAAATACCGATATATCCACTGGAATTGGATTCCTCGACCACATGCTGGTCGCTTTTTCTTTACACGCAAGGATAGATCTCTCGATTTCATGCAAGGGGGACCTGGAAGTTGATGATCATCATACGGTCGAAGATTGCGGTATTGTCTTGGGGAAAGCCATCGCTAGGGCTCTGGGTGACCGGACAGGAATAGTGCGATTCGGATACGCTTACGCTGCACTCGACGAAGCACTTGCCCGGGTTGTTGTGGACATATCGGGAAGGCCGTCCGCGGACGTCAACCTTGGTCTGACAAGAGAAAAAATCGGGGCGCTCTCGTGCGAAAACATTCCGCATTTTTTTCGGTCTGTCGCCCTGAGCGCCGGAATCACGCTTCACCTTGACGTACTGAAAGGAGAGAACGACCACCACCGCGCAGAAGCTGCCTTCAAAGCATTCGCCCTCGCTATGCGCGAAGCAACGGGGCGCTCAGGATATGGAGACATTCCATCGACAAAAGGTACGCTGGAAGGCGCAAATGCAGAGCACTCCGCGCCGCCGAATCCATCGACGAAACTCGACTCCGAATCGAAAATGTCCGGAGGGAATTGCACATGAAAGTAGCCGTCGTTGACTCCGGAATCGCCAATCTTGCTTCCGTCGAGAATGCCTTCCGGACACTTGGGGTCGATACCGAGCGGGCGTACACCCCTGTAGATGTCGAAAAAGCCAGCCATCTGGTGCTACCGGGCGTGGGATCGTTCGAGGCAGGCATGGCTCGAATAAGAGAACTCGGACTCGAACAAACCATTAAGTCAATTGCCTCGGCCGGAAAACCCCTCCTGGCCATTTGTCTGGGAATGCAACTGCTTTGCGACTCAAGCGATGAGTCTCCGGGCATCCGTGGCCTTGGAATTATTCACGGTCGATGCCGAAGACTTCCTGATTCTGTTCGCGTGCCTCAATTAGGGTGGAATCTGGTAGACGTACCTCCTAACTGTACGACACTTCGGACGGGTATGGCGGCGTTTGCCAATTCATACGCGCTTTTTTCGGTTCCACAAAGCTGGAACACAGCAACGACGACATACGGAAGCCGATTCGTCTCCGCTGTTGAACGCGACCGCGTTCTGGCCTGTCAATTTCATCCCGAGCTCTCAGGCGATTTCGGACTCGATCTCATTCGTGACTGGCTTTCTCCGCCCGCTACGACCTTGACGGGGCCTTCCAGGAATGGAAGTCAAATCGCTCACATTGAGAGCGAAACAGTTCGACGACCATTAACACCACTGACGAGTCGAGCCGGGGTACGCATCATTCCATGCCTGGATGTTCGCGACGGCCGCGTGGTGAAAGGGGTTCAGTTCCAAAATCTCAGAGATGCGGGCGATCCGGCCGAGCTTGCCGCTAGATACGAGAAGCAGGGCGCCGACGAAATCGTCGTCCTTGACATAGCCGCTGCACCCCGAGATCAAGATACGCGGATTGACACGGTGCGTCGAATACGTAACCGGTTGCATATCCCGTTGACGGTTGGAGGAGGGATAAGAAGTGTGGAGGACGCCCGCCGGATCCTCGAGGCGGGAGCAGACAAAATCAGTGTAAACAGCGCAGCCGTCCGAAACCCGGTGCTGTTGACGGAGCTGGCCGAAGCATTTGGAAGACAATGTGTCGTATGTGCCATTGACGCCCGACGCGCCGATTCGAGCTGGGTATCACTCATCAACGGCGGTCGTGAACGGACAGCGCTGAACGCCGTGACGTGGGCTCGGCAGGCGGAATCACTCGGGGCCGGCGAAATTTTGCTCACGAGCTGGGACAGGGATGGAACGCGCGCCGGAGTCGATAGGGAATTGCTCGGCGCTGTCTCCGCCGCGGTACGGATTCCCGTTATTGCTTCGGGCGGAATCGGAAAAGCCGAAGACGCGGTTGCGGCCGTCAGGTCTGGAGCCTCAGCGATTCTGGCTGCTTCCATTTTTCACGATGAGGACTTCGAAGTGGGAGATCTAAAAAATTACTTGCAACAAGCAGGATATGAGGTAAGAGTGTGATTATTCCAAGCATAGATATCCAAGGCGGTCGTGCCGTCCAGCTTCGCCAGGGACGTGAATTTATTCTAGACGGCGGCGACCCCATGGATCGGCTGGAGGAGTTTTCAATTGCCGGTGAAGTAGCGGTGATTGATCTGGATGCAGCACTTGGAACCGGGTCCAACAGAGAGCTCATCCAGAATATGGCTCGGGCTTTTCCGATACGGGTTGGCGGTGGCATTCGTACCCGAGAGGATGCGGAGAGCTGGCTGAATGCCGGTGTAAAAAAGGTCATCATTGGCACGAACGCCAGCGAGACCTTCTGCTCAGTATTGCCAAAAGATCGCATTATTGCTGCAGTCGACGCAGTACGTGGTGAAGTCGTTGTGGACGGGTGGCAAGAGCAAACAGGTGAATCTGTGCTTGATCGCATTCGGAGACTTGCACCATTTGTCGGTGGTTTTCTCCTTACTCAGGTAGAATTCGAGGGCGGGCTTTCAGGATATGACCGGGAACTCATTGGTTCGGCTCAAGAAGCGGCGTCTGGTGTCCGGATTACGGCAGCAGGAGGCATTCGATCCGCAGACGACGTCGCCGATCTGGATCAATTGAAAGTCGACGCCCAAGTTGGAATGGCGCTCTATACGGGTCGTCTCTCTCTTGGAGAAACGATTGCGGCCTGCCTGAACCGACCCGTCGACGGCCGTTTCTGGCCCACGGTCGTGTGCAACGAGCAGGGGGGAACACTGGGACTGGTTTGGAGCACCGCTGAATCTGTTAGCGCTGCAGTCGAACAGCGTCGTGGTATCTACTGGTCCCGCACGCGTGACAAGTTGTGGTTCAAAGGCGCGACATCCGGCAATACGCAACAACTTCTGCGAGTCGATCTCGACTGCGACCGGGATGCACTGCGTTATACAGTCGAACAACACGGCGGATTTTGCCACCTGGGAACGAAGTCTTGCTGGTCGGATTCGTTCGATCTCTCATCGCTGGTGACGACGCTCAGAGCTCGAATCGCTGCGCAAGATCCGGATTCAGGAACGGTACGACTCGCCAATAATCTTTCGCTCCTCCGAGAAAAACTGATCGAAGAGGCTATTGAGCTCGGGGAAGCTACAGAGAGAGATGAGGTGATTCACGAAGCGGCTGATTTACTCTATTTCCTCTCTGTTGCCATCGCAAACGCTTCCGTCTCGTTCGACGACATCATCAACGAACTCGAACTGCGAAACAGGCGAGTCGTACGCAGACCCATGCACTCAAAAGGTCCGGCATCGTCAGAAGAAGTCGTATCCGAATATCCGTTGGCACAATCAGATGCCGCGTCGTCATGAAAGAACAGTCCGTATTCCCCAGACACGATTCGATTAAGGCCCTCGAACCTCGAACCGGATCGGCTTTCTTTCGAGGCGTGGAAGATCAGGTAAGAGAAATCATCGAAACGGTTCGCAGCGGTGGCGAATCGAGAATTCGCCAATTCGCGCAGACGTACGACAGTCGGTCAAGCACAGATCCGCTTTTCCACTGCAAAAGCGAGTTGTTAGAGGCATTTGAAAAATTGAGCACGGAAGAACAGGGCCGCTTTCAAGCATCTGCCGTGCGTATCCGTTCGTTTGCCGAAGCTCAGCGCGGGTGTTTCTCCGACCTCGACGTGGCCATAACGGGGGGTCGGGCCGGGCATCGCATGATTGCGGTCGAAAACGCCGGATGCTACGTGCCTGGTGGAAGATACCCGCTTCCTTCTTCACTTTTGATGACCGTTATTCCAGCTCGCGTTGCCGGAGTTCGTTCCGTGTGGGTGGCAACACCCCGACCCGATCCCATAATCATGGCTACTGCCTGGATAGCCGGGGCGGACGGTTTGCTCGCTGCCGGTGGAGCGCATGGAATTGCTGCGCTGGCATTTGGAGTCGGGCCTGTGCCACCGTCCGACGTGATCGTGGGCCCGGGAAACCAATATGTGACAGCAGCGAAAAAGGTTCTGGCTGGAGAAGTCAGAATTGATATGCTGGCCGGGCCGACCGAACTGATCATCATTGCCGATGGCGAAGCGGATCCGACACGGGTGGCAGCCGATCTTCTGGCACAGGCGGAGCACGATGAATACGCCTTTCCCCTGCTGATTTCGCTCAGTGAATCTCTCGTTACTGCGGTCGAAGCTGAACTTGCAATTCAGTTGGACACCCTATCTACTGCAACTACGGCTCGAATTTCACTAAGAAATGGCGGTTCCCTTCTCGCCTCGAATGATCGAGAAGCAGCACGTCTCTGCGATACCCTGGCTCCGGAGCACGTACAGGTTTGCACCAAAAACCCGCAGGCTACCGCGGCTTTTCTTCAGCACTATGGTGCCCTCTTTCTCGGTCAACAATCGGCTGAGGTATTCGGAGACTATGGCGCTGGACCGAACCATGTGTTGCCAACGGGTCGAAGTGCACGAACAAGCGCGGGTCTTTCCGTTTTTACATTTTTGCGGTTTCAAACATGGCTCGCCCTGCATGGCGCATCCTTTGAGCTCGATACACTGGCGGCAGAGTCGGCTTGGTTCGCAAGGTTAGAAGGTCTCGAAGCGCATGCGCGGGCTGTGGAACTGCGCATCGACGATGGGTCCGTTCAGACGGAAAAAATATAGGTTTGAGTAACAGCCATCCAAAGGTTAGTGTCTCGCCTTCTTCTTCATAACGTATCGGTTACGTAAGCAGAGGAGACCGTAAGAAGAGCAGCGCAGGCAGAGCGATGCCAATCCCGAGCTTGGCAATAAAAAGCGAGAAACAGGCGTTTGTTTATGTTCAGCGGGGTTCGTCCAGGATCAGATCGACCTCAACCCGCTGATCGTCCCGGAGCAGTGTCAACCGAATCGTCTCGCCGGGATTGCGCCGGTCCAGAGCCAAAATGAGATCGTTGTATGACGTAATCGGAGTTTCGTCGAGGGCAACGATAAGGTCGCCTAACTCGACGGCGCCCTGCTTGTCGCGCGATGTCGGGCGGACACCGGCACGTGCGGCGGCGCTGCCGGGCACCACGTTGATGACGAGAGCCCCTTCCAGACTCAGCCGCCGGGTTACCTGCGAGGTAGCCAACTCGACGCCGAGGGTCGGGCGTCGCAACTGGCCGTTCGAGATCAACTCCGGCACGACCCAACTTACCACATCTGCCGGAATGGAGAACCCGATACCAGCATAGGCTCCCGAGGGGCTGTAAATGGCCGTGTTGACCCCGATCAAGCGTCCGGATGAGTCCAGTAACGGCCCGCCTGAATTGCCTGGATTGATCGCCGCGTCTGTCTGTATTACGTCGCGTATCGGGATGCGGGCTACCGACTCGATCTCCCTGCCCAAGGCGCTGATAACGCCCGTGGTCAAGGTCTGGTCGAGGCCGAATGGATTGCCAATGGCGTATACGGATTGTCCGACGCGGAGGTCGTCGGAAGCGCCGATGGGAATCGGCCGGAGTTGCTCTGCCGGTGCGTCGATGTGGAGCACGGCCAGGTCCTTGTCCGGAGCAGCGCCGATCAAATGCGCCTGCCAGGTTGTCTGGTCAGCCAGGGTAACCATGGTCTGGTCGGCATTCTGGATGACGTGAAAGTTGGTGACGACGTGCCCCTGGTCATCCCAGATAAAGCCCGTACCGGTACCTCGGGGAATCGCCGTGACGTTGCGGCTAAAAAAGTCCTGCTGTACCGTGAGCGACGTTATAAAGACCACCGCTGGCGACGCCTGCTCGAAGAGATCAATCGTAGCCTGCTCAGCGGGTGCAAAGTCGTTGCGCGGCGTCACTGTACGGGAGATGGGTTCGACCTCGTGCTGGCGGGCCGGTGGTGTCACGGATTTCCACGCCGCCCCGACGAGGAAGCCGACCAGGATGAACACAAGGGCTGCAAACGGGGTGGTATGACGGATCGGATTGTTTATCGGCATCGGATTTCTCCTCGCTTCACTGAAGTTTATACGTAGCGGCTCCTGACCACTGCCAGTAAACGCCTGGCTGCTGGTTCGGGCGTAGGCGATGGCTTTGGCCTGCCCGGACTCCAATTATTCGTTCTCGGTTCGCACCGCCGAGAAAAAATGCCGAACAGCTCGTGCAGAAGAGTTTAGATCTTGCGCAGAAGCGATTCTGCCTTGCGAAAGTCATCGACTCGTATGTGTATGGAGACCACATTCGTGCCTGTCCTTGGCGCCAGGCATGCGAACGACATTTCCCGCACGACGTCATCGGTGTAGCGGGGGCGTTGGCATGTTGACTTAATAATATCGGGGCTTACCTATGGGGTTCCAGATGTTCCCCAGCGGCGGCAGAGGAAGTTATAAATGGGCGAGAAAACGAGTCCAATGTAGGCACCATACAGGAAGCTCTCGACCAGCCCCAGCAGGAAGCTGCCGACGCTGAGCCATTCGAACGCCGGTAGGGCGGATTCCAAAAACTCGTGCATGTGGATACTTTCAGGTGTGACCAGGCCAAAGATTACGCAAAACACGTAACTGATTGCGCCGAAAAGGCCCAGCGCCCAGGTGATGAGTTTTGTATTTAACATGACGCTCTCTCCGTTATTGAATAGATTATGTGTCGCCCTATCGTTGACGCAGGGTGTCGTGCGCGTGTCCACTGTGGTCTTCGTCGTGCTCACGGCCCGAGTCGTCTTCGCCTCGATCTCGTCCTCCGCTTCCGCTATGCCCGCCGTGCCCGCCGTGCCCGCCGTGTCCGCCGTGTCCACCGTGCCCGCCGTGTCCGCCGTGTCCAAACAGATGCAGGGCGATCATCCCTATCAGCAGCAAGACAAAAAACCAGTTGTCAGTCAGCAATTCCATCGTTTTCCTCTCTATGTTTTGCTTGATTCAAAGGAACAGGGTGGGGCAGCGACGAAGCGCGCCTTTGGGCACCGGCATGAGTGCCGCCCTTGACTTGTTCTTTCGAGTCGACATGTTGCGTGAGCAGTTGTATCAGTTCGATTTGATGACTCCGGACCACGCGCAGGCCGGCTACGACGCACTCGCGACGGGCGTCGAAGTCCAGCGTGTCGATGGTGCGCTGAAATGGAGGTCGTAGCACCAGATCTGCTCCGGCGAAGCGCGCATCGCCATGGCGGAGGTGACAGATTTCCACCGCCCGCATCAGCGCCTGGTAACCGTTTCGTACATCGGAGGATACTAGTTCCTGCGACGGATCTACCGCAATGACAACCGGATGACCGAAGTCACGTGCCACGTCGATCGGGGCGATGTCGGCGTAGGCACCGTCCGAAAGCATCCGACCGTCACGCATGAGCGGCGGCAATACGCCGGCGAGCGCGGAACTGGCATAGAGCGCTTCAGCAGCGTTGCCGGTGCGCAGCACGTGCCGATGGCCGCTTTGCAGGTCTGTTGTCGAAACGGCCACGGGAATGCGCGAGTCTTCAAGGTTGCGGCCCGCCGTCAGCGATCGGAGGAGGGCCTGGCCTGCATCGAGGGCGTGAACTCCCGGTCCCCACCCTAAAAACAGGTCTTTTGCGGCGCGGGTGTAGGAGAAAGAGGTGTGAATCTTTTCCGTCAGTCGCTGGCGTGCCTCTTCCTGTACGTGGAGCGGCTCGGGGAAGGAACTCGTGTCCATCTCCAGGAGGGCTCGGTACCAGTCGCTGCGCAGCGCGTAGGTCGCCCCTACGATGGCACCCATAGAGACCCCCACGATAGCGCTGGGGCGGAACCCGTATGCCTCTAGTCCGTGCAGCACTCCGACATGGGCGAAGCCGCGCGCGGCGCCGCCACCCAGCACCAGCGTGAAGGGCGTGGATGGGCGTGAAGCAGGAGGCGTGCTTATCGAGGAGGGCATGGCAGAAGGGGTGTTCGTTTTTCCAGGTAGCTTAGACGTAGGGGTAATGGATGCCGAACGACGCGTAGAGGGCGTGCGGCACAGGAACGAGAATGAAAAGTAGCAGGGAAAAGGTCACGGCCCCCAGCACTAAGCGGCCCCGGAGGAGCGGCGTCACGTCGTTGAGGGGTGGGATATCCGATGTCCCAGCGACGAAAAAGATGAGCAGGGCCCAGAAGAGCAGGCCGCTCCAGACGAAGAGCCCCAGCACGACGAGTGCCAGAAGCGAGACCACACTTACTACGCCCGCATTTTTGTGCCCAAGCAAGGTATGCACCAGGTGCCCGCCGTCGAGCTGACCTACGGGCACCAGATTAAGCGCCGTTACCAACAACCCCAGCCATCCGGCAAAAGCAACGGGATGCAAGATTAGACGGTGGCCTTCCAGCACAGTCTCTCCCAGCGCTACTTTAGCAAGAAAAGCGAACAGCACCGACGATCCTACGTCCGTACCGCCCATGAATAGCGCGGGTGTCTCTGTGTCAGGAACTATCGTAGAATACTGCAACCCGACGAGCAGTGCCGGAATGGCGATGGCGAGGCCTGCCAGGGGACCCGCTACCGCCACGTCGAACATGGCCCGGCGGTCCGGTGCGAGCGACTTCATCCGGATGAAGGCCCCAAACGTTCCGAGCATGAACGGCAAGGGGATGAAGTAGGGCAACGTGACTGACATACCGTATCGGCGCGCAGTGAAGTAGTGCCCGAGTTCGTGTGCTGCCAGGATGAACATCAACGCGGCAGCGTAAGGGAGGCCGGCGGTGAACTGGCTGGGCTGCTCCAGGAGGTTGATGCCCTTGTAGGCCGCTCCGGCCCACGTCGTCGTAAGAAACGTTGCAAGGAACAGCACGAGGTTTATCCAGGGTCTGCCAGTTTTCTGTTTAGAAATCGGCAAGGCATCGGCAGGGACAAGTACGAGCATTGGGCGACCAGCATCGCTTTCTTTCAGGAGCGGCTTAAAGAACGTGCCGGCGAAGCGTTGTTGTAGCTCCTCAAGGGCAGCGTCTGACTTTAGAAGCAGGGGGCCTTCTATTACGTAGTTATTCTTCACTTTGTAGTCGGCCAGCGGAACCATCACGTCCACTGTTTTGAGGATCAGATTCTCCGGGACCCTTTTAACAGAGAGTTGCTCCGGCGTCGATTCTCCCGACTTTTCGTGCGAGCCGTGGCTACCCAGCACGTAAAAAATCCCGAAAAAGTAAATAAGGAGAAAGAATAGGAAAAACCACGGGTTTACGGGCATGCCGCTGGCGAGCACAAATGCAAGAAACACGAGCGGTACCAGACTCAGGATGATTATCCAGAACGTGTGAGTAATACCGCGTTGCGAATTCATGATTCACCTGGTTGTCGGTTCGAGCAAATCGGGTGTAGCGCAAGATCACGGCACCAAGCTGAAATTAACCTTAAAACGGTCTTAAAATTCGTTAATGCACGCTACGCGTTCAATCGGGCGCAGGTGCCATCAACTCGGCCACGCAGCGGTCCATGGAAGCCGCGTCCACTTTTTTGCCGTGTTCGCACCAGAGACAAGAGCACGAGTCCTCCTGGCAAGCCGCCTCCCGGAGGCGGGGGTGGATCCGTCGCCTTGCGATCTCATATAGCAAGCGCTTGGTGCGTGAGGGCTCGTGGTGTTTGTGGAGCGCAGCCATCAAGTCGAGTCGGGCGAGGCGCCGGAGTACCCAAGTGTAGCCGTGGTTGCCCAAGTGGTTGAAGATGAGGCGGTTGGCCAGCGAGGTTTCCAGCTGGGGCACAAGTTGTTCCCTGCACAACGAGTCATAGTCCTCACCGTCGAGGATGGAACGCGCCGCGAGGTAGCCCGAGAGCATCGCGTAGCGAAGGCCGAACCCCCAGAGCGCATCCTGGAAAGCTGCTCGCTCGCCTACAAAGTACATCCGGTTATTTCGCGTCCAGGAAGGCCTGACCTCAAAGTTGACATACCCACCGAATGTCCGGGGGGACCGCATGTCAAAATCGACCACGCTTCGTATGGTTGCCAGGGTGCGCTCGAAATACGTGTGTGCGTTCGCGAAGTCGTCGAAGAGACACGTTGCCAGAGTTGCCTTTCCCGCTTGGACGAGCAGGTAGGCATAGGCCCTGGGGGCGATGCGGTCGTCGAGGAACCCGAAACAGGCGTCGGGGTGCGAAGTCTCGAAAACCACGCCCCGGGCAATAGCATCGGCGGCGTGCGGACCGGTGGCCACGATCACGTTCTCGGCCGTCGCGTGTTCGATTTTGTTCTCAAAACGTATCTCTACGCCGGCATCTAGCGCCTGTGTTTTGAGGCCCTGATCAAGTGATTCCGGGGAGCTGCCTCGCTCGACGAGGTAGAACCACACACGGGACGTGCGGATGTCGAAACGCTCCAGCCCAGGCCCATAGAACACGCCTTCCGTGTATGGAACGCAGCGGAAGTTGACGGCTACGCCGAGGGAGGCAAGGAAATCGGTTACGTCTTCATCCGAGGACCAGTTCTCCAAGCCCTGATAATCGCCGTGAAAGCGCGCGCCGACATCGCGCGCCTGCTCGAAGACGACAGGCTTTAGACCGGCGCGGGCCAATGTGAGGGCAGCCACGAGTCCAGCCGGGCCGGCACCGATGATATGTACTTCTCGCTGTTTCATGCTGAAAGAGTGGATGGGCTTCTGCTTGCACTCTACCGTTCCAGCCTCAGATAACGCGCGTTGATGGCGACGATGATTGTGCTCAGTGACATCAGCGCGGCACCTCCTGCCGGTCCGAGCACGATGCCCAGCCCATAGAGCACGCCGGCCGCCACGGGGATGGCGACAATGTTGTACCCGGCCGCCCACCACAGATTCTGAATCATCTTCTGATAGGTCGCGCGCGACAGCTTCAGGATAGCTGCGACGTCTTTCGGGTTGCTGCGCACAAGTACGATGTCTGCTGTCTCGACGGCCACATCCGTGCCCGCCCCGATGGCGATGCCCACGTCAGCCTGGGCCAGCGCAGGGGCGTCGTTAACCCCGTCGCCGGTCATTGCTACGATCAGACCGCGTGCCTGTACCTCTTTTACTTTGGCTGATTTCTCGTGAGGTAGCACTTCAGCGAAGTATTCGTCCAGCCCCACCTCTTCCGAAACCCACTGCGCGACCTGGCGGTTGTCTCCGGTTAGCATCATTGTCTGGATGCCCATTTTCTTCAGCGTCGCGATGGCTTTTTTTGACTCGGGCCGGACGATGTCGGCCAGTGCGATGGCCCCTTTCACTTCACCATCGATGACAACGAAGACTACCGTCTTGCCCTGCGACGAGAGCGTGTCGATACGCGCATCGTCTATTACCAGATTGTGCTCGTTGAGATAGCCGGGGCTGACGACCTTGACGTCTTTGCCATCGACGAGACCCTCGGCTCCCTTGCCGGGAATTGCCTTGAAGTTGTCGACCGGGCGCGGCGTTTCCACAGCGGCCACGACGCCTTGGGCAATCGGGTGTTCGGAGTGGGCCTCGACGGCTGCTGCATATTCCAGGAGTTCAGCTTCGGTCGTCGAGTCGGAGAAGAGCAGCGTGTCTGTGATGCCGAAGCGGCCCTCTGTAAGCGTCCCGGTTTTGTCGAAAATGATGGCCTTGAGCTTTCGCGCCCCCTCAAACGCGGTGCGGTCCCGTATGAGAAGACCATTGCCGGCGGCAAGCGCCGTCGATACGGCAACCACGAGAGGCACGGCAAGGCCTAGTGCGTGCGGGCATGCGATGACCATCACGGTGACTGTACGTTCGATGGCGAAGGCAAAATCTTTTTCCATCACCACCAGCCAGACGAACAGGGTCAAGGCGCCGCCGCCCAGCGCTACAAACGTAAGCCAGACCGCCGCGCGGTTGGCCAGATCCTGCGTCTTCGACTTACTCTCTTGCGCCTCTTTGACGAGATCTATCACCTGGGAGAGGAAACTCTCGGCACCAGTTTTCTGGACGACGATCGTGATGGATCCCTCTCCGTTGATGGAGCCGCCGATCACTTCGGCGCCCGTACTCTTGGAGACGGGAACTGATTCGCCGGTGAGCATCGCCTCGTTGACCGACGACTGTCCCCGGACGACTTCGCCGTCGGCCGGGATTTTTTCGCCCGGTTTAACAAGCACCTGGTCGTTCGATTGGAGTTCACTCAGCGGCACGTCCTGTACACTGCCGTCGGGCATGAGTTTGTGCGCTTCGGAGGGCATGAGCTTCGCGAGCTCCTCCAACGCTTTGGAAGCTCCCAGGATCGACTTCATCTCGACCCAGTGTCCCAGCAGCATCACGTCGATCAGGGTCACCAGCTCCCAGAAGAAGATCTTGCCGACGAGGCCGAAGATGACGGCGCTGCTGTAGATGTAGGCCGTAGTGATGGCGATGGCGATGAGCGTCATCATGCCCGGTTGACCGGATCGCAGTTCCAAATAGACTCCTTTCAGAAAGGGCCAACCGCCATAGAAGAAGACCACCGAAGAGAGCGTAAACAATGTAAACCGGTCTCCTGTGAAACGAATCGCTTCATCCAGTCCTAAAAACCCCTGGATCAGCGGAGAGAGGAGCAAGATGGGAATCGTGAGGACGAGCGAGACCCAGAACCGCTTCCTGAAGTCGGCGATCATCATGGCGTGGTGGTCGTGGCCCGGCAAGCCATGCCCGGGGGCGTGTCCTCCATGATCGTGTCTGGCGTGCTTGTGATCGGTTTGTACCTCGTGGCCGCTGTGTCCGGCGTGTTCCTGAGTGGCTTCTTTCTGATTCATATCTGTGAGGCTATTGAATAGGGGCTGGGTGATGCTAGAAGCTAAATTTCTCGGACTCAGTCGAGGCGCTCCAGCAAGACGTAATGGCCGTCCGGCGCTCTCACGACGTGCCGCGTGAGTCCACGGTCAGCCGGAATCGTTTCTTCAACGCGATAGGTGCGTTCGCGTACGTTGATGCCAGGTGCGTAGAAATTCACATGCAGGTCCTCGGTAATGGTGTAATATACCTTTTCTCAAGGCGTAGAGGAAAAAGTAGACGGCTGAAGGTGCATATTCTGGAAGTAGATACGGCTATATCCACCTGAAAACTCCACAATGCTATGCTCTACTCGCACCTCCAGCGTGACGTCTTCCAACGTGTCCGGAACAGGGACGGAATGGGTACAGGACTTCGCCGCATGTCACGAATAGGGGTTTCCCCCTATCAGAAACGAAGACATCTCCTGCGCCGACGCCGGCGTCTTCCAAACTAACACAAGAATGAACAGGAAATAGAAACGGCCTTACGTTATCAGATTGCAATCGTTATTATGAGCTGGAATGATAGTGAGTACGGACTAATCAGGTGGCATCAGGAACGCCGTTTTGGTCATTCGGAAAATATGAAATTAGCAGAGAAGCTCGGTCACGTGGTTTGTCCCATTTGACACTCCCCGGCTAAAGTCGGTGGGTTCCCCGTGTTCTTTATTGTGATCGACTTTTCTGTCCTTCCAGCCTGAATTGTTCAATATGATTGTGCGTAAGCGATTTACAATACTAGCAATAATGGTGTCACTCGCTACCATTGTGCTGGCGAGGTTCTGGTCGGACGCTTACTGGTTGTTCGTTATTATTTTGCCTTTAAGTGGTGTTGGTATTTATGACGTGATACAGCGCAAACACACGATTTTGCGCGTTTACCCTGTTATTGGGCATCTCCGCTTTCTGTTTGAGGCCATACGGCCCGAGATTCAGCAGTATTTTGTAGAATCCGACACCAACGGCCAGCCCGTCAGCCGCGAATTCAGGGATCTGGTGTATCAACGCGCCAAGGGACAACGCGACACGCGGCCATTTGGGACCCAGTTTGATGTTTACCGAGACGGCTATGAGTGGGTCAATCATTCCCTCGCTCCCAAACCGGTACACGATCATCATCCGAAAATCCGTTTCGGCTGCTCAGATTGCAGTCAGCCATATGATGCGTCTCCATTGAACATTTCTGCCATGAGTTTTGGAGCCTTAAGCCAAAATGCGATTTTGGCCTTAAACAAAGGTGCTGAAACCGGTGGTTTTGCACACAACACCGGCGAGGGCGGCATCAGCCCCTACCATCTCGAGTTTGGTGGCGATCTTATCTGGCAAATCGGTACCGGCTATTTTGGTTGCCGAAATGCCGACGGCGGCTTTGATGAGGCGTTGTTCTCGGAAAAGACCGGCCAGAGTGTTGTGAAAATGATCGAAATCAAACTGTCGCAAGGCGCAAAACCCGGGCATGGCGGCATATTGCCTGCGGTGAAGCTGACGCAGGAAATTGCGGATATTCGCCACGTACCGATGGGACAGGATGTGGTCTCTCCCCCTGCACATACGGCTTTTTCGACCCCTATTGGCTTACTCGGGTTTGTTGCCAGACTGCGCAAACTATCTGGTGGAAAACCCGTCGGGTTTAAACTTTGTATCGGCCGAAAAGCAGAGTTTCTGGCGATTTGTAAAGCAATGCTGGAAACGGGAACGACACCAGACTTTATTACTGTCGACGGTGGAGAAGGCGGTACAGGCGCCGCGCCCATAGAACTGACTAATTCAGTCGGTACGCCCTTGCGCGATGGTCTTATTTTTGTCAATAACGCTTTGATTGGCACGGGGTTACGTGACTCAATACGCATTATTGCCTCTGGAAAAGCAATTTCTGCCTTTCACATGCTGCGCCTGATGGCCTTGGGCGCGGATACCATCAATGCGGCACGCTCGATGATGTTTGCTTTAGGCTGTATTCAATCGCGGCTTTGCAATCAGGATACTTGTCCGACGGGCATAGCCACTCAGAACCCGGTTCGATCCAAGGCGCTGGACGTTGATGACAAAGCTGCCAGAGTGGCGAATTATCATGCATCGATGATCGAGAACTTGGTGGAGTTAGTTGCTGCAGCCGGTTTGAACAGTCTGAACGAGCTTCGACCTCTGCACATTAATCGCCGAGTCAATGGTACGAAGATCATGAATTATGCTGAACTCTATCCTAGTATCACGGATCGATGTCTGCTCATGGATGTAGATATACCGGGAGGTTGGAGAAGCGACTGGGATAAGGCTGTATCGAGAGCCTGGTAGCGGATCACCCGGCAGCTGAAGCTGACCCGCTTTGCTGCCTGGCCGCAGCATCGGTGAACATCCCGAGGTGCAGTATCTCCGAGCCGAACTCCAGGCGGAACGCGCCCGAGATCATTGAGGAGGTTGCTCGCCACGGTCGTCAGCCAGATTGGCACGATTGACGAGTTGCCTCCATTGGCCCCAGCGCGGAATAAAAAAGGGCACCCGCTGCTGATAGTCGCAGTATTCCTCCCCAAACTCTTCGACCATTCGTTTCTCTTCCCGGCGCGCCAGCAGGACATAGGCAAGCACGATGGCGGGAAATACAATCACTGAAAAAATCGTGGGCCAATGCACAACGCCCTCGCCAAAGATTCCGATGAACAGCCCTGTATACTGAGGATGCCTTACCAGGTCATATAATCCTCCTGTTGCGACCTGGTGTTGTTGGTGCGCACGGTAGAGTTCACGCCAGCCTTGAATAAAAAGACCGATGCCAACAAGTAGCAGCCCGTAGCCGAACAGCATTGAGATCAGCATGCCGGTCTCTCCCAGGCCAAGCAGTGTAGACCAGAGATTGGCGCTTAGATTGCCACTGTCCAGTCCGAAAAACCGAGCCAGCAGATAGATGGTGAGCGGGAAGCCGTACATCTCCGCATAGAGCGCGACGATGAACGCCTGTACTAGCCCGGCACTCGCCCACTCGCGCCATGATTTCGGGGCGAGATACCGATAAAGCACCCAGGACACAACCACAACCATGATTGCTGCAATACCCCACGCTCCAGAGTGCACAATATCATCTCTCATGTTAAAGCTCCTTATTGTCGAGGAGAGAGCGAAACCGGCCGCGTAGACTGACGCGGTTCCGACGAAACCTCAATGATTGTCTGAGAAATTTTTGGCTCGTGCTCCAAAGGCCCGTGGCACCACTTTCAGGTAACCTGAAGACCAGGTCCCCGGTTACCGTTCAAGGTGAATATTGAAACGCATGTGATGTCGCCCGGCTTGCAGTGACATCCGCTTTGGTCGCCTCAATATGCCCGTTGAATCCTGAAACAAGCCTTAAAAAAATCTTAAGCTTCCTTCAGACTTGCCACGAGGAAGAATTCAACGCGTGTTCTTCGATGTGAAAACCTTCGGCGCCGGCCGTGACGCTCAACGAATAGATTCATAGCCGCCCGGCACGCCCTTCTTCGAAAAGACGATTTGCCAGAGCTGGGTATTCCGCGCGCGAAAGCTGCCGGCACAGGAGAGTAGAAAGTACTTCCACATGCGGTAGAACCGTTCGTTGTAGTCAGACTTGAGCGCGTCCCACCCGTTCTTAAAGTTCTCGTACCACGCCATCAGCGTTCGGTCGTAGTCGGAACTGAAGTTGTGCAAGTCTTCCATGACGAAACGCTTCTCACTGGCTTTTCCAATCTGCAGAATGGAAGGAAGCATCGAGTTGGGGAATATATATTTGTCAATCCAGGGGTCGGTGCTTTTGGATGAATGGCGGATTCCGATGGTGTGGAGTAAGAAAAACCCGTCGTCTTTGAGGTTCCGGTCCACCACGTCCATGTAGAGGGGATAGTTCTTGTAGCCCACGTGTTCAAACATACCGAGGGAGACAACGTGGTCGAACTTTTCTTCTCCATTGAGCGCCCGGTAGTCTTGGAGGCGGATTTCTAGTGGAAGCCCTGCCAGGTTTTCCTCTGCGAGTCCTACCTGTTCCGTCGAGACGGTGATGCCCACTCCGGTGACCCCGTAGTTCTCGGCGGCAAATTTCAAGAAGCTGCCCCAACCGCAGCCAATGTCGAGGACGCGGTCGCCGGGTTTCAAGCCTACTTTCCGGCAGACAAGGTCCAGCTTGGCTTCCTGGGCTTCGTCGAGTGTTCGAGCGTTTTTCCAGTAGCCGCAGGTGTAGACCATGCGCGCGTCGAGCATGACCTCGAAAAGATTGTTGCCCAGATCATAGTGTTTTTCGCCGATCTCAAAGGCCTTCGAAGGCCGCGCTTTGTTGATCAGAACAGCGCCGATATATGAGAGAAGGGCCTTCGGGTTCTTCAGTTGGTCCTGCAGGTCGGATCGGAGCAATCGATGAACAGTCTCGTCGATTTGTTCGGCGTCCCACCATCCGTCCATATAGGCTTCGCCAAATCCCAGGGTTCCATCGCGAAGCACCCGTCGGTAGAACCGCTCGTCATTGATCTGAATATCCAACGGATGGGACCCGTTAAATTCGATATCTGCGTGCCCGACAAGCTCTTGAAGGATTTTCTTGCTATTTGTCGATGCCGTCGTTGGGGGCAGTGAAGCAGTGAGCGTTGAGCTAGTCATGACCGGTATACTTATGTTTCAGTGCATGAATGTTACAGATCGCGTCACTGGGGCTCCACCGTACAGCGGGAACGATAGCGACCCGATACCTGACACAATTATAGCAGGGCAACCTGAAACAAACCTTAATAAAATCTTAAATATCTTTTAGTTTGGGAAAGGGCTTTAACTGGAGTAGAAAGTCCTTTCGCCTATCGGTGAAGAAAAAGATCCATGCACCGGGACGAGCAGAAGTAGTAACGCATATCGCCCTGCGTCACCGCGAGAGGGTTTCCTACCGTATGGACGGTCATCTTACACACCGGGTCTACGGCCTCGCCCGGCCTTTCTGAGCCGGACTCTTTGACTTGCGTTGCGGGGTCCTGGCGGCCCAACCGCGTTCGTACTTCGCTTACCGTATCGGCTATGAGGCATTTTTGGGCCAACTCCCGGCATTCCGACGCCTGAAGCTGTGCCAGTTGGATCAGTGTCTCTTGGCTCCGGGGGACCGGGACGCTCAGGTCCGTGATGCCCAGCCCGATCAACAACGGGATGAACCAGGCTTCACCGGCTATCTCGCCGCATACGGACAGGGGTTTGCCCGCCTGCCGGGCCTGATCCGCCAGTTCCCTTAGCACCTTCAACACGACCGGGTGCGCCGGTCGATAGGCGCGAGCGACGTTGGCGTTGTTTCGATCCACAGCGAATAGATACTGCACCAGGTCGTTCGTTCCGACACTGGCGAAGTCGACGACGTTCAGGAAACGCGGAAAATCCCACACAGCGGATGGCGTTTCGATCAATACTCCCTGTTCGAACTGCTCCTGAAACGGAATACCGTCTACCCGTAGCGAGGCCGTGGCCTGGTGGACTAGCTCTTGGACGGCGTGCCACTCCTCGACACATTCGAGCATCGGGAAGAGCAAGCGGAGGCGGTGCGTCCCGGAGGCAGCGCGAAGGATCGCCCGGATCTGCGTGATCGCGATCTCGGGATGAAAACGATAAAGCCGGTGGGCCCGGAGTCCGAGAGCCGGGTTGTCCTGGGGCCCGAACGACAGGTAGGGGAGCGGCTTATCGGCTCCAATGTCCAGCGTGCGTATCGTTATTAGGCGTGTCCCACCGTATTCGAAGGCTTTCCTGTATAATCGTGTCTGTTCCTCTTCGCTGGGCCATCGCTGGTGGTCGTGAATAAAAAGCATCTCGGTACGGTACAGGCCGACGCCTTCGATGCCTGTCCAATCGACATCTTTGAGCTGCATAGGATCGACGATGCTCAGCCACAGACGAGCTACGGTGGGCGACAGCCGAGAAGAAAGCGCCTGGTCCCGTAATGTTCGCAGCTTGGTGGTTCGATGGGTGACTTCTTCCGGATCGGGATCAATCAGGAGTTCACCCTGACGGGCATCTACAAGCACACGGGTACCTTCGTGCCTGCGAAGCAGGTCCACGCGGGGTATTCGGAGAACGGGCAGGCCGAACGATTTGGCCAGGATAGCCGCGTGCGACAGAGCGGTTCCTTTCTCGACGATGAAGCCTCGCACATCGGCCGCCAGGGCTTCCAGGACGAAAGAAGGGAGTAACTCTACGTTGGCCACCACGATACCTGAGTCGTCAGCAGGCAGGCTCGAAAGCGGTGGCGCCTGGTTATAACCCAGTTTGCGCTGCAGATGCATGCCCAGGTCTCTCAAATCGGGGGCGCGTTCGGACAGTACAGCATTTTCCGACTCTTCAAAGAGGTAGATGATTTCTTCCAAGGCATGTTCGACAGCCGCTTCCGCCGCGAGTTGTGCCTGCAGGATCGACGTCTCCACGCGACTGTGCAATTCAGGATCCTGCAATATGAGAATATGACTGCGAACGATTTCGGCCTCCGCAGAGAGCGATGCGGACTCCAGGCGTTTCACTGTTGCCTGGAAGTCCTCTACGAGAGAATCTACGTGTTGCCTGAATCGTTCAACTTCATTCTTTTCCTCACCCGGCAGCACGGTCGCCCTACGAGGCGGCACAAACGCCGCCTGTGTCAGCAGGTGGAGGATGCCCTCGACCACACCGGGGGAGATGATTTCGCCTCTTAACATGGAAGTCTCTATACACGACGTACACGGTGCCCTCTCCGAGAGCGACGGGCAATCCGAGGGTCAGTCAATCGTACCCTTCTGCGCGCGATTAGATCTGGGTAAATAGAGCGCAGGTTCTCTGTCGAAATCTTCTTTAGACCCGCTGCTACAATAATTATACGATTCCCCGCCGACGTCCCTTGTCGCGAGTGGATTCTTGGAGTCCACCATCAGGCCACAAACAGGGTTTTTAACCATTGCGATTAACCAGGATTCTAATCTATAAACCATCTTCTCCCACGGCGCCGGTCCGGATTATGACCGCCATATCCACAGGAGAAACAAATACAATTCCGTCTCCCTTCATTCCTGAGTATGCTGTTGTGCGAATGATCTCCACGATTCGGTGAACATCGGCACTGCTACAGACCAGCTCAAGTTTGGCGATGTTCGAATATTTTTCAACACAGTCGTATGAGTACTTCGCCGTTTTAGGATCAGAATAGGAGCCTAATCCGAGCACATCGATCAGCGTTACGCCTTCGATGCCGGCCTCCTCCAGTGTATTTAGGACTGCCTCGACCTTCTGGCAGCGAACAAATGCCTTAACTTTTTTCATTTGTATCTCGTGGCATTTGGATCGGTTCGTTCGGAGCGTCAGCAGCGATCATGTTTCAGTATCGCTGGATCGACCTTAAATCATCCTTAAAGAAATCTGAAATCTTCTTCAGGATCACTTGAGAGCCGCTGCCATGTCCCCACATAATGGGAATGAGTCCGACAAGGATTACCGTAAAAAAGCCGGTCGGAGGTTGAGCGGCTTTACTTTCGATAGGGTTTCTACCGTCACAGCTGGAGTTCTTGGGGATCCGATACGTCGATGGGGATTCGCTGAAACAACAAACGCCGACCATCGAGGCCGGCGTCTGGTATTCAACTGGGATCAGGAGATTTGAATCAATAAGTCACCCGGGCCGGGTCTCCCTGGGAGATGTGGCCGTGACGCCGATTATGGCCCATGAGCGACAAATCTGAACCAGAATGAGCGCAATGCAGTGCCGGCTGTTGCCAGCACCCTATTTTCCTACGCACTCATATCACAAAACGAAACAAGGCTCTCAAGAGCAACGCTCCTGATTACGTCACCGTCATCACACCGCGCATCAGCACATAATGCCCGGGGTACGTGCATGTATAGTAATATGTGCCCGGATCGGGTGCGACAAAGGTTGTTTCGACTGTTTCTCCAGGCCCCGCCAGCGGTGTATAAAAGAGAATCGCCTCGTCTTCAGGGATATAATCATTCTCCGCAGCCTGGAGCGCGGCCAGACCAACACGGTCGATGGAAGCTTCGTCTGTGACGATGACGACGTTGTGCGACATCCCCTGCACCGTCGCCTTGTTCACAAAAACGAGGTGTACTTTCTGGCCGCTTTCTACGGTGAATTCCGTCTGGGCAAACTTGAGTTCGTTGCCGACAGATTCGATGACGATCTTGTCCGCCGCATCGTCCGGAATGTCGCGGAAGGCGGAAAGACTCAATGCGAAAAGGACCACTGTAGAGAGTAACGTGAAACGTTTCATAGGTCTATCTTGATTTCTATTTTTGAATACTCTCAGCGAGCGGATCAGGCCTTTCTAGAACTTTATTTCAACCAGTCCTGGCTCTTACGATGTAATTGCTAATTATTCGACAGGTTTGTTGGCAACGGCCGAAACGTATGCCGCTACCTGTTGGGCTTGTTCATCAGTGATGCCGCCGGGGTAAGCCGCCATTGCCGTGCCCGAGACGCCGTTTCGAACGGTTGTCAGGATGGATGCAAATTCTGCAGTACCGATTTTCCACTGATCGTCCTTCAGGTTTGGCGCAATCGGGCCGCCTCCGAGTTGGGCTCCGTGGCAGGCAAAGCACGTTCCTGCGCCCTCATACACCAACCGACCCTGCTCGATCATCTCGTCCGTCACCTCTTCTGGCGTTTGGAGGTCCACACGCAGGCGCCCCGGCACCAGATCGGCATTGTTCGAGGCCAACAAAAAGTCTCGGACCAGGCTGGCCTCACTACGCAAAAGGTTGGCGCGCGTCTGCATATGCTGCATGATCATCACCCATTCTCGGTCCGTTCGTTCGGCAGGACCACGTGGATTATGGCAACGTTGACACGTGCGAGAGAATAGCTCTGCGCCCAGGCCTATTCGCTCAGCCAGGGTAGTGTCCGATGACACCAGATTCTCTGATTCTGCTCTCAAGTCTGGAGCTGTGAAAGCCAGACCAAAATAAAGTATGACGAAACTCGAAAGTGTAAAAGCGAACGTGCGCATAACGGTTTCTCCAGTTTAAAATCCGAAGGCAAGTTGAACGGCAACGCGATTGTTGTCGATTGTGTCTTCTTCAAGGTTTATCAGATATTCGAATTTGAGGGCCAGTGAGGGTTCGAACCAGTAGTCCAGACCGAGGGCCAGTTGCCGGCCTTCTTCTGTGACGTGTTCTCCATCAATCTCACCGTCGAAAATTTGCGTCCAACGAAGAATCGGGTCCCATTTATCCAAGCGGTAACCCAGTTGTACCCAGTAACCACTCCGGGTTAACGACTCCGAGGGTTCGTTGCTCAGCACTTTTGCGCCACCACTCGCCTCGGCCTTCATAAAGGGTACTGGGTTAGGCTCTTCCGGTTCAGCCAGATCCTGCCAAGTCTGTATGAATTCGCCTTGCAACGAAAAGTTCCTGAATCGGCTTGTCAGGCTTGCGCCGAGTGCACTGAAGCGGAGATCGCCGGTCTCATCGAAAGCGGCTGTCATGCCCGAGACGTTGATCTCGATAAACGGAGCAAGCCCGTAACCGATTCGTCCGCCAATCATTTTGTCTTCATTGTTATCAGAAGAATTGGTACCGAAAGCCAGATCACCGGCATCACCCAGTGTTCCGGTTGATTTCGCGGCTACAAGTCCTTCTCTCGCACCGATGTTCGCAATAGCACCTTCTTCTGCATCGGTGTGTTCATCCGGTGGGAGCACCGGGCCTTGCGTCACGAACACTTCGGCGGTGATGCTGCTGAAACGACCCGTTTTTAAGACTCCGCGGAGCTGAACACCAATGTCGGAGAGAATGGGCAGAAGTGGATCCGCAGGACCGGCGCCACCGTGTGAGCCGTAAACCCCAGGCACGCTTATGAAACGATTGATCCAGACCGGGTGTGATCGTTCCGAGAATGTGTTGAACGGCAGGAGGAATTTTCCCGCCATTACCGTAAAGTGGTCGTTGATTGAAATGTCTACCTGTGCATATTCGAGCTCGGTCTCAGTAACACCCTCTTCCAACTCAAATTCGAACTCGCCTTCGAATAGAAAACGGTCGGAGATCTGGAAGAGCATAATCGGGGCGAATATCGTGGCGAAGTTGTTCGGCGTGTCGTCTTCGCCCAACACGGCGTTGTAACCGGCTCCGCCGTAACCGGAGAGCATGAAACCTTGCCGGGGAAAGAATCGCTCGACGTCCGGGTTATCCTGGGCGTTGACCATTTCGGGCGCTATAAGAACAAGCAAGAACAGGCCAACAAAGAAATATGTTTTCCGTCGTGTCATTGTGATTACTGGTCTTAAATTATTGAGTGGCTATCGCGCAGCTCCCAGCGGCGATGCCAGGAGTCATTCGCCACAACAAAAAAATGAAGCTTGCTACCTGAGACGATTCTGAAAAAGACCCAGGCTACTTACGCAGTAGAAAATCAGCAACCTGACAGTCGTGCAGTAATCGTGTCCGCGCGAGCGGACCCGACTTGTCTCAGAGTTGATGTTGTCTGGCACGGCGATCGCGAAAAGCGGGCGCTGAACAAAATCCCACCGGCGAAGATTCGCGGCATTCAAAATGCGTCCTCCCACGTGCAGATGTCTTCCTCAGTTTTCTCCTCAGCGATCCAATAATCGCTCCGGGCAGTGGTTCCTCCTTTACTGTGATGTTTCGTCCAAGCGCGCGTGAAAATTTCGCGATCTAATTGCCGTTGAATTTTTTGTTAGATCGTGTCTTGTGACGTTTTGGTGTCGAGGCCGTATCCGGACGAACGCGCGACGTTATCCGTCCCGGTTCAAACTCCTATTCCCCCTCCGTCATTGCTTGAGCAGTGCAATCATTCGTAGTCCAAACCTGAAATCAGCCTCAAGGCACCTGAAAGTTGGTTCAGACAGATTCGCATGCGACGGGAACGGGCCAGGAAGGGAGTCGAGTCCATTTGTGGGGCTCAATTCACGATCAGCCGACCGCGGAGCATGCCCATCTGGCATGTGAATTCGAACGTGCCGGGCTGATCCGGTAGAAACTCAACGGGTACAGTCTCACCTTCCGGGAGCTGTGCGCTCTTCTTGAATTCAGGCAGTACGACCATCTCAGAGCAAGAGGAGGATTCTTCACGGCGGAAAATCAGTCGTACAGGTTGACCGTGGTCGACAATGATAGTGTCCGGTGTGTAACCACCCTTCACGAGAATCATAGCCTCCTGGTAGCCCTGGCTGTTTACGGTCGTACGAAAGCCTTCCACTCTCTTCAGCCAGAAAAACCAGATGGTAAGAGCAATGAGGGCCACGACGGCCGCTGTGACGATCCATTGATCGGGTGTCATGATAATCCTCCTTTGGGTTTGAATGAACGCAGACGGTTCGCGTTCGACACTACGGTGACCGAACTGAAGGCCATCGCTGCGGCAGCGATAAGCGGCGAGAGCAGCACGCCCAGGAACGGGTAGAGCACTCCCATCGCAACGGGTAGGCCGAGTGTGTTATAAGCAAAAGCACCGACGAGATTCTGGTAGACGTTGCGCATCGTGGCGCGGCTGATTTCGATAGCTGTAACGACACCGGTCAGGCTCCCCTGGATGAGCGTAATGTCACTGGCTTCGATAGCGACGTCGGTACCGGTACCGATCGCCATACCCACGTCGGCCTGAGCCAGCGCCGGGGCGTCGTTGATACCGTCACCGACCATAGCGACGCGCTTTCCTTCGAGCTGCAATTTTTGCACCTCGTGTGCCTTGTCTTGCGGCAGTACTTCGGCCAGCACGCGATCCACATTCGCTTCGCGGGCAATGGCCTCCGCTGTGCGGGCGTTATCGCCGGTGATCATTACAACCTCCAGCCCCAGTTTCTTCAGTGCGGCGATGGCGTCGCGTGAGTCCGGCTTGATCGTGTCGGCTACGGAGACGAGCCCCGCGACCTGCCCGTCTGCAGCGACGTACATGGGCGTCTTGCCTTCGCCGGCCAGGCGTTTCCACGCTTTCGCGAGTGCGTCGATCTCAACGTTCTCGTCACGCATCAATTTCGCGTTACCAAGCAGTACCGCACTCCCTTCAACGTTTCCGCGTACGCCATGACCGGGGATAGCGGCGAAGTCTGTTGTTTTCAGCGGCGATACATCGTAAGACTTCCCACCTTCGACAATGGCTTCACCCAGTGGATGCTCGGAGCCGAATTCGAGCGAGACGGCTAATTGTAATAGTTTCATCTTGTCAAAGCCCTCGACGGGTACGATGTCCGTCAACGCCGGCTTCCCTCGGGTGATCGTGCCGGTCTTGTCCAGCACGATAGTATCGAGGTTCTTGGCTGTCTGGAGGGCATCGCCGTTACGAATCAGAATACCGTGCTCGGCGCCTTTTCCGATTCCGACCGTAAGTGAGGTCGGTGTAGCAAGGCCGAGTGCGCACGGGCAGGCGATGATCAGGGTCGTTACGAGGACGATTGTGGCGTACGGCAGGGCGGGAGAAGGACCGAAGTCAAACCACACAATGAAGGCTGAGAGAGCCAGGATGATAACCGTCGGGACAAAGTAGCTAGAGACGCTGTCAACGACGCGCTGGATAGGCGCTTTCGAACCCTGTGCGTCCCGCACCATGCGAATAATATTTGCCAATGCCGTGTCTTTACCCACCTTCGTTGCACGGAAGACAAAGCTTCCGGTCCGGTTTATGGTTGCGCCGATGACCTCTTCGCCCGGCCCTTTCTCGACGGGCAGCGACTCTCCCGTGATCATCGATTCATCGATGGCGCTGCGCCCTTCGTCTACGACGCCGTCCACGGGAATCTTCTCGCCGGGCCGCACCATCACACGGTCGCCCTCGACGACATCCTTGACCGGCACATCCACGACCTGCCCATCGCGCATGACGCGGGCCGTCTTCGGCTGGAGGCCGATCAACTTCTTAATAGCCTCGGACGACTTACCACGTGCACGTACCTCGACGGCAAGTCCCAGCACGACCAGCGCTACGACGACGGCTGACACGTCCCAGAACACTTCGGCCAGGGCTGCGTCCGGGAACCACGACGGGAAGAGCACGGCAGCGACCGAGTAAAGAAAGGCAGCTGAGACCCCCAGGGCAATCAGCGTGTGCATGGTAGCTGATCGGTGCTTGAGAGACGACCAAAAGCCGGAGTAAAAAATTGAGCCGGACCAGATCAACACCGGGAGCGTCAGTAGACCCAGGATGCCCCAGACAATGGTCCGAGTCTGGCTACCCGCCGGCATCCAGTCGCGAAGACCTGGGACAAAATCAGGATAGCTGAACACGAGAACTGGTATTGAAATGGCGGCGGCAAACCAGAATTTTTTCATCAAATCGCGATATTCACGATCCTGTGCAGTCTC
>BTQE01000013.1:0-45083 GCA_036985715.1 Rhodothermia bacterium
CCTTTCTTAATCCTCTCCACCCTCGTCCCAGGCTTCGATTTCTTCGAGAATTGCGGTGACAATTTCGCTCTCGGGGATCGTTCGGATCATTTCGCCCTTCCTAAATAGATGCGCGCGGCCCCGGCCGAGAGACACGCCCAGATCGGCCCCGGCTGCTTCTCCAGGTCCATTCACTGCGCATCCCATCAGGGCAACATTTAGATCCTTTTCAAAGTGCCTCTCCTTAACGGCTGCCTCGACGTCTTGCACAATCGAGAATAGGTCTCCTGTTAGGCGGCCGCACGTAGGGCAGGCAATAATGTTTACGCCGGGTCTACCGATACGAAGCGACTTCAAAATTTGGTGACCAACTTCCACCTCGTGGACGGAGTCCGCAGCTAGCGAAACCCGAATCGTATCTCCTATTCCTTGAGCCAACAGGGACCCAATTCCGATTGAGCTCTTAATCGACCCTGTGGCAACTGACCCGGACTCGGTCACTCCCAGATGAAGTGGATAGTCTGTTCGTTCCGCCAATAGGATATTCGACTGGATCATGTAGTAGACGTCGGAATGCTTGACGGAGATTATAAGATCTTCGAACCCGTGCTTCGCACATATCTCTATGTGCCGCATAGCACTCTCAAAAAGCGCCTCGGGTTGTGGAAAACCGTACTTATCGAGCAAATCCTTCTCCAGTGACCCTGAATTCACGCCTATTCGAATAGGTGTCTTCGCCTCCTTCGCTGCGAGAAGTACCTCTTTTTCCCACTCTTCCTTCCCAATATTTCCCGGATTAATCCTGACCTTTGCGACGCCAGCCTCTAGCGCCGTTAGTGCATACTGATAATTGAAATGGATATCCGCGACAATCGGAACCTCCGCTCCGTCTACAATTGACGCTAATGCATCAGCATCCTCTGGACGCGGAACAGCCACTCGCACGATGTCCGCTCCGGCGTCTACGAGCCTTCCGATCTCCGCGAGTGTACTCTCGACTTCATGAGTCTTCCCCGTGGTCATCGACTGTACGGTGATGGGTGCCCCACCCCCTATCGTAACAGGACCCACCTGAATAGTCCTAGATTTTCTTCGGTCTGGCATTTTCGTGATTCGAGATACTGATCGATTTAGTTCGCCTACTTGAAATGCGGTTCATAGTCGGGAAGGTTTCGCCCGCAGACAAAAAAATCAAGCGCCGGACGGCACGAACGAGTCCGAACCGTGTCAACTATTCGTCCTTGCTGGCATCGTATAGCGTGGTCTTCTCTTCGGTCGTCAACGCGTCGTATCCCTTCTCACTTATTTTGTCGAGAATTGCATCGATGTCACTTTCCGAGTCCGTTCGTGATGGCGATACATTGCCGCCCGGAACCCTGGTGTCCCGTTCTTGATCCGGACGTGATTTACTCCCTCGTCGATTTCTACTCTCAAACCAGTCTTCAAGTGAATGCAGAATTCCACGTCGATCCCGCGAACTCCCTGTCGGAAAAAATATCTTCGCCCATCCAGATAAATCTACACCCGCCCGTGCCGACTTAGCCCAAATAAACCCTGCCAAAATACCCCCGGCATGTGCCGAAACAGACGTCCCTCCTGTAGAAAGAAACAATATATCCAGGAAGACGAACCCAAATACAATATGTATGATGCGAACGGTTCCAATAAACATTAGCGCCATACTTTTTTGCGGGTACTGAACACCTACGGCAGTCATGATTCCGAGTACGGCTCCCGAAGCCCCGTGTACAATGCCCCCAAACGGCCCAAATCCTGGAAATATCGAATGTAATATCACAGTTACCAGACCTCCTCCGAAGCCACCCAGAACGTATAGAGCAAGCATTCTGTGCGACCCATGCATCTGCTCATATTCTCGTCCAATCCAGAGCATCCACAGCATGTTGAAGAGGATATGGAGCAATCCTCCGAATCCAGGGGACAAATGCAAAAAGCTGTATGTAACAAGTTGCCACGGCTCATAAAAGATCCCCGGAACCGTCGGATTTAGAGCGAGATGTCGATATACGAACATTCTGGACGGCTCGAAATTGATCAATATGATCTGCCAGACCAGGTATGCTATCACATTAATAGTGAGTAGCATTCGAATGGCTCTTGGCTGAGCCTGGTACCAAAAGTTAAATCGCGACACGAGTCTGTATTTGTATCAGGTGCATATTCGTGTCGTCACCAATACATCCGATGGGTGGGCTTCCAAGGCAATTTCCCCCGCCAATATTGAATGATAATGAAGCCAAAAAACATGCCACCGAGGTGTGCAAAGTGGGCGATCGTACTGGGTCCCGTCACTCCCCACCAGAATGTCAGAAGGCCGTAGCCAAGAACAAACCACTTTGCTTTGACGGGCAAAACGAAATACATATAAATGGGTTGTTCAGGAAACATCATCCCGAAGGCTAAGAGCACGCCAAAAACTCCTCCTGAAGCTCCTATTGTTGGATACATGCCCGGGCCTGGCTCCATGGTTGTTACTATAACCTGAACAATCGCAGCCCCGACAACGGTCCCGAAATAGAAAACCGAGAATCGCTTCGAGCCCCACGTATTTTCGATCTGAACCCCAAACATCCACAATGCGAACATATTGAAGAATAAATGCGTCAGGTTTGCGTGAAGAAAAGCGTATGTGACTAACTGCCACGGCCAAAATTGCGGATTACCAGGAAATCCCAGCATGTCGAGAGGCCACAGCGCGAACCAATACGTCAACAGATTATTCCACTGTGCAGCCTGAGCAAAGAAGATCAGCCCGCTTAGAATCAACAGATTCTTGATTACGGGAGGAAATACAGAAAATTGGGTGGGTGGGTGATATGTCCCGTTGCTCATTTAGACGAACTTATTCACGCGATGAATTTGGCGGTCCGGATACACGATCGTTGACAATAGGATCCGCTGTCTGCTCGATTTTCGACGTCAGTTATAGCGGTGACGACTGATCTAAGTTACGCTTTGTTCATTTCGAAGGAGCGGACCCCACACGGCGAGATAGTAGTTTCTTTGTAGTTTATACCGGTGCTCGCGGGTATGGTGCAATCTTAATAGAAACTCGCCCTGCGCTCGCCAAATCTCATCAAAGCCTTAAGCCTGAGCTCACTCTAAGATTGATCCTGGTATTCTCAGATATCCACTTTGGTAGATCTTCAACGCGAGACCAACAGCTATCGACGAATCTTCTAAACTGCGTTCGTTCATATGGCACTGAATTGAAAGAAATAATTTTTCTGGGAGACGTCTTTGAATCGTACATGGAGTATAAATCAAAGATTGACCCGGAAGTGAGTTATTTACGGTCGATCGTCGATGAAGCCAGATCGCAGAACGTGTCGCTTTCTTACCACGTCGGAAATCACGATCCGTGGCACCTCGATTATATGGAAGATCGACTGGGATTCAATCTCGTCACGAGACCGCTTGTTAGGACGCTTAGCGGTCGTCAAGTGTATCTCTCCCATGGAGACGAAGAAGATGTGCGAGGATTCAGATCCAGATTTGCCAGACACCTGATGCGTACAGCCATCTATTATAACCTGTACCGCCTCCTTCCCGCCGGAATTGGGCAGACGTTACCCCGATGGATCAGCCGAAAATATGCCGACCCTCGTCCCAATGCATACACAATTGAACGGTTAAAGATAGCCGCGTCTGATATTCTCGAATCAAAAAAAGTTGATTGCGTCATTTTTGGCCATTCTCACCAACAATCCCACAGCACTTTCCGAACTGGAGATTATTTCAACAGCGGGTCATGGTTCATTGATTTATCGTACTTGGAGATATTGCAGGATACGGTAGTACCAAGATGTTGGCACGACAATGATGCCTGATGCGATTGCTGTCGGCCCGAACTCCAGAGACAACAATTTTGCTTCATACCGCGTTTAGTTCGCATGGACACAACCTGAGCCAGCAACTTTTTATGTTCGGCGAGTTCCTATCGAGAATAGTTGCGCATCTAAGCCAATAAATACTCGACATGCCTGATTGGCCATATTCAGACGAAGAGCTTTCCAAGTACTTCAGCGATCCGAGTTCGCGCAAATCCGAAGTACCGAAGAGTGCCATTAGTGAGCCCCGAACACCACTTGGGCGTTTCTGGCTTGCCAAGACTGAGTGCCCCGAGAAGGCCCAAGCTGCCACGATCATCTCAGTCGTGCTGTTGATCGCCACTCTCGGTGTGCTAGCGGTCTTCATCTTGTTCATTTCTCTTATTGATGAGCTACCACCTCTCACAGAAATTGAAAATCCCGATTTTCAATTAGCAACGATTGCATACACCACGGACGGTCAGGAGCTTGCGCGCTATGCGTTTCAGAATCGATCCTGGGTAGCGTACGACGAAATATCACCCCACGTGATCAATGCCCTCCTGGCCACAGAAGATCACCGCTTCTACACCCACTGGGGAATCGACATGTTCAGAACGATGGCGATTCCGTATCACGTTCTTCGAGGCAATCCACAGGGTGGATCTACTATCAGCCAACAGCTTGCTAGAAATCTCTACAATAAGCGAATCGGGCGCGAGGTGACAGTATCTCGCAAACTGAAGGAGATGATCACGGCAGTCCAGCTGGAAAGGCGATATACCAAGCCTGAGATCGTCGAAATGTACCTGAATACGGTTGAATTTGGTTACAATTCTTTCGGTATTGAGGCAGCATCCAGAACGTTTTTCGGAAAGGAACCAATTGAACTGGACGTACTTGAGAGTGCAACGCTTGTCGGTATGTTGAACGGAACAACCCTGTACAACCCAATCAGAAATCCTGAAAATTCGCGTTCTAGAAGGAATCTAGTTCTCGGGCAAATGGTCAAGCGTGGTTTGTTACCCAGTCAGTATTTGGAAGAGCACCGAGCGGACTCAATAAAAACCAGTTACAAATCCGCAGACATCACGGAGAGCCTCGCCCCTTATTTCGCTGAGCAAGTTCGACAGTGGTTAAATGTCTGGGCGAGAGAAAATGGACGCGACCTTTACGAGGACGGGTTGATCGTTTATACCACTCTTGATTCGAAGTTGCAGCAAATGGCGGAAGCCGCAGTGGACACCACGATGAACTGCCTTCAAGCCGTAGCTGGACAGGAATGGAGTAAAGCAGATAGTCTTGTAGCGTCTACTCAACCCTGTGCATATCTCGATTTCGACTTCGAGCCATTCAGCTATTTCTGGTCGTCTCAACCTGAACTCCTGGATCGGTTGATCTCGGAGACTCCGCGGTTCAAGTCGTTGATGCGCGAAATCGATGATTCGACAGAAGTAATCCAAACGCTTAAACAAACACCATCCTTTGTTGACTCTCTCAAATCAAACAAAACACGAGTTGAAGCAGGTTTTGTTGCTCTTGATCCACAGACCGGATATGTGAAAGCGTGGGTAGGAGGTCGTGATCTTGCCACGGATTGGTATGACCACGTCGGAACTGCCGCAAGACAGCCGGGATCGACATTTAAACCGTTTGTTTACACTGCCGCTATCGACAACGGGTGGTCGCCGTATTACACGCTTCCCGACGACTCTGTATCGTATATCGACGCACTGGGAAATGAGTGGAGACCGGAAAATACGGAAGAAATGACGGGTAAAATGATGACCCTCAGAGAGGGGCTTGCTAATTCAAAAAACACGATAACGGCTCAGCTCATGCTGGAAATGGGTCCGTCTCAGGTCGCCTTTTATGCCAGACGGATGGGCATTGAAAGCCCATTACTGGAGGTCCCGTCTCTCGCGCTGGGAACGAGTGACGTCACGCTCCTCGAGTTGACCACCGCGTACAGTACTTTCGCAAATGGTGGACTTCTGTACCGACCGACTCTGATCACGCGAATTGAAGACAAGAACGGAAATACCCTATACGAGGATACACCGACGCCAAAAGAAGCCCTTTCGGAGGCAACGGCGTACACCATGGTTGACATGCTTCGGGCGGTCATTCAATATGGAACCGGTCGGCGAATTAACGGCCAGTATGGACTGCGGAAATTCGACCTGGCCGGAAAGACTGGTACGACTCAAAATAGTGCCGACAACTGGTTCATGTTGATGCATCCCGATCTGGTGATGGGGGCGTGGGTTGGATTTAATGACCCCCGATTCAGTTTCAAGTCAAATTGGTGGGGACAGGGTGCCCACACGGCACTTTATATCGTAGGCGATTTTTTCACGCGCGCGATAGCTGATGAAGATGCGTTTATCAGCGAGGAAAGTCGATTTCCGCTACCCGTTCTTTTCGGCGCCAATTTGGAAACCGATCCGAATCCTCCCGCCGATAGCGTCCGGACAAAATCTCAAAAGCGCCGCGGCCGAGTTGCCTGGTGATGCCCATTGTCTCAAGTAGTGTGAAGTACACTGTACGATTCGTCGTAGGTATTCAAGGGCCGGACGGTAACGCCTTAGGTGTTTATTGGGCTTCCCACCCAACCATCATACCCGCTCGAATCGAGAGCACGTGTTGCCTTCTCTTCGGATTCAAACAATCCGAAAACCGCGGATCCAGATCCACTCAGGGACGAGTACATTGCACCTTCATCAATCAGACGCTGTTTGATATCGTTCAGTTCGGGATATCTCTTGAAGATGGGTTTTTCAAAATCGTTCGATAACCCACTTTGCCATCCGTCGACGAATCCTTTCAGAATCGGACCCAGTGAAGCCGGTTCAGTGTCCAATCTGGACCGAACGAGAGAATACGCTTCTTCTGTCGAAACGATGAGAGGAGGGGTTATGACAGCCAGAAACAACTCCGACACAACGTCAGAACCGCTAGAGATCTCATCGATGTACGTCAACCGCTCACCTCTACCCTCCCCAATCGCAGGTCTCGGATCCAGAAAAAACGGAACATCCGAACCTAACTCCGCTGCAATAGCAAGAAGTTCTTCCGTACTCACTTCGCAACTCCAAAACTCTGTCAGGCCCATCAGGGTCGCTGCTGCGTCACTCGATCCGCTGCCAAGCCCTGCTCCATGGGGTAAATTCTTTTCCAGGTGTATTGCCGCGCCAAAGGATATCGAGCACCGCTCAGCCAACAACAAAGCCGCTCGCATCACCAGATTCCGTTCGTCTGTAGGGAGAGTCGGGTCGCTGCAGGTCATCGAGATCGATGAAAACGGTGAAATAGAAATCTGATCGAACCAATCTAGAGCAAGAAAAACGGTCTGAATATCATGATATCCGTCCGATCTCTTCGCAAGTACGAGAAGACCCAAATTTATCTTTGCGGGGGCTTGAAGATGAACACTTTTTTCAGAAGTCATTGTAGAGTGAAGTGATTGCACAGGGCCCGTAGAAACCTTAGTTTACGCCAAAATTCGTCAAATCGATTAGCCTGTCTACACAACTGCTGCCTATCTAAAGATCGCTACGAGCAGCCATCCAATCGCGCTGTGTTCTGCACACTTTGAGATTCGAAAGGATCTTTAACATGACGAATCTAAGAAGCGGGCGATCCGCATTAGCTCTTTTAGGAATAGTTGTTGGACTTATCGTTCTCGATTCTAATTCGGCACGAGCCCAGGTCGGCTCAATCAACCCATATGGACTTTCGGGCGAACTCGCGAATCCGTTAGAGGGACTCCAACGCCGACTCAGTCAGTCCGCTCTCTCGAACGCGATGTTACCCATGGAGGGGGCTGTTGACCCCGATACCTACATCGTTGGTCCAGGAGACATCTTTTCTATCTCGATGCCTCTTATCAAAACCGTCGTACCGGAGATAGCAGTCGGAGCCGACGGTCGCATGACGTTGCCGGAAACGGGACCCGTCTATATCGCGGGTCTAACGTTGTCCGAGGCTCGAGATCTGATTCTTTCGCGACTCAAGGAGTCCTTCCAGAATATGCCGGTAGATGTTGTTCTGCTTCAGTCTCGGCAATTCTATGTTCATGTTGCGGGAGCCGTACCGTCGCCCGGAAGGTACCTTGCACTCCCTGTAGCTCGCGTTTCTACCATCTTGGAAATTGCATTCGCGGATACATCATGGTCGCCAGTATCCAATCGAGATCTGCGACCGTCTCTACGAAACATTCAATTGATTCGCGTGAATGGAGACGCCATATCAGTGGACCTGATGCGATATTTCGCATCGGGAAATACGGATATGAATCCTTATTTGCAGGACGGCGACGTCATCCAAATCCCTGGTTTTGATCCTGCGTTCTCTAGCGTCTATATCGATGGAGCCGTTTTATTCCCGGGACCTTACGACTCTAGGTCGGATGATACGATTTCGAGCCTGATTGATGTAGCAGGTGGAATAAGTGCCGAGTCATCCATTTCGATTATTCGAGTTCGCCGAGAAAATAACGACGGTAGCGTACAAACTTTCGAATTCGATCTCGCTGACCTGTTGGACGGCGACGCCGGTCTGTTCCCGATTAAACCGCGAGACAACATTTCCGTAGCGAGAGTTGAGAATATTTTGGGTTCTGCGTCGGTTGATGGAATGGTACGCTATCCTGGTACGTACCCAATAGTTGACGGCGTAACAACGATGCGAGAATTAGTCGAGAAGGCCGGTGGATTGCGAGATGATGCATTGATTAGAGGAACATACCTCGTTCGCCGAGCGCTTCCTGACGCGACTGAAAAGTCTCGTCGTTCTGTCTTCGAGAAACCGTTGGATGAGATTGAAAAACTTCTTGTTGCGGACTCAACTGCGATCATGCTGCGCTTGCGCATGACAGACCTCGACTTCCTCAGCCGCGCCTATTTCGCCCAGGAGATTCGAATGCAGAATCGTGTTTCGATCGACTTTGAGGGCACGATGAATGGTGATTCTGGACCCACTCTTCTCAGAGACCAGGATCGACTCGTAGTTCCTCGCGATGAGAAAACCGTATATGTTTTCGGGCAGGTCAGGAGACCTGGGTTTGTCGCGTTCGAAGAGAGTAGAGACGCTGAGTTCTACATAAAAAATGCAGGAGGAAGAGGAGATTTCGCCCTGAACACGGTAATCATTCAGCCGGGCACGGGGGACCTGGCACGAAACGTGGACCAGAATATCGGTTCTGGAGATATGATATTCGTTGATCGGAAAACCGACGTCGCTGAGAACGCTGAATTGCAGCGCCTTGTGAGTGAGCAGGCGAGGAGTCGTGCCGATGCGCAAATTCGGACCATGCAAACAGTATTGCAATCTGTCACAACCATCGCGTCTGTCGTCGCGCTGATCATCAGTCTCAGTAGATAACGGGCCAAGAACGACGCCGACGGAATGACCGGGCACTAACTCGTCGATAATGGAAGAACAACATTTAACGAACGAAGAGCGAAAAACGAACGCCGACTCGTCGTGGTGGAATCTACTCGGTGTTCTCTGGCGGAGGAAACGTTTCATCACGATAGTCACTGGAATCTCGGCAGTCGCAGCTGTAGTGATCAGCCTCCTATTACCTAACTGGTTTAAGGCAACATCAAGACTTCTCCTCCCGGAATCTTCCTCTGGAGGTCTTAGCGCTGCGCTTCTTGGAGACGTATCGTCCACGCTCTCGCTGATCGGGGGAGGTGGTGGAGACTACATTCGATATCTCGCGATCTTAAATAGTCGCACGATCATGGGAAGTGCGGTCGACTCGTTCGACCTGATACGAGTATATGAGCTCGAGGACGAAGAATTTCCGCTCGAAGAGGCTATTGCTGTCCTGAGAGACAATATTGAATTTGTAATCGATAACGAGCTGGAATACTTGTCCATCGAAACCCTGGACCTGGATCCTATTCGAGCTGCCGATATTTCAAACTACTTCCCTCGCGCTTTGAATCGCGTCGACAACGAACTGGCATCCAAAACGGCCGGCCAGTTCCGACAGTATGTAGAACAGCGTTTCCTCGAATCGACAGCTACGCGAATCGAACTCCTGGATTCGCTTCAGGTTTTTCAAGAGAACTATGGAGTATTTGATCTTGAGGCTCAGACACTGGCTTATTTCGAGCAGTTGGCTGAAATGCGCATCAGTGTTTTCTCCACCGAAATCCAGTATATGTCCTTGAAGAGTCAGTTTGGAGATGAAAACCCGACGGTTCAGTCTACAGGAGAGGTACTGCGAGCTGCGCGGCAGCTTTACAATGCAGCTCTTGACGGCAAGGAACAGGTGTTGCCGGTCTCTCAGGAGGATACCCCCGCAATGATTCATCGGTATGCTGAGCTCATGATGGAAAAAACGATTCAGGAGAAAATTCTCGAGTTGGTTGCTCCTATGCTCGAGAAAGCGAAATTCGACGAACAGCGACAGGTAGAGGCGGTTCAGATCGTGGATCCTGCTATTCCTCCGTCTGAAAAATTCAAACCCAAACGCTCAATCATCGTAGTCGCGTCCACTCTCTCGGGTTTCATTCTCGCAGTCCTCTACGCTTTTCTCGTCAACTGGTGGAAAACGAACCACGTGTATCTGGCTCGTCGCCTGGACGAAGCAGCGACGGTGTCGGCTCAAGCGAAAGTCTGAGTTGAATCCATGTCCTCCGCGACCATCCACTCCGGTTCACGACATTCCAGTCTCCTGAGGTTAGGAACCAGCGTACTCAGCCTTTGCCTCATCTTCGGCCTTTCGATTGTCTTTTGGCTGGTGTGGGCGGCCCCCGATCTGGCACCGTTTCTTACGATTGTACTAGTCGGCACCGTGGGATTCGTGATCCTCTTCCAGTTTCCTCTGTTGAACCTCTGGCTTGTTCTCTCCAGTTTCGTTCTAATTGCCGATTTTGAAGAGGGATTTCAAGTCACGGAGATCCTTTACGGGCTGTACTATCTGAGCTTTCTCGGCCATTGGTATTTCACCCGTCTATTCCTGTACCACGAAGCCGTTTTTCGAAGACCTGAGGAACGCACGCTCGTGATATTCTTTGTCCTGATCTCGCTTTCGTTTCTGCTTACCATTCTATTCAACGGTTCCTTTAGCGGGTTTGTGAGTGAATGGCTCTCCCTTTCATTCTTGGGATTGTATTTCCCGATCAGGGAAGCGATCGAAAGAAATCGACGAGGATTGGTCGCCGTTCTGAGTGCGGTTGTGCTCGTCGGCCTGTACGTCTTGATACGTAACGTTCTGAATTTTCAAGACGTCATTTCAAACGCCGAATACGCTTATGAGGTTGCGCGCGGACGCGCCGTCACCAACGAGAGTCTTCTTATCGTTCCGGCCATCTTGAGTCTCGTGTTCATGCTATTCCAGACTCGTTGGATACCGAGACTTTCATTCGCAGCTCTCTTCCTGGCCTTTTTCGCTGGAGTGCTTCTCACCCAGAGTCGCGGATACTGGTTGGCGTTCCTGATGGCTGGCCTCATTATCCTCTTGATCGTCCCGTTTCGACAAAAACTGATGTTGACGATATCGGCTATTGTCGCGATCGCAGGAGTCGTCGTGATCGGCACAGCTGTTTTTGGAGACGCAATTTTGCTGCTCGTGTATGGAGTTGCAGAACGATTCCTTTCCATATTGACGGCCACAACGAGTGATATTTCACTCGTGAATCGATTTACGGAGGCGATGGGTGTTTGGGAATATGTAAGGCTGAATCCGATTCTGGGTTATGGAATGGGCGTTGAGTATCGGGTAAATGATATTATATACGATGTCACAATTGTAAAGACGTTCATTCATAATGGCTACATCGCCCTCTGGTACAAATTCGGAATATGGGGAATGGGAATGATGTTGTTCTTCCTCGGGTCCGTAATACGGCGCGCGTACCTTGTTTTCAGATCGAAGAACCTGGAATCCACTGTCCGATTAGGAGGACTCGTGGTCGTCGCGTCACTTACTGCGTTTTCGGTGTCTGCACTCACATCCAACCCGGTCTACATTAATGACGCCATGTTCATCATATCGGTCCTTGCAGGCATTGGTGGAGGATGTTGGTCTTTGAAATTGATGCGCGATGAAAGCCCGTCGGAGAATAGACTCTCTAGTACCCACTAAGGATTGTAACCCTTTTCCAATCGCGTTCGTATCTGTATCACACCGGAGAAGTCGGCCGGGAATACAGCCATATCACCATTTCTATTGCCATGAAACGCGGCATCCTCCTATTCGCGACGCTTTTTCTCCTATTTGTCGGTACGGCTGTACCAGGAATGGGCCAAGAGCGCCAGGTAAAAGTTTCAGATCGTTCTACAACCGATCAAGAGATCGTTCTTTCAGCCCTGAAAACAGCGATTTCGATCATCCAGGATATTACACTGCGGTACGCAAGTACTCCGATTTCGGAGCAATTGCAACTGCTCTCCGGGCGAATGTCTGACGCCGCAGATGGATACGGAGGGTTTAGATCTGTGGATTCCCCCCTTCAGGCAGTCGAGTTATCGGAAATTCTCTCTGAGATCAGACGTGATATGCGCTCCATCCTGCGTGAACTGAAACGAATCGGCGAAGAAAAGCTTGCCAAAGAATTATCCGATACGGTGGACGAGATGCGCAGAGCAGTTCGTATAGCGAGAGAACTTGAGCTGGAATCCACACCGACGCGTACCGATCGGTTTTCCGAAGGCGAACATGAACGTGACAGACGAAGTGATCGTCGGCGAGGCAGAATAACTGTAAGAGATACAGACGACGAGACGCGCTTGTCAAAACGCGACCGAAATGACGATCCTTTCTGGAAAGCGAGGGACATCGACTGGCATCGCCAGACCTCAACCTTTGTGGGAGAATTCACGGCTCGCTGGCCCTTCAAAGAAACGGCTCTTTACCGACCGATCCCAGCCTTTCGATACAACCGGGTCGAAGGCCTAGTTTTGGGTGTAAGACGCCTGCCCCTTGACTGGAGTGATTATGAGCGAGGGCGCGTGTACGGACAGATCGGATATGCTTTCTCACTGGATGACTGGCGATATGAAATCGGAGCAGAGACCAAACTCAATCACTCCTATCGAAGAATGAATTTTGGTTTGAAGATTGGAGGCGCCTATCGAAAAAACACGAATACCGATGACCTATGGAAGTCAAACTGGGCTGAAAACACATTGGCGGCAAGCCTATTCAGATATGACTTCTTCGACTACTATGAAACCGAAGGCTGGACAGCATACGTTGTTGGAAAACTGACTCCTTTCGTACAGTTCGGTGTCGGATATCGCGACGACGACTATCGATCGCTGCAAAATGAAACCACATGGTCGCTGTTTGGTGGAGATCCGTTTCGCTTCAATCCGTCCATACAGAATGGCCAAATGCGAACAGTTGTGGCGTCTCTCGAAGGCGGTCGAATTCGAGGCTACAACTACCTTCCCTTTGGCTTTGCGTTTCGGTTTGAGGCAGAATTCGGGAAAGGAATGGGAGGCGACTTTTCGTTCAATCGGTACGTAGGGGATTTACGCTCATATGCCAGAATGAGTCGACACGCGGGTTTGAGTCTACGGCTCCGTGGAGGATATACCGAGGGAAACGTCCCCGTTCAGAAAGCATTCACGTTGGGTGGAGTCGGATCCGTTCGTGCCTATTCCCAAAATGCCTTATTCGGTACACGAATGCTCCTTGCAAACGTAGAGTACACGCTTTACAGACCGGGATTCTTCGACGATCTGTTCGATGACATGGCATTTTTCGGCCTGTTTGATGCCGGATGGACAAATTCCGGAGGCGTAAACGAGTTCAAGTCCGACGACGTCTTTTCAGCTGCTGGGTTTGGTATCTCCCTGGATGATCGAAATATTCGCCTGGAGATAGCCTGGCCACTCCAAGACCTGGGAATGGGTACAGATCCTTCAGTCTGGTTACGTCTGAACCCCACGTTTTAGGACCGGACAAATCGGCCCTATCAACGTTACCTGTCTATGCAACTCCTTTTATCAGCTTGCGAATCGGTGGACTGAAGAGAACCGCGAGGACGCCGGCTGCGACGATCATGAAGGCAACGTTCAAGAACAGACTGCTCGGCGCCAGGGTTTCGAGTCGTCCTGCGACGAGACCTGCAAAAAGATTTCCAAGTGCCGTCGCGACAAACCAGATCCCCATCATCTGCCCCACCCGATTGACCGGTGCGAGCTTTGTAATCGAGGACAATCCGACAGGAGATAGGCAGAGTTCGCCCACCGTGTGTAGAAAATACATGACGATGAGCCAGGCCATCGGCGACGGATTTGCGGCGCTTGCGTTCGCTGCGCCCCACGATATCACAAAAAAACCTGCGCCAAGACCGAGCAATCCCAGTGCGAATTTCATTGGAATCGACGGGTTCGCCTTCTTCTTTGCAAGCCAAATCCAGAGCATACCGAACAGTGGCGCAAGAATGATGATGAAGGTCGAATTAACTGATTGAAGCCACCCTGTAGGCATTTCCCAACCGAAGACTACCCGATCCGTAAAGTCGCGTCCGAACAGGTTTAGCGAAGAACCGGCTTGTTCAAATCCTGACCAGAAAATGGCGGAGAGAAGAAAGAGCCAGATAATCGCGCCGATGCGTTTTTTCTCGTCCTTTGTATGTCCCGCGAACGCGAGCAGATAGATGAAGTACAGGGCTACGAGAATTAGAATTCCCGATCCGAGAATAGTAGCAATCTCGGTCAGCGTAAATGGAAGTACTCCGGATGACACGAGAAATCCGAATATCACCAGGACAGCAGCTGTCACACCTGTCGCGAGGTAGAATTTTTTCTCCTTCCTGGCAATGTCTTCCTGATCATCGGAACGAAGAAGACCGGCATCGCCTAGATGCTTGTAGCCCAATCTGAATTGTATCAATCCGAGTACCATTCCGACACCCGCCAAAGAAAAGCCCCAGTGCCAGTTGTAGTTCTCCCCGAGGAAAGAAACAAGTAGTGGACCGACGAGTGCCCCAAGATTGATCCCCATATAGAAAACACTGAATCCAGCGTCTCGCCTCGCACCGCCTTCTGGATAGAGTTCCCCCACCACTGTGCTCACGTTGGGTTTAAGAAGCCCGGTGCCTAGAATGATGAGAACGAGTCCAACAAAAAACGAGTACTCGGACGGTACGGCAATCGTAAAGTGACCCAATGCGATAATCGATCCCCCTACGAAAATTGCTTTTCTCTGACCCCAGATATTGTCGGCAACCCAACCCCCTGGAAGTGACAACAAATACACCAGACTCGTATACAATCCATATATGGCAGCGGACGTGGTGACATCGTACCCCAATCCTGGATTCAACGATATCGTCTCCTCGGTCATAAATAATATGAGGAGGGCCCGCATCCCGTAGTAGCTGAAACGCTCCCACATTTCCGTGAAGAAGAGAGTTGCCAACCCCCTGGGGTGACCAAAAAATGTTCGATCGGCGATCAATCCGGATTCTTGAGAAGACATATAATTGAATCTGATGAGGTTGAAAGACCGCCCGAAGATAGAGTCTGGGCGCTCTGCTGTCTAAACCAAATTTTCAGCTGTCGCCAAAAATCTCTCACGTATGCTGGCAGTATATTCACCCGAAAGAGATCAAAGAGTCGAATCCGACAAGTCCGAGAGGGCCGAGAGGCCCTTTTTATTTTTGATTTGATGACACAAAAGCCGTCCATGCATAGTGAATCTGGAACCGGGTTAAGAACGCATACCTGCGGAGATCTACGGTCAAATCACGTTGGTCAAAGCGTTGTCTTGAAGGGCTGGGTGGACACGAGGCGCGATCTAGGGGGACTGATTTTCGTCGACCTGCGTGATCGATATGGACTTACACAGATCGTATTTGAGCCTCAGCAGCAGAAAGACGTCCATGGCATTGCAGAGGGACTCAAATCAGAATATGTTATTTCTGTAGTGGGAAAAGTCGTTGCGCGATCGATTGACCAGGTTAACAAAAAATTGAAGACGGGTTCGATCGAGGTTCTCGTTCATCAATTGGACATTTTAAATGATTCAGAACCCATCCCCTTCACGGTATCAGCGCACGAGAAAAAGAGACAAAAAGCCAACGAGGACCTACGACTTCAGTACCGATATTTGGATATGAGGCGTCCGGAGCTTCAGAGGAATCTGATTCTCCGGCACAAACTCTATCAGTCCGTTCGGCGCTATTACGATTCGAAGAATTTTATTGAGATCGAAACCCCGGTTTTGATGAAATCGACTCCGGAAGGAGCCCGTGATTATCTGGTCCCTAGCCGGGTCCATTCAGGGAAATTCTATGCGCTACCACAGTCTCCTCAGACGTACAAGCAGATCCTCATGATTGCGGGCATGGACCGGTATTTTCAGATTGTGAAGTGCTTCCGAGATGAAGATTTGCGAGCTGACCGTCAGCCTGAGTTCACACAGATTGATGTGGAGATGACATTTGCTACGGAGGATCTCGTCCACGACAGCACGGAAGGACTGATGGCCGCGATCTGGAGTGACCTGAAAGGTGTAAATCTGCAGACTCCTTTCCCCCGGATGAGTCACGACGAAGCGATTCGTCGCTTTGGCTCAGACAAGCCCGATCTGCGATTCGGTATGGAAATACAGGATCTATCCGACGTATTCCAGGAATCGGGCTTCAATTTATTTGATGGTGTTCTGTCGGATGGGGGAAGTATTGTAGGCGTTACTGTGTCTGGGGAAGGAGATCGCGGACGAGGCGCAATGGATCGGCTCGACAAAAACGTGGTCCGGAAGAGAATCGGAGCTGGCGGCCTCATCTATTTCCAACGTCCGTCTGACGGTTCCGAGTTGAAATCGAGCGTAAAATCCGACATTCTTCCTTCGATATTTGTCGAGAATGCACTGGAATCGACAGGCGCAGAGGTCGGTGATCTTGTTTTAGTTCTTGCTGGAGCCACGCCTCGGGTGTTCGAACAGATGGGATCGCTTCGGCTGCACATGGCGAATGAATTGGAACTGATCTCCCGATCGGCGGACGGCCCGTGGGAATTCCTCTGGGTTACCGACTTTCCCATGTTCGAGCCGGACGAAAACGAAGGAGGATTCACGGCTGTCCACCACCCGTTCACGGCACCTAAAGTGAGCGACTTGGAACTCATGTACTCGGATCCGGGGGCTGCTCATGCGCGGGCGTATGACCTCGTGCTAAATGGTACGGAGCTGGGAGGTGGATCGATTAGAATCCATCAACAGGAAGTACAGCGGCAGATGTTCAAAATCCTTGGGATTTCTGACGACGAGGCGGATCGACGATTCGGATTTCTTTTGGAGGCCTTTCGGTATGGCGCTCCACCCCATGGTGGCATTGCTCTCGGCCTGGATCGCATAGCGATGCTTTTATCGGGATCGGCGTCCTTAAGAGAGGTCATCGCCTTTCCGAAGACGCAGAGTGCCCAGGAACTTATGGTGAGCTCACCCGATGTCGTCGACGACAGCCAACTCGAGGAGCTGCACATTCGGGTAGTTGAACATGAAGATGACAAATGAGCAGTTCCATCCGGACTGGCATGCTTAGGATCGGCTCATAGACGATAACGGAATCACGATTAATCGACCATCGGGGTCTGTCCATCCCCTATACGGAGAAATCATCTATCCTATCGACTATGGATTCGTTAACGGGACAGTAGGAACAGATGGAGAGGAGGTTGACGTTTTCGTTGGAACGGCATCGAATGGACTTGTAGGCGCAATATTAACAGAGGATTACAGAAAACCAGATCGAGAATGTAAACTGATCTATAATTGCACGACGGCTGAAATATACCTGGTGAATGGGTTTCTCAATTATGATCAGGAATTGATGACAGATAGACTCGTGTTGCGATTCGATATGAAAGACATTCGTGGGTAATATCGAAAATCGATTTGCGCCAGACTTCAAGAAAATCACTCACGGTTTAATTGCTGCTCAGAGACGAGTATTCGTAGCTTTAATGATGCCAGTTTTTAACTGGCAGGACGATCCCGTAGCTCAGGTGGTAGAGCATCTGACTTTTAATCAGAGGGTCCCAGGTTCGAGCCCTGGCGGGATCACAGGCGCAGGCATCACGTATATCGGCGCTTTCGCTCACGAGTGAGACTATTCTGCTCGTGAGGCCCAGGCCCAGGTGGCGGAATTGGTAGACGCGCCGTCTTGAGGGGGCGGTGTCCGCAAGGACGTGCTGGTTCGATTCCAGTCCTGGGCACAAAGACGATTATCGGTGATGTCCACTGATACCGAAAACGCCCTCTGAGAGATACGGAGGTCGTTTTTTGAACATAATTCCTTCGGCTTTCGAGTTGCGGTACGAGCGCAGACCTTGTTAGCGGAATCGTGTTGGCGAAGACTGTATTAGTGAGGTCGTTTTAAGGCAGTCGTTCTCGTGCAAGCACCCGATCCGACGTAAAAAGTCCCTCACGCTTCATTTCTTGCTGTATAGCAGCGTATTTGGCTTCACAACAAACCAGGCGAACGAAAATATATCGCCGTGCGGAATGGGTTCCAGCTGAGCGCCTGCCAGTTCGCCGGACACGGCATTCCCCGCCACATTCCACGTGGACCCCGTTTCAGAATCAACAAAATGGTCGCTTTTTCGACGGAAGCTGAGGCTTCGACCATCGTCTATGACGGGTGAGAATACGCCCGTCGAGCCGAGTGTTCTGGATCGGTTTATACTCGACTCGTCAAGTGCCGAGACTGCTCCCTTACGCGTATGGAAGATCACTATCTCCGTACCCCCCACCCGATCGTGAATGACGCCTTCATCCCGAGTTACCGAGTGGGGATACGCCTTGTCCACATTTTCAATCGTCACCGTAACCACCTTTTCCATCGGAGGCAGCCGGTCGTCGATAGAACCGCGAAAGAGCCATGGCTTTTCAGAAATATCGTCATAACCTACGTAGGGGTTTTCGCCGTATCGACGTTGGTGTCCCGTCTCTTTTGATAGCACCCGCCCGTTTCCAAATTCATCTTTGAACTGCCGAAATGAAATGATCTGAGCCGGTATCTGTTCGAGCACCGTTCCGGTAAACGTTCCTGCAATCGCCTCCCCGGAGAGCTGTTGCCATAAAGAGTGAGTTTCCCGGTCGTACATGACCAGATCGGAGTGCCGGAGCATTCCAGATACACCAAAATGATACTCGTCACCCTTGATCGAACGCTTAAAAACGAGAGCACTGTAACACAACGGGCAAAATGTGACGGTAATCGGCGTTTCTCCAATCCGATCATTGACGATTTCGTGCCATATTAACACCTGAAGTGGATAAGCCTTCGTCTCTGAACCCACACTCACCCGTATTACGGGTTCGTTTTCTCCAACCCACCGTTCCGCTTCAGACACGGTAATAAATTGTGGGCTGTCGATCGACGGAATCGCATCTCGTGGCACGTTTGGTTCCAGTTCAGCCAAATCGATTGACGTCTTCGCCCAATCCGTACGCCAGTCGGTGTCGAGTAATCGCAGAGGTGACTGGGCCACCGCCGAACCGGGCGTCAGCGCCAAAAATATCACCATCCAGACTGGATTCCTGTAGAACCCCTTAGTTTCAGTTCCCATATTCTGTAACTCAAACGGCTATTGACACACCCAATGCATTGTCATGTTTTTTACCTTACCGTTTAGATCACCAGCTTCGCGTGACGTTACATGTGAGGTATTTTAACTTGAAAACGTTGTCACACGTCCTGACCGACACTCACTTTACGTTCGGATGCTCAGTATGACTGATCTATCTGCCGAGTATCAAACGAATCGATCTTAATTCCGAAATCCATCACACTACGGAGGTAGTTATGAAGTACGCACCACTTGTTGGACGGATATTGTTCTCTTTAATATTTCTAATGTTTGGAATGGCACATTTTACCGATCCTCAGATAAAGGATATGGTCCCTGACTTTCTGCCATTTCCGACCCTCGTCGTCATGCTTACCGGTGCTGCGGTCATCGCCGGTGGTTTGAGCGTACTTTTAGGCTATAAGATTAAGATCGGTAGCCTCATCCTGTTCGTTTTCCTTTTGTCAACCACCCTGCTTGTCTGGTCCGGCGGTTTTTTTGAGGGTGATCAGGCGGCGACCGGGTTTATCATGCGGGATCTGGCAATGGCTGGTGCTTCACTTTTCATTTACCACTTTGGCGCGGGTCCGTATAGTTTCGACGCTAAAGCAGAGGCTGCAGCCTGACTCCGAAGAGGCCGACGACGGCCCTTCCGTTTGTCGGTACTTAAGGAGTTTTGGTTCAGCTCAACCGTTCAAGAACCCGTTCGCTAATCACCTGACCAATGCGAAGGGCTGCGGTTGCCGCGGGTGAAGGGGCATTGCAGACGTTGATCACGGCCCGTGATTCGATGATTACGAAGTCATCGACCAAATCACCCGCTAGCGAAACCGCCTGGGCGCGTATTCCCGAGCGGCATGGGATCACGTCATTTGCAGTAAGTGTGGGAATGAGTCGTCTGGCTTCGCCCAGGTATGCGCGTTTTGATGCCGTACGAACGATTTCCATGATCCCCTTTTTCCAGTGTTTAAGAGACATCCGCCGGAATCCAGGAAAGCCCAGATATTCCAACGAGTCTTTTAAAGAACCGGACGCGAAAGAATAGCCCTCCCGCCCTGTTGCCATAACAGCGTTTGGACCACACTCCACGCGTCCGTCCATCGTCCTCGTAAAGTGAATGCCAAGAAACGAATAGGATGGATCGGGTACAGGATAGATGAGATTGTTGCAAAGGTAGCGAGCTTGAGGACGGAGCTCATAAAAAATGCCCCGAAAAGGAATGATTTTTATGTCCGGCGTAGCGCCTGACATCTGTGCAACACGGTCGGAATGAAGCCCGGCGCAATTAACGACGACATCCGCTTCGATGTCTCCGCTGGAAGTATGAACGATGGTCGAGTCGGGTCGCCGCGTCATGCGGACAACTCGAGTGTCGGTCCGTATCTCGAATCCTCGTTCCGTACAGCACTTGGCCAGTCGATTACAGACCGCTGAAAAGTCAATGATCCCGGCGTCCGGGACATGGATTGCTGCCAGCCCATTGGCATTGGGCTCCAGTTCTCGAAGACGCTCAACCTCTATTGGACTACAATTTATTCCGTTCCGGTTGCCTCGGTCTAAGATCGCCTTGAGCCGTGGCAATTCGTTCTCCGACGTCGCGACAATCACCTTGCCACAGATCTCAAAAGGAACGTTTTCCTTCTCACAGAACTCGATCAATTGTTCGCGCCCAATGCGACAATTTTCCGCCTTTTGAGAACCCGGCTGATAGTAGATCCCTGAGTGGATCACGCCCGAATTTCGACCGGTTTGGTGCAAGGCAAGAGATGGCTCTTTCTCCAAAATGACCAGTCGATCAACAGACGGGCGTCCGATCAAGCGAAAAGCTGTCGCACAACCAAGAATTCCGCCACCGATAATCGCGACATCAACCTTCATCGACGCGAGGCCCGTAGTCCTATAGGTATTTCTCAGGCAGCCCGTCGCTTATGACGGTTTCCATCACTTCCACAAACCGATCGAGTTCCTCGAGCGTCGTATATACACTGGGCGTAATTCGCATTCCCTCAAATTCGGGGTGCTTGATCGGCGTAATGATAATCCGATGATTATCCCAGACATACCTACCGATCGCGCCTGAGTCTATGCCCTCGACCTGGACGACCGCAATACCAACAGAATTTCCTGGCACCAGACTGGTATGAAGGACCACTCCCTCATGCTTGAGTAACGGTTCAGCCCAATAATTCGTCAAATATCTGAGGCGCTCCTCTTTCCTCTTGGGCCCGATCCCCTGATGAAACGTCAGGGCTTCAGCAATCGCGAGATGATTTGCCGCCGGGTGGGTGCCGATCTCTTCGAATTTGCGGATGTTTTCATCCTGGTTCTTTTTGGCTGCCGTCATGGGCCAGAGATCCTTGATTTTTTCTTTTCTAACATAGAGCATGCCAGTCCCATGAGGAGCAAACAGCCATTTATGTAAGCTCGTCGCGTAGTAATCGCAATCGAGATCCTCATGCGAAAAATCCCAGTGCGCGAACGAATGGGCGCCGTCAACAATCACGGGGATCCCATAATTGCGAGCCATCTGCACCACTTTCTTTGCGGGCAGAATCTGACCAGTAATGTTGACGATATGGCTCATCAGGATCACTTTCGTTCTCGACGTAATATTCTGTTCGAAGAGTGCGACAACGGCATCATGGTCTTCGGCCGGAATCGGCAAGGAAAACTGCTTCAGGACGATTCCCTCCCTCCTCTCCCGTTGCCTGAAGGTCGTGATCATTCGGCCGTAATCATGCGTCGTCGTGAGCACTTCGTCTCCTGCCTCCAGATCAAAGCCGAGCTGACAAATCTGAAGCCCCTCAGAAGCGTTCCTTACGATGGCGATTTCCTCCGTGTCGCAACGAAACGCTCGCGCAAGTCGTTGACGCGTACCCTCCTTCTGCGGCTCAAGAATGCGCCACATCGTATAAACCGGTGCCTCATTTGCGTAATCCAAATACCGCTTCATGGCCTCCTGAACGGCCGCGGGCGCAGGGCTGACCCCCCCATTGTTGAGGTTTACGAGAGATCGATCGACCGTAAAGGCCTGTTGGATTTCCCTCCAATACTCTTCATCCCGAGCTATTTCCTCGGGCGTTCCGGTGTGGTGAGCCAGTGAATCGAGTAATTCCGGAATGGAACGTGGATTAAGTGCAGCCAGGGTCATGGATGCTGCGACAGGAGCTCCAAATGCTCCGAGAAACTGTCTTCGGGAATACATGGATCGTAAGGAGATTGTTCGAATACATGAATCGTCTCAATGTAACCGATATTCCCCACAAGAAAGTGATCTTGATTCACGTCCGCTCACTCACCAGGAGTGAGAATTCAAGACACTCGTACTATAGAACGGGCGATCCCAGATCGTAGAAAACGATCACTCCTCTCGCCAGAAAGTAGACGGCAAGCATCGTGACCACAAAAAGAAGCGTCGCCCAGATCGGTACATGAAATGACCGTTGAATGTCGGATTCGGGGGTTCGACGATCGTTCGCTTGCATTTCAAATCTTGGTATTTGCTGACGGATTTAGTTCTATATACGGGATTTCCAGATAAAATCGTTGCTTCAGGTCCGTCAAGGGACGATGATGCTTCTAACCCGGGCTCCATGAATTAGCAGATCAACATCAACCGATTCCCGAAAGTTTTTTTGGCCCCTGGCTTCGATGTTCTGGACAACGACGAACATGGAGGAAATCCGGCGGTTGTCTTCGTCGAATAAGGAAACGTCGATTTGTACCACGGAGACGGGATCATCACCGTCATTTACAACCGTTCCCGTTATGATTCTTGCTCCACCCGGCAGTAAACGATAGCGCAGGTCCTGCACGTTGATCTGGCTCCGGATCTGAACCTTTTCTGTGCAGCCGGGCAACGTCAACAGAATTCCTCCTACAAACCCGAGGACCAGCAACCGTCTGGAAATCTCGATACCCGTACTGTAAATCACTTTCTATTGGGTGAATTATATCTCAAGCACGAAATCGTAACCGAGGGTTCTTACGGATTAGTCCAACTCTGAAAGGCTCGCGTGAAGCCTCTCCAATTCATCGGCAGTATTTTTCGCCTTTTGTTTTTCCTTCTCCACAACGTCCGCCGGCGCCCGTGAAACAAACTGTTCGTTCTGAAGCTTGCGCTCAAGTCCTGTTCGATATTTCTCCTTTTGGTCGATCTCCTTTCGAAGCCGATCCCGTTCCACTTCCAGATCAACCATGTCAGCCAACGGAACGAAAACCTGATTCTTCCCTACGAGGGCCGAGGCGCTAGCGTTGGGCCGGGCGATCCCGGATTCAACTGATAAACTGGTTGCTTTGGCCAGTTTTGCGAAGTACTCGTCATGGGTTACAAGTGCGGTCGTCAAGGCCACTTCCGACCGGTCGATATTCAAAATCGCAGCAATTTCTTTTCCTGGCGGAACGTTGTACTGGCTCTTGATATTGCGTATCGCGGAAACCATTTCCTGCATTATCGAGAATACTCGGGCATCGTCAACCGATATTTCTTCGTTAACAGAGGTTGGCCATTCTGACATCATACACGATTCGGATTCGTCTCGATTCCGAAGTTTCCACCAAAGCTCCTCGGTAATAAACGGCATAAACGGATGAAGCAACTGGAGCAGGCGCCCAAAAAGATCGGCGGCCAGGGCGATCTTGTCCTCCTCCATCTTTCCGCCATATTTCGGCTTGATCAGCTCCAGGTACCAATCACAGTAATCGCCCCAAAACAGCGTGTAGATCTTTGAAAGTGCGTCGTTGAGACGGTATTTCCGGACATCGTCGTCGACCTCGTTGATCGTCTGGTTGAGTCGGGTGAGCATCCACTTCTCGACGAGGTCGAGGTCTTCGAAGCTTCGTGACCTGCGATATTCCTTGCCTTCCTCCATGAATTGCCCGAAGACATTAAAGGCATTCCAGATTTTATTCGCGAAGTTGCGACCCATCTCAAACTTCGTCGGATCGAGCTTGATGTCCTGACCCTGGGCGCACAGGATCGTAAGACAAAAGCGCACGGCATCGGCACCGTACTGTTCAATCATATCCAACGGGTCGATCCCATTCCCAAGACTTTTCGACATCCAGCGTCCGAGTTTATCCTTGATCATTCCCGTGATGAAAATGTCCGTATATGGAACCTTACCGGTGAAGTGAAGCCCGGCCATGATCATGCGGGCGATCCAGAAAAAGAGAATGTCATAACCCGAAACGAGAACGGTCCCGGGATAGAAATACTGCACGTCTTCGGTCTCCTCCGGCCATCCGAGCGTAGCAAACGGCCATAACCATGAAGAGAACCACGTGTCCAGAACGTCCTCATCCTGAACCATTCCCTCGTTCGGCTGATCAATTGAGACGACGAACTCGCGGGACTCGTCAATCTCGCCGTCGCTGTCCGTGTAGTACCAAACAGGAATTCGATGCCCCCACCACAGCTGTCTGGAGATGGTCCAGTCTCGAATATTTTCGAGCCATCTGAAGTACTCGTTCGCCCATCTCTTCGGGTGGAACTTGATTTCTCCTTTTCGAACGGCCTCAATCGCAGGTTCTGCAAGCGGTTTCATTTTCACAAACCACTGCCTGGAAATCAGCGGTTCGATGATAGCCTTCGATCGATGCGATATCGGAACCGTCGATTTATACGGTTCTATCTTTTCGAGCAGATCTTGCGCTCTCAGATCCTCAACGATTTGCTCCCGCGCTTCAAAGCGGTCCAGGCCGACATATGGAAATCCGAGCTCACTAATTGAACCATCCAGATCGATGACGTTGAGCGTCGGAAGTCCGTGTTTTTGACCGATCTCGAAGTCGTTGCGGTCGTGTCCGGGCGTAATTTTCAAGGCTCCCGCGCCAAAATCCTTCTTCACGTACTCATCTGCGATAACGGGAATCTCTCTATCTGTGAGAGGCAGCCGTACACTCTGTCCAACCAGATGGGTGTATCGTTCATCGTCCGGATGGACGGCAATCGCGGTATCACCCAGCATGGTTTCTGGTCGGGTTGTGGCGATCGTGATGTGGCCGTCTCCCGTAACAAGGGGATAGCGGATATACCATAGGTGCCCATCCCGTTCGACGTTATCCACTTCCTCGTCTGACAGCGCCGTCTGATCCACAGGGCACCAGTTTATTAGATATTCTCCACGATAGACGAGGCCCTCATCGTAGAGTTTGACGAAAACTTCCTGCACAGCGCGCGAGAACCCCTCATCCATCGTGAACCGTTCTTTCGACCAGTCACAAGAATCGCCGAGACGTCTTTTTTGCTGAAGGATGATGTCGCCGTACTCGTCTTTCCACTCCCACACTCTCTTGACAAATGCCTCGCGTCCATACGCATGTCGGTCTTTTCCTTCATCCTCCACGAGCGCTTTTTCTACCACATTTTGGGTGGCGATACCTGCATGATCCATTCCGGGTAGCCAGAGTGCCTCAAATCCCTGCATCCGACGCATTCGAGTCAACGCGTCCTGAATGGTGTCCTGCAGAGCATGTCCCATATGCAGTCGGCCCGTAACATTGGGCGGCGGCATGACGATCACATGAGGCTTCTTCGCGGTGTTGACAGTGGTTCTAAAGAAAGAATGGCTCTCCCAGTATTCGTACCACTTTCCTTCGATCGCTTTAGGATCGTAGGTCGCTCGCTTCGGTGTGTCTTCTGAATTCGAAGTAGGCATTTGTCGTGTTAACTCCACCATGGAATATGTGTGCGATCCCGAATCCGTTGGTAACGATTGATATGGATTGGATCTCTGGTATCAACGGAAGTTTACAACCAACGAAAATAACGGATTTCGGCTTCGAGCGGTCACTTCACGCATTAAGAAGTTGTTAGAAATTATTCGCGACGCGTAATCATGAATCGATCAGACAGATCGGAGAAAGCATCCTGCATGGTCTCGTGATCTTTGGTATTTTTGTCACCGCCTGTGCACCTCGTACGCGAGCGAATTCCGTACGTCTGACCCTACCTCTTCAAATCGTTGCCTAACGCTGGAAAGAAATACGTTGCAGTTGCCGGTAACATCGGCGCCGGAAAAAGTTCTCTTACGCGAGTCCTTTCAGACTATTTCAAGTGGGAGGCCTATTACGAACGAGTGGACGACAATCCATATCTGACTGATTTTTATGACAATATGCACCGGTGGTCGTTTAACCTTCAGGTGTTCTTTCTGTCCAGTCGGTTCAACCACCAGCGCAAGATCGAGGAAGCGCCCCACAGCGTTGTTCAGGACAGATCCATCTATGAGGACGCGGAAATTTTTGCTCGCAACCTTCACGAAATGGGGCTGATGGCAGGAAGAGACTATGAGAACTACACAGATCTTTTCCATATCATGACGGCCTATCTCAAGTCTCCCGATTTACTGGTCTATCTCCGGGCGAAGGTTCCAACGCTGGTAGGCCACATCCAGTCTCGTGGCCGGGAATTTGAAAGTACGATCCGGATCGAGTATCTCGAACGGCTGAATCAACACTACGAAGATTGGATATCCAGATATACGGAAGGTCCCAAAATTATCATTGACGTTGACGAACTCGACTTTGTCAACGTACCCGAGGATCGGCGCGAAATTATTGGACGAATAGAGAGTAGGCTCTTTGGACTTTTTCCGGAGTAAAGGCTACAAGCATGATGTGAGGTCAATCTTTATCCTCGCACTTTTGTGGGGATTCGTGGGTCCCTCCTATAGTCAGGTCGTCGATTCGCTATCAGTCGCGAGTGGATTGGAACACCCGGCAGTAGATTCTCTGAAAAAGCCAGGCTTCTTCCGCAACAATTCCGGTGTCGTTACTGATTTCGGACGACCGGCACGAAGGGCAGAACTGGATTTGTCTTCTCTATTGAACACACTTCCCGGAATGATGGCTTTTTCTTTCGGGACGCCCGGATGGCCCAGCTCGATAAGCCCAATGGGTTTCGATCCAAATCAAGTCGATTTGCAACTCGACGGGCTCCGGTTGAACGATTTGATTACGGGAAGGCCCCGATTTGATTTGCTGCCGTACGTGTTGGTCGAAAGTGTGAGAACACGGTCAAATCCGGGTACCCGACCGTTCGGCGTACATACTCAAACCGGCACTTTTTCTTCGTTTTCCCCGGCAACCGATCTCAGGTATCGCTCAACGAATACCGGTCTCCAGTCCATTGGTGTTGTCCATGCTCAGTCCCGACGGATTTCACTTTTCCGACCCGAGGATCGACTGGATATCGTATTCGGATATGCAGGCGCCGGTTCAGGCGGAGAATATCCGGGTAGTCGGCTTGAGCGAGCTCGGCAGCTCACGTCAAGAATTCGACTTGAAAGCGATTTGTGGAGCGTAGAAATCTTCGAGCTATACAATCGCCGGAAGGTTGGGGCGCAAGGCGGAGTAGTAACACGCAGCGGGCAACCCTATTCATCGATCTATCAGCGCCTGGGAGCGAACGTCACCGACCGGGAGGCAAAGCGTACGACAATCCGTAATGACCTGTCGATTCGATTCCGAACATCAGTCCGAGAGTCCCCACTTACTATTTCGGGTTCTTGGTCTGCCCAAACACTGCAATATCAATCGGTCTCAGATACCGTTGCGGCGCGCGTTAATCGCCTGGGTGTCTCGGCCCTGCACGAAATTGTCGGCGCTCAATATAGCCTTCGCCTCTCCGCAACGGCATGGCAAGACCGTTTTCGACACGGAAATGCGTTCGCTGAAGGATTTGACAGAAGTCGATCGTTTGCTCAGTTGGTGGTGGGGGGCTCCTCCCTTTTTGGTACCGTCCTGGCCGATGGATCGGTCGGCATTCAGGCCGACAACGGGTATACATTTGCATCGGCATCCATTCGCTTCACGCGCGAGTTTATTTCACTGTCGGTGAGTACGTCCGGAATACGGTCTACCTGGATGGAAGCGTGGGGCTTCGGCCAGAATATGACTCTGCTGGAGAATCGGCCCGAATCGAGGGTTGATAGACTCATACTCGATCTCCGTCACGACGTCGGCGCAGTGGGGTTGAATGCCTCCTTTTTCTATACTTCGACGACTGACAAGCGGACCTGGACAATTGACAGGACGAGCGACGAGATCGTTGCCCACGCCATCGCAGGCAATATGATTAATACGGGAGCAGCATTGGAAGTCTCTTACCGGAACGACGAAGAAAGAGGCGTCTATACTTTTCTTCGACCCACGTTTCTTCGGGTATCATCCTCTGAAGATTCGATAGTCGGAGAGTTGGAATCGTCTGCAATTCCGGAATTCTGGATCAATGGACGACTCGGAATCAGAACGTTACTCTTTAAGGGTGATCTCGACCTCGATCTATCGATTCGCGCCTTTTACTGGGATTCCATGGTCGGAAGGCGCCTGGACACTCGAACTGGAAGCCTATTTCTCCCTTCTGATGACAGCCAACTCGTGCCTTCGTCGATGACGGTTGATATCGTAGCGGAAGCGGGTGTTCGTACGGCAACGATTTTTCTGGCGTATGAAAATATGTTCAGTGGCACGAATGCATTGGTTGGAAACCTCCTGGTACCGGACTACCCCCTACCTGCAAAACGATTTCGATTCGGTGTATTCTGGCCCATTTCCAACTAACATGTCCCGTATTGGGCCCTTGAAGACCTATTTATAACCTTTTGACTCTTCTGCGTATAAGCGCCATGTCAATTCAGAATCAAACTCAAGGATGCCGACAGGAGAAGTAAATACTCCGTCCGACTATGAACGCAGAGCGCTGGAGGAAATCGCCGCATGGCGTAATCCTCCGCGCACCTGGTATAGCTCGGCGAAAGAGAAGGCTGAATCAGCATGGAATGACGTGACTGACGTTATACGAAGAGTTCCAGGTGTGGAGTGGACCATGGATAATGTGGTAACCGGTCTTCTGGACCTCACAAACGAGATCACACAGGATACCGTCTGGACCGAAGCTGTTTTCAAGCAGTTCAAAGACGCCGGGCATCGTATTGAAAATCACGTTGATATCCATCTCCTGGATCTAGAAGACGTGGACACGATTGCGGAAGGTCTGGGAAATAAGTACACGGCCCTCGCGGCGGCCGAGGGAACAGCAACGGGCCTGGCGGGCGCAGCCGGCATCGTGCCAGATCTAATCGCACTGGTGTCACTTAATCTCCGTGCTGCGGGTGAATACGCAACGTATTGCGGTTTTGAAGTAACCCGGCCTGAAGAGAGACTGTACGCGCTGGAACTGCTTGATCAAGTCGCACAACCGAGCACGAAAGCCAAAGACGTTACTTTGGCACCGGCGGTTCGAACCGCAACGCGAGTAGCTCGAACTCAGAGTACGCAAGCCCTCGAGCAAATGGGCCTTATGAATGCGATTGAACGCGCCGCTCGCGCCTTGGGTCTGAAATTGACCGGTGCCAAGCTGGCACAGATCATTCCGGTTACGGGCGCGGTCATTGGAGGTGGATTCAATGCGTACTATACCTCGAAAGTCTGTAGGGTCGCTCACTTTCTATATCGCGAACGATTTCTGATACAGAAGTATGGAGGCGAGATCGCGAGCGCTGCCTAATCGAGAGCCCTTCCTGGTTTAACGTGGCACTTCGCAATATTTTGCTCCCTGGAGCCGCAACCAGATCCAAATTTTTCACTTTTTGAGCTGGATCAAGAAACGTCACAGGTAATAAACTGGCGAGGTTTTGCACCTAAATACGTTTCCCTTCATGCGCGCTCGAAAAAAGCAGGTTTGACCGTTCTTCAGGTGGGACTCAGGCAGCGTTTGGTACAAGATCTGACGGCGCTACTCGAATTCCGTCCCGTTCCAACTCTGCATTCGGAATCCCTTCCTGGGACTTCAATCGATTTGCTCAATACGTCGGATGGCGACGACAAGTCCCTGTGATAGTTCTTCTGTAAAACCTTCTGTAAAATTCTCTGCGAGACGTTGCGCTGAAAGGAGTTGGGCTCCTACCATGAACCATGATTCGGTGGATTTCTGCCAGCACTTAGCGGTTTAAGGTTTTGCTGAAAACGTGCGATATATGTACCATGGCGGCCTCGTTCTGGCGCGTTTCAAACGGTGTTCTGTACTACATTCAGGTTAGATTAGGCGATGAGTGATCGACGTGATGAAGATGTAATCCGGTGTTCTTTCTGCGGTCGTACCGCACACGAAGTGACCTCAATGGTTGCTGGTCCGGAGGTCTACATTTGTGATCGATGCATCAATGATGCGTCTGGAATCGTCCAGAGTGATCTAACCGGGGTCCAAAAACCCGCAGGCTTTCCCTCCCAGACAACCAGTCCGCTACGACGTCTCACTCCCACTGAGATCAAGCAGTCCCTGGATGAATACGTAATTGACCAGGACCATGCAAAAAAGGCGCTCTCCGTTGCCGTTTATAATCACTACAAGCGAATCGATGCCCAGGAGTTCGTAAGCGAGTACAGCGATGTCGAAATTGAGAAATCGAACATCCTCCTGATCGGACCCACGGGTACTGGAAAAACGCTGCTAGCTAAGACGCTCGCTCGAATCCTCGACGTTCCTTTTTCCATTTCCGACGCAACTGCCCTCACAGAGGCGGGATACGTTGGAGAGGACGTCGAAAGCATCCTTGCTCACCTCCTTCACGCTGCTGACTTCAACGTCGAGCGGGCCGAGCGTGGGATCATTTACATTGATGAAGTAGACAAGGTGGCTCGAAAAGCAGATAATGCGTCGATTACCAGAGATGTCTCTGGGGAAGGTGTTCAGCAGGCACTCCTTAAAATCCTGGAGGGTACCATAGCCGGAGTGCCTCCAAAAGGGGGACGTAAACATCCCGAACAGAGCCTGATCAACATCGATACGTCGAACATCCTGTTCATTTGTGGTGGCGCTTTTGACGGGCTAAACGATGTCATTGCGCATAGACTCTCTACAAACACGATCGGATTTCTGGCAGATTCGAGGGGAAATATTGAGAAAAATGACCCTGCCATCTTCCAGCTTGTCGAGCCCGACGACCTTTTGCGTTTTGGACTCATTCCTGAGCTAATTGGACGCCTACCCGTCATTTCAGCTCTCAGAGAGTTGTCCAGAGATGCAATGCGGAATATTCTTCTCGAACCCAAGAACGCGCTCCTCAAACAGTATCAGAAGCTGTTCGCGATGGACGGAATCGACCTGATATTCGACGAAGATGCCATCGCCACCATCGTGGAGAAGGCATCTCAACTGGGAACTGGAGCGCGTGGTCTACGAGCAGTCTTGGAAGAAACGATGCTCGATATCATGTTTGAGATCCACTCATTATCGGATGTTGCTTCGTGTCGGATTACCCGAGAAACAGTTCTTCATAGATCAGAACCCATATTCGAACCCAGGAAAGCATCTGCCTAGAACGGACGCTCCCCAAGCCTCAACAAGGCTCAGTTCCTGATTAAGCTCACGCTCGACTTTTTGTACCTTTCGTCTATCGGCCAGATAGATGACAGGAATGGCAGTCGAATGCTCGCGTATCGGCTCATCTATGCAGGGCGAATCTCTCTCGGCTTCCACGACCTGCACTTCCATCTCCATGCCTCTCGGTAATTACGCGTCCATACCCCGATACTACGCGGGCGGGATTTATCGGGAACTGCACAACAAAGACGTATTTCTCTGGGCGCAAGCCATTGCCTTCAAGATACTCGTCACGTTCATTCCTCTGATCGTCGTTGGAGCCGGACTGGTTGCGCAAACCATCCAACCTGAACGACCGTCGGCGCTCATCGGCCTCATCATCCAACCGTTTTTTCCTGAGTACCAGCGCGGTGAACTCGTTCAGTTCTTGCAGCAGCTCCAGCAGGCGTCGGGTACCATTACGCTGATTGGCGTGGTCAGCCTTACGGTTACGGCCAAAACGCTCTTTGCTACGCTTCGGGCCGTGCTCTCAAATATTTTTCGCGAAGAGTGGCACGATCACCGGACGCCGCTCCGAGCTTATATATTTGATTTCCGAATGGCCTTTCAGGTGGGGGCGTTTTTCGTTCTCTCTATTGTCATCACTCTGTTCATTCAAAGCCTGAATACCTCAGCGATTGAGATGATGTCCGAATTGGGATATGAGAACGCGTGGCTTAGCGATGGGCTCCACTGGGCGTTTCGTTGGCTTGCGTGGCTCCTTCCGCTTGTCCTGAACGCTGTCATGTTTTTCCAACTCATTTACTTCACACCCATCCCAAAACCCCCTGCGCGCAGTGCCTGGACGGGAGCAATCGTCGCAGCAATTCTCTGGGAAATAGCCAAGGTACCCTTCACCATGTATGTGACCCGGCTGGCCACGTTTCAGGATACATGGATGGCCGCATTTGGAAGTACATTCGTCCTGATTCTGGCTCTCGTGCTCTGGGCTTATTATTCCGGAATCGTGCTGAACGTCGGATCGATCGCTACGTTACTGCATGAACGAAAGCATCGATTTGACACTGAATCAGCACCCGCCCAGGTTTAATCTGGTCTTTCAATGCCCCTAGCCAAGTCAGATACCGGCGTCGTCAGGCAAAGTATTCTGTATAGAATTCTTATCAAAACCGGTGAACTCTTCAACTTCACCATGCATTTCTTTGCACGGTTTTGGCGTCGCCCTTTTGAGTTTCGAGAGCTACTCCGCCAGCTGGACGAAATCGGATCAAAGAGTGTAGTACTCACGGCCGTCACGGGCCTGGCTATTGGTGTCGTCCTCGCCATGCAAAGCAGAGGAACGCTGGTTCAGTTCGGTGCAGAAGCCATGATGCCCAATATGTTAGCCCTATCGGTCATCAAGGAGATTGGCCCCGTTATCACAGCGTTGGTCCTGGCCGGCCGCCTGGGAGCCGGAATTGGAGCTGAGATCGGATCGATGCGAGTCACCGAACAAATTGATGCGCTTGAAGTGGCCGCGCTCAAACCCTTCCACTATTTGGTCACTACGCGTGTCGTCGCGTGTACACTTATGTTTCCCGTGTTGACCGTATGGACCGACTTTATTGCCCTCTCCGGTGGGTTCATCGAATCGTCGCTCGCGACCGACATGGATTATCGTATCTACATCTCGACCGCGTTCATGTCCCTCCGGATCAGTGATATTCTGGTTGACACCCTTAAAACGGGCATCTTCGGTTTTATTGTGGGCATCGTGAGCTGCTATCTGGGTTACAACGTGCGTGGGGGTACCCAGGAGGTTGGACGTGCTGCCATGCAGTCTGTAGTCGTTTCGTCGCTTCTCATACTTCTGGCCGATGTCGTCGTGGTTCGATTGTCCATCTTCATCTTTAGTTCGGTTTAACCCTTGTCCGTTCAGACGGATCATATCATCAGACTCGTAAATCTTCGTAAATCATTTGGACGTTACGAAGTACTAAAGGGGGTTGATCTGGACGTCATGCGCGGCCGAAGTGTCGTTGTCATGGGAGGTTCTGGAACCGGGAAAAGTGTTCTGATCAAGCATATTGTTCGGCTGTTGGAACCGGATTCAGGCGAGGTTTGGGTACAAGGCAAGCGAATTGATCTGCTCGAGAAAGACGAACTGGACGAACTCAGACTAAATATTGGTTATCTGTTTCAAAGTGGTGCGCTCTTCGATTCAATGACGGCAGCACAAAACCTGGATTTCATTCTTGACAGACACACCGTCATGTCGAAAGCTGAGCGCCGAGATCGAATCGACGAAATCCTATCCTGGTTCGACCTGGTGGACAAGCGTGCGCATTTTCCGTCGGAATTATCCGGTGGGCAAAAGAAGCGGATCGCGCTTGCACGAGCGATCGTTCTAGAACCTGAAATCCTTCTGTATGACGAGCCCACTACGGGCCTGGATCCAGAGTCAGTCCGTACCGTTGCGGAGCTGATCGTAAGCCTCAGAGAGGAGCGTGGAATCACGTCTGTAGCAATCACTCACGACATATTGTGTGCCGAAATTATTGCTGATGATGCATTCTTCCTTCATGACGGTCGCATAATCGCTGGTGGATCACTGGATGAGGTTCGCGCTTTTGACCACCCGCAGGTTCGCAACTTCTATGGTCAGCCCCTGTTAAATCGGCCAACAACTCGTTTGTAAAAGCATGAACCGAGCGGCTCGAGTCGGCATTGTCGTCCTGTTAGGATTTATTCTCTTCGTCCTGGGTCTGTTTGCGATCGGGAATAAAACATTCCTGTTCAGCGATACCGTGACCGTACAATCCCGTTTTACGCAAGTTGCTGGGCTGCAAAACGGTGCGCCGGTTCAGTATCAGGGCGTCAAGGTGGGTCGGGTAAGCGACGTTCAGCTTCCGGCTTCACCCGGTGAACGAATCGTAGTTACGATGCGAATCAGCATTGATGCTCAGCACCTGATTCGGAAGAACACTCAGGCCCAAATCAAGAGCGATGGTCTTGTCGGAGAACGGATCGTAGTTTTGGTCTCCCCCATCGAATCAGCCGAACCCGTCGAAGAGGCTGATTTCCTACCCGGTATCGATCCCTTTGATCTGTTTGAGATCACCGACAAGGCACTTGCATCGGTTGAAGATTTTGAGGCAGCCGCTAACGCATTTGGGCAGATCATGCTCGATGTTCAACGGGGAGAGGGTACTCTAGGAAAAATCGTGTACGATCCGACCCTCTATGATGAACTTGTTGCCACAACCAACGAAACTCGACGCATCCTCAATTCTCTGGCGACCAGTGCGGAAGCTAATACGGAAATTCTCGTTGAACTGGCCTCAAGAGCAACCGAAGGCATTGAATCGGTCGTCGCAAAGGTGAATGAGGGGGATGGAACGGTGGCGCGGATGCTCAATGACCCTGCGGTTTACAACTCGCTGCTTGCCACTACGGATACGCTGTATACTATTGTCTCTGATATGCGGGCTGTCGCCAGCGTCGCTGAGAATGCTGCCACATGGGGGGCACTTGGTGCTTTTCGTTTTTCCGAGCTAATGGAGGCCGCCAAACATAATTGGTTGTTCAGACGATATTTTGAAGAGAGAGGGACGATTGAGCAGGCTCCTTTTGAAATACGTGAACAGGCGATCAGTGATTCCTATCGACAAATCTCTGAGCGAGAACGAGAGCTCCTCGCATGGGAGGAGCGATTGAGTGCCCTCCAGACCCGCCTCACGTCTGCAGCCGAACTGAGATCCTCTCGGTCCGATTCGACCATTCAGAATCAGTAGCGGAATGGTCGGGTCGATGAACGAATTTAAAATTCCTGCTCAGTTTTCCCCCTCGAAATCCCTATTAGGGTTACTCATATCAGCGACGGTAAAAGACAGGATTCGAGCTGAATCCCTTTATCTCGTGTCTGTTTCTTCGCTGGTCCTGATAACCGTCTTCGTAGGAGTGCTAACCTGGGGTGCGTCCGGCGGCGGAGTGGAGCCGATTATTTCTTCCTGGCATTTCGTGGTGCTACCTGTCGTTCTTCTTATCGTAGGGATCGGAATTGGTCGATCTTATACCGTCGCGTTGACGGGAAATGACGTTCACATCTTCTCCAGCCGATGGCTTGAATCCATTTCCCTGTCAGATATCCAACGCTTCCAGCACCTCAATAGCAAGGAATACTACCAACAGTTTCATTTTCATGGAGGTGTCACACCGTACGTCAATCGGATTCAACCGACCGTTTTACTACTTGATGTGGGAGACAGGATTATAGCCTTGGGAATGGAAACCCGTGATGCGATCAAGATTCGAGATCTGATTCAAATGGATTCCCGGCTTGAGCCGGACGTATCTCCCCTTCTAGTCCCTTGACCGGATGAAATTTGAGCTTGTGCATACAGACTCCTCGTCTCAGGCGCGGGCGGGTACCATCCATACAGGTCATGGTCTGATCCAGACTCCTGTATTCGTGCCGGTGGGAACCGTGGGCACGGTGAAAGGCGTTTGGCCTTTAGAGCTGGAGTCAGTCATAGGGTCACAGGTTATTCTCAGCAATACATATCACCTCTATCTCCGACCCGGCACCGACATCATTCAGAAGGCAGGAGGGTTACATCCCTTTATGCAGTGGAAAGGACCCATCCTAACAGATTCGGGTGGATATCAAGTATTCTCGTTGGCATCCCGTCGCACCATTTCCGAAGAAGGCGCTGAATTCCAGAGCCACATCGACGGTTCAACCCATCAGTTCACTCCTGAATCGGTCATTGACATCCAACGTGCAATCGGTTCGGATATCATGATGGTGCTCGATGAATGTCCTGCGGGAAGTGTAACTGAAGATTATGCAACCTCATCGAACGAGCTCACGCTCAGATGGGCAGCCCGATGTAAGAAGCGAGCCGAAGAAACGATCCCGAATTACGGTCATTCTCAGGCGCTTTTTGGCATTGTTCAGGGTGTTGTGTACCCGGATGTTCGAAGAGATTCTGCTCGCGCCCTGGTGGATCTCGACTTTCCCGGGTATGCCATAGGGGGCCTTTCGGTTGGCGAGCCAGCTGAAGAAATGTACGCGATGGTCGAAGTCGTGAATGAAATTCTCCCGCTGGATAAACCGCGCTATCTTATGGGAGTGGGAACGCCGGCAAACTTGGTTGAGAATGTCGGTCGAGGTGTCGACATGTTCGACTGCGTGATACCGACTCGCAATGGTCGAAATGGTATGCTCTTCACCACAGAGGGCATCATCAACATCCGGAATCGAAAGTGGCGTGATGATGTTACGCCGATCGACCCGGGCTTATCTGGAGGCGTATCGCACGGTTTTTCGAAAGCCTATCTCCGCCATCTTTTCATCGCCGGGGAACTACTCGGCCTGCAAATGGCATCTGTTCACAATTTGACCTTTTACACGTGGCTTATGAAAGAAGCACGATCCGCTGCGCTTGAGGATAGATATAATGCCTGGAAAAAGGGTGTCCTTCCGAAAATTGAGCGGCGTCTCTAGCAGGATTCTGGTCGAACTCACTGCGTACGCAAACGTATGAGTCCGACCCGTAACGAAGAAGTGCACACGGCATGGCACGAACGTTTGATCTTCCTTCTTTTTACCAGTCTACAATTGTCAGTCGGATCAAGGAGATTCGAAGACAATCGGACCCGCTGAAGCGCGATCTGTCTCCCTCGTTGCTAGATTTTGGCCCCGTCCGATTCCATCTGGCGCGCCATTTCGGCTTTTGCTACGGCGTGGAAAACGCCATTGATATTGCCTACCGAGCACTGGATGAGCATCCTGGCCACCGCATATTTTTGCTCTCTGAGATGATCCACAATCAACGAGTGAATGAAGACCTGAGAGAGCGAGGCATTCAATTCCTTCGAACAACGTCGGGAAAGCAGCTCATTCCGTTCTCCGAACTCCGCGGTGAAGACGTTGTGATCATTCCGGCGTTCGGGACTACAGTTGAAATCGAACAAGACCTCATTCAAAAAGGACTTGACATACGTACGTATGACGCGACCTGTCCCTTCGTGGAAAAAGTATGGCGTCGATCCAGTCAGATTGGCGAGAATGAGTTCACGGTCGTTATCCACGGAAAGCGACATCATGAGGAAACGCAGGCCACTTTTTCACATGCTCAGAAGACGGCACCGGTGATTGTCATTCGAGATCTTGGAGAAACGCAAACCTTGTCTCGATTTATCTCAGGCGAAGTCAACGGCTCTCAGTTCTACAATGCCTTCGAGGATCGCTATTCTGAAGGATTCGATCCAGAAAAGGATTTGGTCCGGGTTGGTGTTGTCAATCAAACAACGATGCTGGCGACAGAAACGGTTGCAATCGCGGATTTTCTAAAAACCACAATGGCAAACCGCTACGGAGCAGATCAAGTTGATGATCACTTCGCCGATACGAGCGATACGCTTTGCTATGCTACCAATGAGAATCAGGATGCCACGCGAGTACTCCTCGAACAGGAAGCCGACGCGGCCGTTATTGTCGGTGGAATCAATTCATCGAACACGAGTCACCTGGTTGAGATCTGTGAGGAGCGACTGCCCACGTATTTCATTAGTAGTGCGGACCAGATCACAGGATTGTCGAGCATCGAACATTTTGATTTACGCACAAAAAAAATGACCCACACTGAGAATTGGTTGGATTATAGAAAGCCGGTACGGGTCTTGTTAGCCGCGGGAGCATCGTGTCCGGACATTATTCTTGAGGAAGTCGTTACGGCAATCACGTCCTGTTTTGAAGGAGTTCGAACAAGCGAAAATGTGATTTCCGATTTTTCTGAACCCATAACATGATCGAACACAGTGTAAGTTTTGCCGACGCCGAATTGACGCATCTGATCTCGGTCACAATTGCGCCCAACATCGCGCCCACAATCGCGCTTTAGGATATGACTTGGTACGAACAGTGGTTCAGTAGAGACGAATATGAGATCGTCTACAGCGACCGAAATGAAGAAGAGGCCGTCAGTCTGGTCGACTTGATCGAGCGGACCGTAAAACCAACCGCAGGATCGGAAATCCTGGATGTCGGATGCGGTCGTGGACGACACGCTATCGAGTTTGCGAAGCGAGGTCATAAAATCACTGGACTTGATCTATCTGAGCGCTCTCTTGAAATCGCCAAAGAAAAAGCTGCAGAGGAAAACCTTAGCATCACCTTCATTGCCGGCGACATGCGAAATCCCGTCGGACGGGATCGCTTTGACGGGGTAGTTAATTTGTTCACGGCCTTCGGTTACTTCGAAAAGTGGGAAGATCATCAAAAAGCGGTTGACGCTATGGCGTCTGCCGTAAAACCAGGCGGGTTCGTTGTTCAGGATTTTTTGAATCGAACAGCTGTTGAGGCTAGCCTGGTACCCTCTGATACCCGAACTATTGGAGGCATCGTGATCGAACAGCGGCGATGGATTGAGGAAGGACGGATTTTAAAAGAGATTGTCTTCTCGAATGAAGGCGACTCCCATACATTTTTCGAATCTGTTGCACTCCTGGACCGATCAGATTTTGAATCACTTTATTCAAGCGCTGGTTTGGAACTAGACTCGATTTTGGGGGACTACACAGGGGCTCCCTATGAAGAGGGATCCCCCAGGATAATTTTATTCAGTCGTCGAACGGACTAGCTGGTAGCTGGACCAATCATCAGATGCCGAAGATATTCGGGTCAATATTGCTTGCCCTCGCGACGAGTATCCTTTTCACAGGCTGCTCCCTCTTCTCGACCCGGACTCCCGATGAACCCCTGGCAGATGCAGGCACCTTCTCGCAGCCAGATACGCCTGAACAAGTCATCGATAACATCATTGCGGCGGTCCGCGAAATGAATGCGCTAAATTATCGGAGATCTCTAAATGACGATCTTCTTTTCCATCCAACAGCAACGGCAGAGGCTCGGGAATCGGTGTTTGCCAACTGGGGACGCGCTCAAGAGGATCAGTATTTTACCGCTGCTGCAGCTGCTGCTAAGTTGAATACCGGGCACGGACTCGTGCTGAATGATCAGTCATTTACAATTGTCTCAGATACACAGTTTTTGTTGGACGCGACATACGTACTAACGATCAACCACCGCCGTCCGGATGCGCCATCGGAGGTACAGGGCAGGCTCCAATGGCTTATCGAGCAGGGCTCAAACGGGCTCTGGGATTTAGAGGAATGGACGGATCAGGAGCTGGGTGGAAGGACATCGTGGAGTGATCTGAAGGCCGAATTCATGAAGTAGAACGGGGGATCAACCCTGGTTTTATGGAAACGATGGAGACTCCCTGATGAAAAAGCCGGTTCAGTTTATTGTGACGGCCTGGGTGTTGTCGATGTTTAGTAGCTGCAACCCGTTTGCTCCCGCCCTGGAGGAAGGAGATCCGTTCGGTGGTCTGATTGGTGATCAAACGACAATTGATGGTTTTTTTACAAATTTCAGGAACGCATACGAACTCCGAGATCTATCCTTGTACGAGCCCCTGTTAGACTCGTCCTTTACATTTCTTTGGAGAGATTTCGATGCGCTCGTAGATCGAGAGTGGGGGTTCGCTCAGGACCTGGAAACAACCCGCAGGTTATTTCAGAACTCAAGCCTGATCCGATTGCAATGGAATCAGATAATCACTCAGGATAATCTGGTACCTCAGTTGGAGGTACGCGTTGTTCGGTCGTTTAACCTGACGGTAACGCTTGAACAGGGAGATGTATTTCGAACAGATGGGAACGTCAACTTTAATCTTGTTCGGAAGGACTCTACAGCCGTGTGGCGACTCAGACGATGGCGTGACGAGAGCGAATTGTAGGCGAGCCGGCGCGCTACATGGCTTTGGATTATTCACGCAGATCAGATCTGGTGCTAGTGATAAGACGACGGACATCTCCTAGATTGAGAGCACGACAAGTTTTGATCTTCAAGCGACCCACCAGCGCGATGGATAAAGCACTCGCTTACGCAGAAGAAAATTTCGACGGATTTGTAGCCGAGCTCAACGAACTGCTCCGCATTCCTTCCGTCAGCACCAATCCCGATCACGCGTCGGATGTTCGCCGGGCTGCAGACTGGTTGTCCAATCATCTGAAATCGCTCGGAATTGCGAATGTCGAGATCATGGAAACCGCCGGACATCCTGTAGTCTACGCGGAGTCTATTGTAGACCCGAGCCTCCCTACGATTCTCGTTTACGGGCACTACGATGTACAACCTCCGGACCCGCTCGAGTTGTGGGATTCACCTCCATTTGAGCCCGTTGTGAAAGATGGCGTTCTGTATGCACGTGGATCGTGCGATGACAAGGGTCAGCTCTTCATGCATGTCAAAGCCGCCGAGTCATACCTGAAGACGGGAGACGCGTTGCCGCTGAACGTCAAATACATCTTCGAAGGAGAGGAGGAAAGCGGGTCGGAAAACCTACCAGCGTTCATAGAGGCACACAAAGAATTGTTGTCGGCGGACGTGGTTGTGATTTCCGATACGGCGCTGTTTGGATCAGGCGTTCCCTCGATCACATACGGACTTCGCGGGTTGGCCTATGTTGAAGTTACATTAACGGGCCCGGACCGCGACCTTCACTCGGGTGTTTACGGCGGAGCCATTGAAAATCCGGTGAACGTACTCGCCCGAATGATTTCTGCGCTCCATGACGATGATCATCGGGTCATGATTCCCGGATTTTACGACGATGTAATTCCGCTTTCCGACGACGAGAGAGTAACATTTGCGTCCCTACCGTTTGATGATCAGGGGTGGATTGAGGAGGTGGGTGTGACCATGGCCCGAACGGAAAAAGGTTACTCAATCCTTGAGGGCACAACAGCCAGACCGACGCTGGATTGTAATGGAATATGGGGCGGATACATCGGAGACGGTGCGAAAACCGTTCTTCCTTCAAAGGCCAGCGCCAAGATCTCGATGCGGCTGGTCCCGAACCAGGGCCCAGAAGACATCACAGAGAAGATGAAGAAGTATTTCGAGTACAATACGCCACCAACCATGAGTCTCACGTTCACAGATCTCCATGGTGGAAATGGAGCACTGGTCGACACGGATAGTTCTGCCATGGCCGCAGCGTCGGATGCCATGGAGGGTGTTTACGGAGAGAAGCCGTATTTCGTCCGGACCGGTGGGAGTATCCCCATTGTAGCTGATTTTAAGGCACTCTTGGGATTGGATACCGTGCTCATGGGATTCGGGTTGGACTCCGATTCCATCCACTCTCCAAACGAATGCTTCGGACTGGATCGATTCAGGGATGGAATTCGAACAATCATCCGGTTCATGTCACTCTTCGCCTCAAAATAGTTTTTTGAGCTTGAAATAGGCGACGTTGTTCAACAGGATCCGAAGCATTAGCAAGGCGTATCCGACGGCCTGACATTACCGTCGCACAAATGCCCGAGTGGCGGAATTGGTAGACGCATGCGACTCAAAATCGTATGTCCTATGGACGTGTGGGTTCGAGTCCCACCTCGGGTACGATCTCTTGCACATAAGTATAATAATAACAATAATTTATAGTCTGTTTTTATTTCATCGGTTAAGTTATAGATTAAGATTTTCGGTATCTATATTTCGTTATTCCGGATACAGCTAATCCCACTCGATATTCTCCAGCAGGAGCGACGCCAAACGTTCCAATCTCTCCACGTTCTCGGGCTTTGGAGACGCCCCTCGCCCATTTCTTTTCTTCTCCATTTGGCATGTACTCGTTTGCTAGACCGTCTTTCCGGACTTGGCCTGGCCCAGCGCGTAGGCAATCTGCTCTTCTGTAAATCGTTTTCCTTTCATGGGTCCCTCCAAGGGATTTGAGAGACCTCAATTGTAACGAAATCCTATATCTTATCGGGTGTCCACTTTTAGGGGGTCAGACCACTGTCGAGAAGCTCCGTCTCGAGTGTGGCGAAGAAGCTTTCGGCCATCGCGTCGTCAAAGCAGTCACCAACGCATCCGATCGAGGGTCTCACGCCTGCCTCTGCGGCGCGGCGTAGGTAGTCGGAAACGGTGCTTCTCGCTATGTGGCAGCTCACCGCAATCTTGCGCTCGAAGAGTCCGAACTCGAAGCGCAATCGTAAAATCTCTCTAATCTTCTGCACGGATAATCGCGGCTTGGCCATCGAACGCTCCTCTGATCACGTTTGAGTGAAAAAAGGAGTATGAACAGCCTTCGTCTATTGATTATCCCGCGCTCACATGCGCTCCAAAACCCTGCGTTGAGGGGGTGGCCGGAATCAACCGGATTAGGTGGCCGAATTGAACCGGATTATTCAAATTATACCCGCAGATATAATCATCGAAAAATCTACGATTTCTTTCGAGCCACGAAGATCATATTCCAGAGCTTGGCACCGATGGTCCGGCGCAGAAAATGGTAGACTCTACTTTCTGGATAGTGCCGCCCAAACCACCCCAAAATCCATCGGAGACGATTTTTACCGTCCGTTCGATACGTATGAAAAAGCGAGGCTCGATTCTCGCGTCGGCGTTGGTCGAGCAGTCTCTGTGACACCCGAAAGACGTATTCGCGGTGTAAGTGCGCATCTCCGTCGATTTCCCGGAGCGCCGACGATAATCTGGAATAGAACATCTTTATGACAGGTGACCGTGCTTCACGAATTAACCGGCTCAATTCCGTGCTATTTTGATATCGCGAAAGAAAAGTCGGGTGGGTATTAATCTCCCAAATTCGAGGCGCATCGCCAGCCATTGAATAGTCGATCCGACCGTATTCGATTTGTGCCAGATCAAAGACTTTTTTTAGCCACGATTCGTGTGGATTTTGTTCCATGTACGCTCGCTCCTCGCGAATTCTAGCCTTGTCGAAATATCCCGTAACCGGGTGCAGATAGGCCTCATCAGCACCGCTCTTTACTACCCAGTTGGTGTCGAATTTCAGGCTTCTGGGAATGATTTCGTTTCCGACTCTGAATGCGGTGTACTTGCGATAGAAACCGTTTTCATCAGCAATATCAGAGAACTCCACCGCCATCAGATCACAGATGTCGTAATTGGCCCTCCTCACGAGTTTGTCCAGAGCGGTATCGTATCCTTCGGTTGTCTCTATCAGTCTGGTGAGACTGCCGTTATGATTGTCAGCATGGCGGATGAATATTGGAAAACGAACGTCCGCTGGAAGCTTTTCGACGACTCTGAAGACCCGAAAGTCGTTTATCCCATCGTTGTATAGTTGTTCTAGCAGCTGAACCCTACTCATTGCTCGAGCCGGGTGGTTCAGAATCGGGACCGAAGGATTTTGCTTCGTGAACTGATTGCAGAGCGTATCAACTATCTCCTGTCCGGCGGGTCCCAGCAGCCGAAAGTTTCCGACAATAAACGTGGCGAACGGTACTCGGTCTCTTGTGATCAATTCGTCAGGTGTGAGCGTTCCTACCCGTCCTACGAGATCCTCATCTACCAACTTTAATAAACCATCGATATTCCAGGAACTGCTTGATGGCACTACAAAAAGGATCATTCTGTTAGCATTGAATCGAGTAGCAAGTCATGGAATTCGTGACTTGAAAAAGGGGTCATCATTATGGCCAGTATAGTTTCGGGGGGATTCAAATTCACGATGCAACACCCCACTTTTTCAGACTGCAGTACTACTTACTCAGAGGCGCTATAACATCTCACTTGGACGAACAGGAAATAGTGGACAGGACATCCACCACCGTCAAGGTCGATTCCGTTAGCATCTGCGTGACCGACCAAACGCCTGGAGGTACGACGCAGCGGTTACGGATGCTGGTAATCGCACGTTATATTTAAGGATGAGTGAAACTAATCCAGAGGCTACTATGGATTGGACGGTGTACTTATCTGGTGAAATCCACACAGATTGGCGTCAACAAATATTGCGCGGTGCTAAAGCATATCGATTACCGATCACATTTACGTCGGCCGTCACGGATCACGAAGCCAGCGATGCCGCTGGCGATTTGCTTGGAAAAGAAAGGGGTAGTTTTTGGCGTGATCATAAATCCTCAAAAGTGAATGCGATACGCACCAAAACACTCCTTGAGCAATGTGATCTAGCCGTCATACGCTTTGGGGAAAAATATAAGCAATGGAATGCAGCCTTCGATGCCGGCTTTTGTGCCGCATCAGGCAAGCCGTATATCAGCCTGCATGCTGAAGATATCATTCATCCGCTTAAGGAGGTGGATAGCTCAGCGATGGCTTGGGCGCAAACACCGGAGCAGGTGGTCGAGATACTGAAATACGTCACCAGCAAGCAGTAATCCACTGGTGCGCCAAAACCACTTCTCCAGAATTGTTGAGATTCTCCGGGGACAAATCGGAAGGCCTATGGGGGGGGGGGATGACCTTACCCCAATAAATCGGAGAGATAGTTAAATTTACTTTGCTCAATATCGAGGTAAGTAATGACGAAACATAGGAGTTTTTCAAAAGATTTCAAGCT
>BTQE01000014.1:0-43418 GCA_036985715.1 Rhodothermia bacterium
GGATATTCCCTGACTACCTCGTATATCACTATGGTGGATAATGTACAGTTCATCTCGAAACGCTCTTCTCTCTTCGTGACTGCAGTCCCGTCTCTAGAAGAGCGTCTACGTCGGCGCGTCGGTAAAATACCTTACGTCCTATTTTGGAAAATGGAAGTCGTCCACTGTCTCGATAGCGTTGAAGTGTCGGACGCGAAAGGCCGAGATAGGTCATTACGGCATCGTTTGTCATAAACGCGCCGGTCCCCTGCCTCGTATTGAAATAATCTTTAGCTAGCAGCTTTTTTAGTGCCCGGTCCGCACTTCGCTCAGCAAGGTCTTCGAGATTTGCCGGATCTAGATGAATTGTAGCTTCCATTTTATTCGTTTTCTGGCTCGTGAGTCTCACTAATGCCAGAAAATCGATCATGGAACATCGAGATTAGACCCATCTGAGGGCAGAACTTATGCCCTCTTGTGCCCCCACCATTCGTTTCCCAGGTCTTTTGCCCAGCGACGAATAGTCTTAGGGTCAAGTACCTCTACTCCATACTCTTCATGTAACCACTCAATCGCCTTTCCCGTTGCTGGCTTGGCTCTCAGACCGTCTTTGAGATACTCATGGACCTTGAAGACCGTCTCCTCCATCTGTTCGTCTGTAACCTTTCGGCGAGTTGCTTTCGTGAGTCGTTTCTTCGTCTCAGGATCCAGATGTGCCCATTCCGGAACAGGTCCCGTATAGAGATGTCGCCGAAGCCTATACTCGATCATCGACGTGATGGCGCCCCTTTGATTCGAAAGGATATTGCGTTCGAGTTCATGAGGTGAGTGCAACAAAATTTCGGCATTCGTGAGCATGCGTAGTCTGCTCTCAACCTCTAGTTGCTGTCGATCAACAGCCTGGATAATCATTTCTAGTTCTGCCACACTTTGGGTTCGTAATGCCTCCCATGCCGTTAAGAGCGACTGACTATTAGCGCGTCTATGCACTTGATGTATGATATCCGTGCGCACTTCTTCATGTGAACCGCCACCAGGAAAACGGATAGGGGCGATCTCTTTCCCCAGATACAGCAATTCATCAAAATCAGCGAGCATCTGCCGCACTTCCGATTCGTCCCAATCCTCATTGGAGAGCACGTCTCGGAAGCGTTCGTATTGATCCCAAAAAGTATTGTTCATTAACGGCCTCTTAGACTGTCCAGGTCCGCGTCTAACTCTTCATCTCCGAGCGAATTTAGATAGGTTTGCGTCTGTTTCAAGCTCGCGTGCCGAAGCGCTTTGGAGATCTTGCTGAGATCCCATCCACGACGTCTGGCAAGCTCAGCAAAGGAATGCCTGCTAACGTGAAACGAAAGTGGCTTTTCAATCCCAGCCATTTTTCTAATAACCGCAAGGTTTTTGTTCGCGATTGTGTTTTCCGTCGCTTTCGCCTGAATACGTTCTCTTTCTGTTTCAAGTTTGCGCCCGTCGAGAATAGGAAATACGAACTCGCTCTTTCCCCTACGGCTGGAATACTTCTTCAGTATGGCTTCGGCATCCTCAGAGACGAGCAGATTAACCGGCTGCCGTGTTTTCCGCATCACGTACCGCAGCCTGAACCGTCCGCTCTCCGAAATAACGTATTGCCATCGAAGCCGTGCAACGTCCCCGAATCGAATCCCGCCCATCCAAAGACTGAATAGAAATGCGTTTCGCGTGTGCCACAATCTCGACCCCCTCGGAAGACCCAGCGATTCAATCTTTTCTATCTCTTCCAGCGTGAGCCGCGCTTTTGAAACCGGCGCTCGTTTAATTTTGAAATTGAAGAACGGATTATCGTTTTGCTCGATTACACCCTCTCTAATCGCCGTGTAGATCAGCGTACGGATTCCCGCAAGATCTTTTGCAATCGTATTCGTCGCGTTTCCGTGATGCTCTGAAAGGTAGTCCGCATATTCTCGAAGATATCCGGGCGTTATTTCACCAAATCGTAGCTCTTCCGCATCAAATGTGGTTTCGTGGTAGTCCTGGAGCTTGTTCAGGATCGCTGTTAGCCGAACGTGGCTGGCAATTTGGTTTCTCTTTTCGTAGCCCCCGATTATTTCCCGCGCATATCCCAAAAATTCTGCAGAGATCCCTGAACCGCTTTCAAATCCCTCCTTCAGTCCCGTCGCCGTAACCGGCCTGTTTCGGATCTTCAGGTCGTATATCTGCTTCTGAATCGCTGAGAGCCGGCTCTTGATGATCGCATTGATCCGGTCTGCGTCTTTGTGCCCGCTCCTTACCTCTCCTTTCCCTTCGTTCCACTGCGTTTCCCTGACGTACTCCCGGATACTCACGTATCTAGTCTTCCGTGTATCCGTAATACGCAGATAGATTGGACATCGACCGTCCGAGTTTTTCTTACTCTTCCAGAGTATGGCTTGCACCCTCGCCATGAGACCTTTACCCCACCTTTACCCCTTAGAATCCCGTTAGAGTTCGAACGTAACTATAGTTCTAATTGAGGAGAAGGGTAAAGGTTTCGGTAAAGGTTTTTGCTGTCTGTTTCGGAATCGATGAAATGCTTTCAGTCCATTATCGACTATATAAGCATGAATTAGCCTATTTATGGACTCAGTCAATATCATAGGATATCAGGTTCGAGTCCCGTCCGAACCGCTAAGAAGAAGCCGTAGCATCATGTACAACATGGTGTTACGGCTTTATTATTGTTCATAGGTAAAGGTGTTTGCTGTTCTCGTGAGTGCACGCCTTTTTCACTCGTATCTCCCGCAACTGATTGTTACCCTCGTTCTGACGCACCCAATCCATCTACTGAGAGGCTGACTAAATCGGAGGTCGGCAATGAGTAAATATCTTCTCCTATTTATCTCTTTTGTCGTTGTCAGTCCGGCAACAAGTGGTCAGGAACTCCTCAAGGACATCAACCAGCAGGGCTACGGTTCCAACCCGCGTTATCTGAGCAGGGTCAACAATCGAGTCTTTTTCCAGGCCCGGGATCTCGATCATGGCCTGGAATTGTGGGTCTCAGACGGTTCAGCTAACGGGACCAATCTCGTTAAAGACATCGTCCCGGGTAAGGATTATTCGGCTCCACAGCAGCTCGTCCCACTGGGCGATAAGATTGTTTTTGCCACAGCAGATCCTCATGCCGTCTGGGTGAGCGACGGGACAGAAATCGGAACGCTGGTACTCCACGATTTCGAATCCAGCCTCGATCAGGGTTCGGGCGGTATCTGGACGATGATTCGACTTGGGGAGCGAATTTTTTTCTCGTATTTCCTGGGAAGAAGTGTTCAATTGTGGGCTACCGACGGCACACCGGAAGGCACAATCAGAATTCATGCAGAAACGAAAGCGGATCAATATGCTGTAGAACTCACGGCATTTCACGATTCCCTGTACTTTGTTACCTACGTGCCCGGTGATCCGCACACCGTCTGGAGAATGGATCCGGAGGAATCGGCGCCTGAGAAGTTTCTCACATCAGATGTTGTAAATGCCACGCGACTTTTTACGGACGATGAAAGGCTCTTCCTTATGGCCGGGACGGTCGGTGATATCCCCCACCTCTGGGTTTCCGACGGCACTGTCTCGGGTACCGAGTATCTGCGTTTCATCGGCGGGGCACCACATGCGGAAGACGGGGGATTTTTTGGATCGTTAGGAGATCGAGTGCTTTTCTTCGCCAAAGACGGCGTGCACGGATTCGAGCCATGGGTATCGAACGGAACTGTCGCGGGTACCTTCATGCTTGCCGACACAAATCCCGGCGAAGCAGGCACCACCATTTATGGAGAATCGGCCAGGATCGGGAATCAGGTTTTCTTTCAGGGAAAGAGTGAAGATGTAGGGACCGAACTTTGGGTAACAGACGGCACTTCGGCGGGAACGCACCTAGTGACGGACATCAACCCAGGCCCGATTAGTTCTTTTCCGGATTACCTTTCCGTCATCGACGATCGGCTCTTGTTCCGCGCATCGGACGGCGTCCACGGAAAAGAACTCTGGACTTCGGACGGTACGGTCGAGGGCACGACGATGCTCATGGACTTCAACGAGGGTGGAGGAAGTGGTGCTCCTAATCGAGCCGTCGAGTTTCCCGGCGGATTTATCATTAGTGCAAGCGACGGCCCCCACGGACAAGAGCTTTGGATCAGCGACGGTACCCCCGCGGGATCTGAGTTGATTAAGGACATTGATAGCAGAGGAACGCTTTCTTCATCAATTTCAAGACTCGCTTTGTTTGACAACGAACTATTCTTCCGGGCCGATGACGGGGTGATCGGCAGCGAGCTGTGGAAAACTGACGGTACAACGGAAGGCACGCTACCGGCAAGCGATTTGTTTGAGGGCAGCAGTGGTTCATCCCCTCGCCCGTACGGAGTAGTAAACCAGAGACTGATTGTCGAGGCTAAGACACCAGAAACCGGACGCATACTATGGGCTTTCCCACCCGGTGGACTTGCTCCAGAACCCCTGATTCCGACCGGTGCCAATCCGTATGAGATAACGAGAACCGGTAGTTGGACGATGGCTTCGGATGCCCTCGTATTCTATGCTCAGGATAACGTGAACGGAGATGAATTATGGATAACCGACGGCACACCGCTTGGAACACGACGCCTTACGGCAGGCGGCCTTACAGAAGACAATCCATGGATGCTGGGATTCGTGAATGACCACACTGTCTTTTCAGCGCGAGACGGCAGCGTGTATAATCTATATGGCAGTGACAGATCTGGGAACACGTCGCTACTATTCAGCAATGTTGGAACCAATCGTCCGGATGGTTCCGAACCTCTTGACGGCAGAATTCTGTTCTCGCCGGCGAATGGTAACCTGTACAGCACGGACGGGACGCCGAACGGAACTCAGCTCGTCAGAACCCTCAATCAATACAACCACTTGTCGTCCTTCTCGAACGCTGGCCAGCTCGTCTTCTTCGACGCCAACGACCGAAACGGTTCCGGAATCGAGCTGTGGCGTTCCGACGGAACTCCTCAGGGCACGTTTCTACTGAAAGATATTTACCTGGGATCCGAGGATTCTTATCCCTACGATTTATTCCCGGTTGGAAACAGACTTTTCTTCACGGCAGTGGACGGCGAGCACGGTCGAGAACTTTGGGTGACGGACGGGTCAATGAGCGGCACACATCTCGTCGCCGATGTCGTTCCTGGACCTGAAGCGTCGGCTGCTAGCCCACTTTTGGCTATCGAAAATCTATTGCTTTTCAGCGCGGATGACGGCGTACACGGCCGCGAACTCTGGATATCGGACGGTACCGAGACTGGAACCTACATGGTGCTAGATTTTGTCCCAGGCGTAGATGATTCTTATCCTGATAACGCCATGGTCTTGAATGATCGCATTCTTCTCACCTTTACTCATACAGAATTCGGCGAGGAATTTTGGACGATTGCCTTATCAGCTATCGTAGTCGCCTCGGAGACGATTAGCGTGACGCCAACAGGTTTTTCGCTGTCCGAAAACTATCCCAACCCGTTTATTGGGAACACGGTCATTCGATATTCCCTGCCGTTCACGAGTAGAGTCCAAATCGAGGTTTTCGACCTTCTGGGCAAGCGCGTCATTAGAACGGACGAAGGCCTCAAACACGCCGGCAAACACCAGATTCAGTTCGATGGAAGCGGTCTTAGCGCTGGCATCTATTTCTACACTCTCACCGCCGGAGAGTCCAGTCAGACGCGGAAGATGGTGGTGGTGAAATAGTGTCAAATGATCCTTGTTCGTCCGCAGTGGCGTGTTAATTCGCAACTCGCTTTAAGTTTCGGTATCACAAGTAGGACGTAACATATGTGTACCTGATTGGCCGGAATCGAGGATTTGCACACGAATGCATCTGAATATCGTTCGTCCAGATTGCCGAATCGCCACTTTTTGATCGATTGATAGGTTCGCACATAAATGCTGACATCACGCGGTGGTGATAACCGGTCGTAATCGACAGTGAATCTCGTTGCGAGTACTAATGTATTCGAGGTGAGATCTCATTTCGACAGAACCATCGCTCGCGTTCCCGAGGCACGATTAATCTCGATCCGATAGAAATAGACGCCCGATGGATGGGAGGTGCCATCAAATGTAGCGGTGTATTCGCCAGCATCCTGCGATTCATTTACCAGTGTTTCTACCTCTCTTCCGAGCACATCGAGAACGACCAATCGTACGAAAGCGAAATCAGGGATTCGATACTTAATTGTGGTGAAATCCGAGAAAGGCTCTGGATAGTTCTGTCCGAAGCCGGCAGCAGGATTGGGTACGGCAGGATTTATCCGCTGCCGTAGTTCCCTGGGATTATTTAGGTAATTCGATTCAAAGGCTATTCGTATGTCGTCCGCTGCTTTGCGAAGTTCCGTAATGGAATCAAGATGATCATCACCTCTTGCCCAAACTATGGCAAAAGTAAAATCAGTGTCTTCGCCTCCATCGAGTGAGAAAGGCCCCGATGAGATCAACATGCGCCGATCCCCACTCTCACTCGGAGTTCCTTGGCCATCTGTATTCAACTCCGACCAGAATTCTCCGGTTACAGGATCGCCAGAAAACATAAAGTGTGTAGGAATACCTGAGAAGCCCCATCCTTCACCTCCGACTGTAATTGGCGTACTTGTCTTCATCTTGCCCTGTAGGTAATTGTACCAGTGCAACGGAGTATCTGCATTCCCCAAGTATCCGGACTTGGAGATTCGAGCAACGGTCGTCGTTCTAAGGTGTTCGCCCGGTTCGTCTACGACGCCATTAGAATCATTGTCAATTCCGTCACTGTCAGCAACTGGACCTTCGAGAAAGAGCATACCTAGAGCTGGCGGTGCTGTACCATAACCCCCCTCGTCATCGTTGTCGCGATTGTAGACAAAGCCCATCCCACGTCCGGAGTCGGCACCGATTAAATCGTCGTTCAAGAATCCTAGATCAGGATCTGAGAAGATGCCAACGTACGCATCCGAAATTGGCCAATCATTCCGATTGAAGATGCGGTAGGTGTATAACGTTGCGTTATTGATGGTATCGTACGGGCTGAGCACCGCGTACGCTTGACCGTGAACTTCAATCCCTAATGGGAGCACATCAGTTGCCAAATGCTCGTTTCCTCTATCATTCATTATCCACCAAACCAGCTGATCGCCGCTGATGTCGGGCCTTTCCCCACCCGCAAGATTAATTCTACGATCCTTCCTAATAGAGAACGGCTCGCTCGTTAGATCAATCTTAATACCTTTTCGATCTAGCGTTGGAGCGCCTAAGCCGGTCGGCCATTGAAGTAGATCAAATGTCGCCGCGCCAGTCTGCTCATAAGCCTCCATATCTGATTTTCGAATCGAATACACGCGGTCGTATTGGGTACAGTCGTCTGGAGGTCTTCCGTATTCGTCAATTGGACCCGCCCACATTTCCGAGCTGCTATACTTGCCCGCAGAGGCTCGTATGGACCCGTCAACAATTCCGACAACCCAAAGATTGCCCCCAAATATCGCGGTAGTGCCAGAAGACTGTGGAATCTCATATATGCCGGAGCCACTATAGAATAGTCCGCCCGTATTGAGTATCCGAGCCCGGACATTGTTTGCCTCCAGAAAGGCTTCACCTTGCGGGCGATCACATTCTCCGAAAAGAAATTCGTCAGACGAGACGGCGCAGCCAGAGCGACGTATGTCAACCAACCCGTTTATCCAAGACTGGAAAAACGTATTCGATGATTCGCAGAGATCGGTGCCGTCAAACCAGAATGTTTCGAGAAGCGAAAGAGTAGCGAGATCAAGAGGAATTGTACCAGATATAGTAGGGTTGTTTTGAAGGTTTAGCGTCTTCATATACCACACATAGCCGACGACGTACGGTATTGTGCCGGATAAATTGTTGCCGGAAAGATCAATTCCAACAACGTTTCCTCGACTATCTACCTGAACACCGTACCAGTCTTTGACATCACCATCTAGCCATCTATAATTGTTGGTCCAGTTGTCGCCGTTCGTAGCATTGTAGAGGGCAATTAACGCCTGGCGGTCGGATTCTGTATACTGGGCACTAGAAGAGGAGTAGCAAAGCGCAAAACCAATAAAGATGACCGCAAACCGAAAGTGATATGAAAAAACGCGATTCGTGAGCATGACTGATTCCAATTGATGAAATCAACCTCCCAGTGGCAGATCGGCCAGAGGGAGGTGTCGATATTGCAAGGGTAACAATGGCTTGCTGCTCTGTCGAGTGAAAAAGGGGTGCACCGAGCGTAAGCGTCGACAGAATAGCGGGCAGATCACGGTCATTTCGTATTGAACTTGGATCCATTCACGACAGGTGGATTTGCCCCGGTTCATTGGACGGTTAGTGAGAAGCCTTCAGCCTGGATTTAACCTGGTGCGAGGAAGCCATCGCCGCGGGCCTTGTCTCGAAGGCGTCAGCGTATCCGGCATCTCGTTGCTGCTCGTTGAAAAACGCCGGACCGCCGCACCCGGTCAGGCGATTGGAGGATTAGGACCATCGGGAACCAGAAAGTTCGGCGATGATGCGATACTCATGTCTTGTTCATAAATTTTAGGAGTCAGTGTACGGACGTAGCTGAATCAGAATTAAGATTGGTTTCAGGTTAACTAAAGAAGTTCAGCCTGATCATACGGCGAATCGTGAAGGTCAGACTTAGCTGAACACCGAGTGTACTTATGACTCGAAAACGTATCCTCGTTCTGGCATTCATTGTCTTAGGAGGGGGGTTGTTCATTTATCTTGGGAAGTGGGAACCCAGAAAGTTGGACGTTCTTGTCGGGTACTGGCAGGACGGTCGATTTCAAGAAGCCCCGGATTTTACACTTCCGGCACTCAAAGGAGATTCGCTGACGCTTTCAGACTACCGCGGAAAAATCGTGGTTCTGAATATCTGGGCAACGTGGTGTGCGCCGTGCAGGGAAGAAATGCCAGCCTTTGTTAGTATGCAGAAGCAGTTCCGGTCACAGGGTATTCAGTTTATCGGGGTTTCAATCGATGCGGGCGGGTGGGAGGTCGTCGGTCCGTTTGCCGCCGAGTTCAACGTAAATTACCCTATCGTGCTTGACGATGGAACCGTGGATAATTCATACGAGGGTAATACGGGCGTACCCACAACGTACCTGATCAATAGAAAGGGACAGATCTGGCGATACATGCCAGGCGCCCTCTCTCGGGCTGCTCTAATCCCGGCCCTGCGGTTTATGCTTGAGGCGGAGCCCTCGTAGTCAGGAAAAGCAACAAGGGTAACAACGAGTTACGGCAGAATCGTGTGAAACGGGGATGCACTGATCGAGGCCGTTTTGACATCTTTGCCTCTCCGCTTCAGCCTCGTTCTTGCGATTCTCGTCAAGAACGTCTTTCTTGTGGTGTGAAATAAGTTACGGTGCATGATCGTAGCTCGAATACCCAGAATTCAGATCATCTCCCTTGCATTCCCATGCACCTAAGCTGTGGTGATCTACATACAAGATCAATAATGCGACGACGCAAACCGATTCGGCTGGCCGGTGCCGTTTCTCTAACCCTGGTGTTCTTTTTCCTGCTGATGCCAATGAATTTTGGGGAGCAATCAAGCCTCCCTTCGACGCCCGTCAAGCCCGCGATGCTGGAGACGGGTTTAGACGGATCCCTTCCCTCGTCGCCTCTCGTATTTATTCAAAATAAGGGCCAACTCGAAACAGATGTCCGGTTTCACGTGGCGTCTACAGGCCATACGGTTCTATTTCACAATCTCAGTGTTGAATTTCGAGGGTCCTCCGTCATGGAAACGGGCGAATTAGTCCGGAGCGAAGTTTCCATGGCATTCGAAGGAGCGATGAATGGAGTCACTCTTTCTGGGTACCGTCAGCTTTCTGGTACGGCCAATTTCTATCGTGGAAATGATTCATCGGATTGGCAAACGCATGTACCAACTTTCGAAGAAATACGGTATGAAGGATTGTACGATGGCATCGATCTCGTATTTACCGGTGCGTCTGGTTCCTTAAAGAGAGAATTTATCGTGGCACCAGGCGCGAACGCGGGTTTGATCCGAATGAAGTACAGCGGGACCGACGCTTTATACGTTCGGGACGACGGTGTACTGGTTATAGAAACACGACTCGGACGATTGACGGAATCTGCACCTGTTGTTTATCAGGAAGTTGACGGTGACCTCCGGAGTATAGACGGAGCGTTTAAATTGGTAGGTGACCTGACCCTTGGATTCGAGATCGGCACATACAACGTGAATCTACCATTGGTCATCGACCCGGAGTTTTCGTTTGTTTCGTATCTGGGAGGATCAGGTTTTGACTTAATCAACGCCGTAGATACAAACGCGGACGGACATATTTTCGTAGGTGGTATTACCAATTCGGCAAACTTCCCTCTTGTGAACGCCAATCAGGTGACACTTGGTGGTGGTTTTTCAGACATTTTTGTCACTCGAATCGATCCGACCACAGGTGCGATTCTTTATTCCACTTTTCTTGGCGGTAACGACAGCGACGGAATTGGAGGATTAGAGGTAGATGACTCCGACAATGTGTATATAGTCGGAAATACTTCCTCCACCAATTTCCCGACATTAAACGCTGTTCAGGCTACGAACAATGGGTTTGGAGAGGTCGTGGTGGCAAAGTTTGCGCCCGACGGAACACTACTATTTTCAACCTACCTGGGTGGCGCCGGCCGCGACGTGGGCTGGGGCCTTGACCTTGACAGCGGCGGAAATATATGGCTGACGGGCCTGAGCGATTCGGCTGATTTCCCCACGACTCCAGATGCGCTGAATGGATCCCCCCTCGGAGGTCGAGACGCATTCGTTTCCAAACTCGCCGGCGATGGAACTGCCGTACTGTATTCGACTTATTTGGGAGGAGCAGGCGATGAGTCGGGGAATGGGATCTCCATCGACAGCGCCGATGATGTGTTCGTTGCCGGAGAGACTACCTCGACCGACTTTACCGGTGTGCTGTCCGCCGGAAGCACTGCCGCATTTGTTACCAAGTTGATCAACGATGGAGTCAGTCCGCTCGTGCCTGCTGGAATCTGCACTGCCGATGGTTCCGGGTTCGATTCGGCTTCGGATCTGGCAGTCGACGAATTCTTTGCTTACTTCGGCGGCCAGGCGAGTGCTGGATTACCTACTACGCCAGGATCTCAGCAAGCTTTATTCGGAGGCGGGGGTGGCGATGGGATGATCGGTGCCTGTAAAAAGGCCACTATGGAAATCGCCTACCTGAGTTACGCCGGGGGACCTGATTTCGATTTTGTTACCTCCTTGGACGTACGATCTTTCGGTGTCGGAAAAGGCCGGGGGAATCTAGCGTTTAGTCTAGAGGTATTCTACACCCGGCTTATTTCTGCCCTTGAAGAAGCGACTGGGTTGAATTTTCAAAAGTTAAGTACGAGTAACGTATTCACAGACGCGTTACTCTTGGCCGGAGCAACTGGTGAATTCGCCAGGTTCCAGGATGCAGAAATGTCGGATGTATATGTAGGAAGAAACCTGCTCCTTACGGTCGGTGGAACAAATAATCCGTCCGAATCGGTAACACCTCAGGCAACCCAAAGCATCTCCGGTGGAGGCTTCGATGGTCTCATTACCTCGTTTGCCCTTTCATCTCCCCCTGGAGATATTCAAGGATTCAAGTTCATGGACTTGAATTCCGACGGGATCTTCAATTTCTTCGATTATGGCATCGGAGAGATATCGTTCGAGCTACTCCAGAATAACGTACCCATAGATACGGTGGTTACGGATCCGTTCGGATCCTTCTTTTTCGCCAACCTCGAACCCGGCAACTACCAGGTCAGGGAAATTATTCCTCCGGGCTTTTTCCTTACGACGCCGGATAACCCACTGATCGATGTGCTTGTTACCTCAGGAACGACCAGTGGACCCCACATTTTTGGAAACGGCGCCAATCTTGACTATGGCGACCTGCCTGATCCACGGGAAGATCTCGCCGTGCCGTGTCCAATTGGCGGCCCACTTTCCTGTTATCGAACGGTCGCCGGCGTTCAGGGAGCAGCTCATGTGGTGCACGATCAATCGATAATTCTTGGACAACGCATTGACGCTGATCCAAATGGACAGCCCACAGTGCTGGCCGATGGAGACGACGAAAACGTCAGTGGTGTGGGCGGAGAAGATGACGAAGACGGCTTGATCTCGTTTACTGTACTGGAAGGAGGCGTTTTTCAAATAACGGTGCTGGTCAACGATGCAATTGGTGAAGGTGGAGCTCTTTCGGTATTCATCGACCTAAACGATGACGGCGTATTGAACGACGGCTCCGTTCCTGGAGGGGAGCGTGAACGCGTTATCTCCACGAGCGTGAGCAACGGAATAAATACTCTTCAATCGGCGTCAGGTGCGATTCAACCTGGAGATGTCATTAAGCACATTCGATTGCGGATTGCGGTACAAGTCGTCCGATTTGCCTGGGGCCTGCAACTGACCGGCGAAGTCGAAGACTACCATCGTTCATCGATCCAGACGGCGTTCGAATACGAGGGGGAATCGGACTTGCCCGTTTCGTACAAACTGTTTCAGAACTATCCGAATCCTTTTAGCGAAAAAACTGCCATCCGAGTTGAGCTTCCGGTCCAGGAGGAAGTTTCTCTTACCGTTTACGATGTGCTGGGAAGAAAGGTCAAGGTGCTTCACGACGGTGTGCTTCCTCCGGGGCTACAGGAATTTGTATTCGATTCGACGGGCCTCACCAGCGGGGTCTACTTTTACAGTCTTAAAACAGACAAGTATTCAAAGACTAATCGGATGCTTCTGACTCGTTAGTCGCTCCGAATATCCAGAAACGGTCCAACGTGGCAGTTCGAACGAGGTGGTCCGATCGCGATCTCGGAACTTCTTGGACAGGCTCCGCCCGGTGTATCGTGGCGATGATTATCTGCAAAAGATCGGTCAAGCCTTTCTACCTTGTACCGTGATGTCGATTTATCTACCCTTGTCGATTCCGACTTTGCAGAATTCCAAGAAAGCCACGACGAGAGTCGCTGGAATTTGTCGGTAAAACACTTTTCATCAGTGTTGTTTTTCGATTTCAGTACCCAGCCCAGAAGACCTGTCATGACGAAACGCACTTTCTTCCTGATCGCCTTTTTGTTCGCTCTTCCGCTTGTGTCCAGAGCTGGCGTTCACGTAACACTTAGATATCCACGTGGCGGTGAAACTTTTACGTCAGGGACAACCGTCACGATCGAATGGCAACTTGATATTCTCCATGACAGTCAGAATTGGGATCTGTATTTCTCGCCCAATGGTGGGGTGACGTGGCAGCAGATTCGAATTAATATTCCATTATCCCAGCTCACGTATTTTTGGGTAGTTCCCAACATAATTACGACAGAGGGCCGCGTAAAGGTTGTTCAGGATAATACGGGTGGAAATTATGAAGCCTCGAGTTTCGATTTCTCCATCATCGCAGTCGCAACGAACCTAGATGGCCAGCACGAATTACCGTCGTCCCCGGCGTTATTGTCAAGTTTTCCAAATCCATTTAGTTCAGAAACCGTGTTTGAGTTCGCTCTGGAATCTGCCGAGTATGTACGGCTGGAGGTGTTCGATGTGTTGGGTAGGAGCGTGGCGGTCCTTATAGATAGAAAACTCGCCAGAGGGGTCCACCGGATTAAGTGGAATGGGGCGGGCCGGGCAGATGGGGTCTATTTCTCAAGAATCATAGCGGGGTCGGTTCTCGAGAGTAATATTCTGCTTCTGGTCAGGTAGGGCAGCGTAGATCATTCGCGCTTACCCTCGTAAGCGTCGGCGCCTCGCCCTTGCCCACCTGAAAGAATTGTTTCATTCGTCCTCGCCGCGTCCAAAAGTCCACCGCGCCAGGACGCGCGTGTCCGGATCGATGATTACGTCGAGTATTTCCTGGTCGACGGATCTCACCCTTCGCGCCACCTGGCCAGCATTCACGCCGAGCGATATTCTTTCGGACGATCCGTCGGCGAACCTGACCTCGAAATCCACGGACAGCTCAAAATCGTACTTCTCCTGAGTCTGTTCAATTTCGATGACAAGTTCACCGTTATTGACCGCCCAGGCCCCCTCCAGATACGGAACACCCCCTTGATACAACCACTGCCTGAAGAACTCGCCAAGATCCATCCCCGAGGCTTCTTCCAGGTGCCGGCGAAAGTCGGAGGTGACGGCATTTCCGTCCCTAAATTCCTTGTAATAGGTACGAACCCCTCGGTTGTAAGCCTCCCTGCCCAACAGTTCGCGCAGCATATTGAGGGTCCAGGCGCCTTTCTGATATATCATCGGACCCGAAACTCGATTCAGATCTTCCAGGTGATCTCTGATGACACGGAAATCGTAGTCGGTTTCGTAATAATCGAAGACCCGGTTTCGGGCGTCCTTCAATCCCTCTATGAAATCGTCTCTTCCGTAAGCATACTCGCGGAAGAGTAGCGTGTAGAAAGTCGCGAATCCCTCGCTGAGCCATACATCGTTCCACTCGTACTCGGTGACGGCATTGCCGAACCACTGATGGGCTAGCTCATGGATGATCACATGCTGCCAGCGGCGGTCACGCTTGCCTGTAACCGAGCCGTCGCTGTAAAAAATAGAAGACGCCGCCTCCATCCCTCCTCCGACCGAATTGGATTGAATGTTGGCAAGCTTCTCATAGGAATAGGGTCCCACGAGGTCAGAGAAAAACGCCAGCGTCTGTTTTGTAGGAATGGCAAAATCATAGAACCCCGCATCACGATCTTGCCGATAGACCCACGTTTGAATCGACTTGCCATCAAACGTGTCAACGTATTGGACTGCGAATTCGGCTGCAGCGAGAGCAAACAACCACGTCGCGATCGGAACAGAATTTTTCCAGTGGGTGCGGCGATCTCCTCCGGCCAAATCGGTCTCCTCCACAAGGAGCCCGTTGGATACGACTTGCAGGCGCGCGGGCGCCGTGACAATGAATTCACTTGTGGCCTTATCATACGGGTGATCAACGGTGGGCAGCCAGTTCCGTGCTCGCGATGACCAATTATCGCTGAAGAAGGAATAGGTCCCATACTTGTTGGGTCCGATCACGAGTCCAGACGCCGGAATCCCGCTATAGCGCAGCCTCACCTTGATGCTTTCGTTCTCGTCGATTTCACGACCGAGTTCGATGAACAACTGATCGTCTTCGTGTCGAAATGTTAGATCCCGTCCATCCATTTGCACCCAGTCAACGCTCATCCCCTTCCCCTCCAGGGCATCCGACTTTTTAACCAGATCCAGACGGATTGCCGTCTGTCCCGCTTTCAGGAATCTGGCGTCTATCGTGGCGGTGCCGTCGATCGTCTGGGAATCATCAGACAGCTGCAACTCGAACGCATAGTTCAGGATGTCGATGTCCGGGTTCTTCGGGTAGTGGTCGCGCGCGCGATCAGCGTCAAACGGCTGAGCACGCAGTGGGTTGGCGTTTGCCAGCAGAACCAGCATTACGGATACAAAAACGAACGCCAGGCGGTTCTTCATGTGTTTACTCCTATAGATAATGTTCGTCGGCACCGGGCCAATGATCCTGAACGATAACACTCGTTCAAATTGATCCAAAATTGAGGCCATATTTGCTTCAGAAACGCGAGAAAGAACCTCCACGGGCGATTTTGAGGTGCTCGGAAGTCCGATAACGCAAACGGCATTCTGGGGCTACGTGTCACGAGACACGTTCTATACACTATCTTGACAATTGGGGAGCCCTTTTAACGTGGATCTTTCGCACGTCCACACCTCCCATGCGGGACCTAGAACAGACCGAAGCACTAAAACTCATCCGGAAGACCATGCGCAAATTGCGGGTAGGCGTCATCGACGTCGTAGCAAATTCTCCAAGCACCACCGGGTATGCTCGGGTCATGAGGGCCAATCTGGCGGCTATCATGCCGCAGGTCGTTGCCGTCTGGTGTGAAGAAGCGGGCCATGAAGTCCATCTTGCCTATCACTCTGGGTATGAGAACATGATAGAAGAATTGCCCGATGGACTCGATATCGTTTTCATGGGGTCGTTCACCACTTCAGCCCATGTCGCCTATGCACTGTCGAAGATGTATCAGGCCAAAGGATGCGTCACCGTTCTCGGAGGTCCGCATGCCAGATCCTATCCCGAAGACGCACAGAAATATTTCGATTACGTAGTCGGGTTTACCAATAAAGATCTCGTCCACGATATTCTGAATGACTGTTCCCGCCATCGACCAGTGGGTGTACATCTGGCGTCGGCACAGCAACCTGAAACCCTTCCCGGTCTACAGGCGCGATGGAAGTATGTCGATCGCCTCCTGCAGGAAGCCCCGTTTCTGAAATTCGTCCCGATGATAGGAAGTCTCGGATGTCCGTATACCTGCAGTTTTTGTGTCGATTCAATCGTTCCTTATCAGCCGCTCGAATTTGATGTTTTAAAGGACGACCTCCGGTTTCTTCGCGCGACAATGAAAAAGCCAAGAGTGGGCTGGCACGATCCGAATTTTGGCGTTCGCTTCAACGACTACCTCGGAGCCATAGAAGAAGCCGTACCCCCAGGGAGTATCGATTTTATTGCGGAAAGTACGCTTTCGCTTCTGTCCGAGAGCAATGTAAAGCGATTGAAAAAGAATGGATTCAAAGCCATTCTTCCGGGAATCGAATCCTGGTACGACATGGGCAATAAATCCAAGACCGGCAAGACACAGGGAATTGAGAAGGTCAAAAAGGTATCGGATCAGGTGAATATGATTTCCCGTTACCTGCCCTATTTCCAGGCCAATTTTGTGCTCGGTCTCGACTGCGACGAAGGCGACGAACCTTTTGACCTGACCCGGAAGTTTCTCGAACTATCTCCCGGGGCATTTCCCGCATATTCGTTGCTGACCGCGTTCGGCCGGAGCGCTCCACTCAACCTGGAGTACCAGAACGCTGACCGCGTAATCGGCGCACCGTTTCACTTTCTGAACAACAGCGGTTTCATGAACGTGCGCCCGAAGAACTACGAATGGCCGGACTTTTACAGTAAGCTCATCCGCCTGCATGAAACATCTTTCTCAAAAAAGGCCATTCTTCGACGTTTCAATGCGAACCGGGGTCCGATTCCCAAAGCCATGAACGTGCTTCGAGCGATGTCGGGCGAGGGTTGGGTCAAGATCAAGTACTACAAGAACTTCCTGGACAAGGTCGAGAACGATAGACCGTTCCGAAATTTTCTTGAACAGGAAACGACGGAGATTCCTTCCTACTTCACGGATCGGATTCGTAGTACACTAGGACCACTTTCCGAGTGGCTTCCGGAAGAGGCCATCGCCCATGACCCGTATGCGTATCAGAAATCTGAAAAAGAATCCAGTGTCGCTCAGCCCGGGCCGATCCTTGAAAGCGCGTCTGTGTTAGATCCCGTAAAGGATTGACGGTATCAAATTATGATTCGCCGTGATAGATCAGATTCAGACTCATTATGATGACTACTATTCGGCTGAAGGCCTGTCTGAGTGGCGCCGTTTAGGAGCGATTGGTAAAGCCGAGAATATTGTTGCTCTCTGTAAGCCCTTCCCCCATTCTACCATAGTGGAGATTGGTTGTGGTGACGGCGCTGTTCTCAAAGAGCTCGAAGCTCTGAATTTCGGCGCTTCACTCTACGGCCTGGAGATTTCCCGAAGTGGACTGGACGCGCTTCATAAGAAGGGATTCGACAATCTTATAGACGCAAAACAGTTCGACGGTTACAACATTCCTTATCCCGATGACCATTTTGATTTAGCCGTGCTCAGCCATGTCGTCGAACACGTCGAGTATCCTCGAAAACTGCTAGTTGAAGCGGCACGCATCGCACGCCTCCTGTTTGTCGAGGTACCGCTTGAGCATACGCTCAGACTCTCAAATGATTACTCGGAAGACGATGTCGGACACATTAATTTCTTCGACCGCAAAACAATTCGGCGGCTTGTACAGACCTGCAACCTCGGGGTGATTGAGCAATTAATCACGGACACCTCCCGCGAACTGGTTGTCCACCAGTACGGACGAATGGGACTATTGCGGCATTTCGTTAGAAGAATCAGCCTGGAAGCTGCGCCACGGCTTGCACAGCGAATTTTCGTTTATCACAGCGCGCTCCTCTGTCGCCGCAGATAATTCAGGTCGAAACGGCGATGTATGCTGTCCTCGAACGGTGCACCCGTTTTTCACTCGCGCGTCTTTTGCACGAATCGTAAACTCCCTCGATAGGCTCTCCCATCCGCCAATCTGGCACTGAGAGGCTGACTTCACGATCTGAAATTGGCCATGACTACGATCCGAGATCCGTCATATCACTTCCGGATTGCCGTGCTCATTGTTAGTCTACTACTCGTTTCCTCTTCGCTTACGAGTGCCCAGGTTTCGGAGGGTAATCGTCGAGCCCTTGAGGCGCTCTACTACGCCACAAACGGCGACAACTGGATCAACAACACGGGTTGGTTGACGAGCGATATCAATACGTGGTACGGCGTGGCTTCCAATAGTCGCCCATTTATTGTCACCATCGATCTGTCAGGAAACAACTTGGCCGGCGAAATCCCCTACACCTTAGGAAATCTGGTGAGTTTGAGAACGCTGAATCTCCAGAACAATCCTGATCTTACCGGTACTCTACCTATTTCCTTGACGAATCTTCGCAGTCTAGAAAGTTTCTGGTTCGACGGTACAAATCTTTGTGAATCAACGTACAGGCCTTTCCAGTCGTGGATAAGCTCGGTAGCGGACGTTCGTCGGACCGGTTGTACTGAATTGTTTGATGAATCGCTAATCGGCACCTGCGATCGCTCACTGGGAGAACAGTATCTGGACATCAACAATGTCCGGGCCCGGATCGTGAATACCGGAGGCCTCTTCTATCGAGGAGAACCGCATGTGTATGAGGTGCCCATCAATTCTGGGTCGAACGCGATTTTTGCAGGCGCTGTGTGGATTGCCGGCATCATGGATGGCGAGTTACGAGCTTCTGCTTCTCGATATTCAAACAACGAATTGTGGGCGGGGCCTCTAGACGATCTTGGACGTCCTCCAACTGACTGCAAGGTCTACGATCGGATCTACAAAGTCAGCATCCCGGATATCGAAACGTATGAATCAACGGGCATCGCGTCAGACGACTTGCGGGATTGGCCTACGGGCCTGGGAGCGCCAACAGTGGATTCCGAAGGAAATGAAATCGATCTGATGGACCTGCCTCTCTCTGCGCGCCGAGAGAGAGTGATCAACTTGGCGGCCGGCGAGCGGCCACGGGTGCATGGCAATCAGTCCCTCTGGTGGGTCATGAATGATCGGGGGAATGAACACAAATCAACCAACACGTTACCGATGGGAATTGAGGTACACGGACATGCGTTCGCGGCGTCGAGCGGAAGTGAAATACCCAATAACACAACGCTCTACAACTTTCGAATCTTTAATCGCAACGCGAAGCCCGTCACCGACGCGTACGTAGGCTTCTTTCTTGATACTGATCTTGGGGATTTTGACGATGACCTCATTGGTTCCGACAGCACGTTGGGAATGGGATTCACCTACAACGCGGACAATGAAGATGGCGGCAAAGAAGGGTACGGCACTCCTCCGCCAGCACTTGGCCTTTTGTTCATGGAAGGACCGAACGCGGATGATGATCTCCTCGACAATGACCGCGATGGAGAGGTGGATGAGCCGGGGGAGCGACTACGAACCACGATCGTAGGCTGGTTCAACGGCGGTGGTGGTGTAACCGAGGATCCGACTACAGCAGCTCACTACTACCAGTATATGCAAGGCAAGTGGAAAGATGGAAAACCGTATACGTATGGCGGAAATGGACGTGATTTCTCTAATATTCCAACGCATAATGTCTATTCAGGTGACCCCGCTACAAGGGAGTTCTGGTCAGAGATGAATATTGACAATCAGGGTACGCGTATGTCACCAGGTGACAGACGCGTTTTCATTTCGGCCGGTCCTTTCTTTCTCGGAGCGGGTGAAGACACAGATTTCACGGTGGCCATTGTCTGGGCCTTAGGCAAAGATCACTTAGACTCCGTGACAGAGCTAAAATGGGCAGCTGCGAAAGTCCAGAGCGCCTTTGACGAGGGATTCTGGGATTCTCCAGTTTCATATCCTCGGGTACCCAAACCGGCAGCTCCAAACCTGGCTGCAGCGCTCGGCGACAACTATCCGGAACCCTTCTCCGAGACAACCACGATCCGGTATCGCCTCCCTGACTTCGCCAATGTCCGATTAGTAGTACTCGATGTGCTTGGAAGGGAAATCATGGTGTTAGTGAGTGAGCCTAAGGAAGCAGGCGAATACTCAGTCACGTTTGACGGCACCGACCTAACTTCAGGCGTCTACTTCTACAAAATCGAGATCGGTCGCGCCGTGGGATATGGCTCGATGGTCCTCCAGAAGTAGTGCCTTGTATCGACCCTCTTCATTCTAGTAATCGCTCCCTCATTTCGTATCACTCCGCTGCGCGCACGACCGAGTCTTCGATACGGAATATTGGTACGAAACGCGTACTAATCATCATAAATAGTAAACCACCCGTACTATTACTATAAATTAGTATACACTTGATGATATATAGTCGTCGTTTTAGTATTCGGTCGGTTTTTTGATCATCGTGTTGACCAGGTGCCAACTCGACGATCAGAGTCCAACGCTTCAAACGAGGAGAACCTGGAAACGGTCGAGCTCGTACGCTCAATAATGGCCAGCCAAACGCCGTCAGAGAAAGGTCGCTGAAATTTCATTCGTGACGGTGAACAATAAGTGTCGCATGTATTGCATCAGATAATATCTGTAATACGATGGGGTACATACAAAACACTATTCAAACGATACCGGCTGCGTCCATGCGCGCTCCATCTCACCTTCCCGGTATGGATTGTCCTTCAACTTCGACGAGATCACCTTTGCGCGAACAAAAAGATCGGAATCGCTGAGCGTATACGATGCGCTCGTTCCGATCACCTCGTAAAGTACCTCACTGGATTGCGATGTCTCTCCCGCCTCGGCCTGGTCGCCGGTTGTTCCGATGAATTGGATGGTGTATTCAACACCCGCTTCTTCCTGAACGGTAATCGACAACGAAGAACCGTCAAACACTATGGTATCCAGTTGTACTCCAGTGGACACATAAAACGCCCCGCTCTCCATAGCCTCAATGATCGATCCGGCCGATAAGTCCTCCGCGTTGACCATGATCCACGCCCGACCCGGATTGACGTGACCCATTCCCCATTCGCGGTAATCGTGTGAGTCGTCGACTCCGATTCCAAAGACCAGAGGACGCCCTTCTTCAACGTGCCGCGTGTTCACGTAGTCCCAGATCATTTCCACGCTTGGCCGGAGAGAATCCCCTTCATTGTGCACGGCTGGGTGTCCATTATATACTTCGATGAACCGTTCGCCCTCGACTTGCGCCAGCTCTTCTGCCGTGATCGCCCATCCAAAGTTTGGATGATTGATGTGTGGAAGCATCGGTTGGCCGGTTACGCGGCGCTGCTCCAGGACGGCATCGATGTTTCGCTGCATCACATCGACGACGCTTGTTCCACCTTGTGGTGCAATGTACTCTACCGAATTGGTAATGTTTAAGTGGATGGGTTTGCGCTCAAAACGATCTGATATCTCTTCTGATCGCATGACCAGAAATTCTCCCGGATTGTTGAAACGTCCGGCGTATTCTGCAAACGTTTTTAACCGAACCGAGACAGAGTCAGTACCCCCAACGTGCTCAACCCAATCCATCCCGAATTCCTCCAGGTAGTCCTGAAAAGTGGCGTAGTCGGGGTCGGCCATACTAATCGTCAACCACCTCTCCGAATCCGCAACGGTGTTGTGATCTGAGATCGCAACAAAATCATAATCGTGGTCCACATACCACGCCAAAATCGATTCTGGAAAATCATCACCATCGCTCCAGAACGAATGCGTATGGAGATTGCCTTTCAACCACCGCGTACTGGGCTTCTCCGTACAGCCTGCAAAGGCCAACGACACGACAGCGACCAGACCAAAAAAGCCAACTCGACTCAACATGTTATTCCTCCGATTGGTTGAATGAGATACCGGAGCGTAAGATACGGGGCGCTTCAGGACCGTGACCAAAAAGTAGATCAAGTACCGACATGCCCTCGACAAATCCATCAAAATTCTGACGATAAACCGGGTGATCGAAAGCAAGAAATCGGCAATCAGGCGCGTGCGTGTGTTCCCAGTTTTTATCCGCTTCGAACAGATACTCCGTTCCAGCGGTCGAACGGTTTTCTCCGAGCTCGTTCGAGCCCTCCTTCTCAAGTGTGCAAACGAGACCCAGTAATTCATGAGTCAGAGCGACACTGGCAACCGTTAGCTCTGCCAGAGAGTCGTGCCCCGTAGCAATAATATTCGAGATGTCGTCTATGTAATGCTCGTAGAACGGCGTAGAGCCGTAATTGAATCGCAGAGCCTTCAGATGCTTCTTCTGCCAATGAAACGAATAGTCGATCCGGGTTTCCGAAATGGGGTTTCCGTGTTGACCGCCTGCGAGCGGTACAGTCAGCCATTGCGCACCATCTGGCGACCTGATCCGGGTTCTGTTTTGAAACGACTGCCGACTGTACTGAAAACTATCGCCGACGACGAAGCAATCTACCGTTGCCATCAACGCACAGTAGGCCAGATTCGGGAAATAGACAGGGGGCCGTATTGCGAAAGTATCTTTCATCGTGGGTCAGCCCAGTGCTCCATAGATGGCGGTAAGGGATGCTATATTATGTCGTGAGAAGCCGAGTTCCCACCACAGAGGGTGTCCATTTAACTGGCAATCTTTATCCGGCACTGTTTATTCGGAATTGTTTATCCGGCACCGTTTATCCGGCATAGTTCATGACTGTTCAAAAACCAGCACCTCTAACGCGCAAATCGCGTGTGGGTATTGTCATGCCGGCGTCGGCTCCATCCGATTCGTCAGCGATCACCAGCGGAGTGGAGTCCCTTAGAGAAAGAGGCCTGCAAATTGCCGATCCCATTCCTGAACACTCCCTTCACGGATACCTTGGCGGCACAGACGAGGAACGCACGTCTGCAATAAACGGTTTTCTCACAAGATCCGATGTGACCGCCCTCCTTGCCGTCCGGGGTGGTTATGGCGTAATGCGACTTCTCGACGCGATCGACTACGATGCCGCCCGGGCCCACTGCAAACTCCTGGTTGGATACTCAGACATTACGGCGCTTCAGTTTGCACTGTACACCCATGCCGGGTGGACATCGGTTCAGGGACCGATGGTCGCCGTCGAATGGCCGTCTATTGATCCCATTTCCGAAGCGCAATTCTGGAAGCTATGCGAAGGGGCCATCCTCTCATCGTTTAATCTGCCGGGAAGCGAGGGCATGCAGCCCGTCCGAACAGGGACGACCGAAGGCGTTTTATTGGGCGGAAACCTGGCGGCCATCGTTCGCCTTATTGGAACGCCCCACCTCCCGGCACTCGATGAAACCATTCTCTTTTTGGAGGATATCGGTGAAGAGCCATACCGGATCGATGCCTTGCTTGCGCAACTTCGCCTTGCGGGCGTACTCGACACGCTGAGCGGCGTCGTACTGGGTGCTTTCACGGACTGTGAACCGGAATCCGGGAAACGCTCTTTCTCTACCAGAGAAGTACTGCACGACTACTTTTCGGACGTCTCCTATCCGGTTTCCGAAGGATTGTTATTCGGTCATATCCGATCCAAAGTGAGCATGCCTTTTGGCGTCCGCGCGAGACTGACCGTCGATGAGTCTGGTGCAAATCTGGAAATGTTGGAAGCGGTGGTCGAGTCGGAAGGCGTGTGACTGGTCTGGCCTCACAGAACATAAGATTTCATCTCCTCTTAGAGACCGAAGATTCTCTGCGACCGTAACATGTGTCGTCGATATGTGTCGTCACTGAGACTGCAGGCATTTCATCGGACATACACAAGAACAAGCGTAGATTAGAACTCCAGCCATGCGACTGGCCGTTTTCGCCTCGGGCGGAGGATCCAATTTCCAATCGATCGTTGATGCAGCCGAGAGCGGTACTCTCAAGGCCGAAGTAATCCTGTGCGTTAGCAATAATCCGAATGCGGGAGTACTTGATCGAGCGAAGAGGCACGAAATCTCCATCCGGGTTTTGGATCCATCCAGGTACGTGAATGAAGAGGAATACGCAACGTTGTTACTGGCATCACTGAAAGAGAATAAAATCGATTTCATTGCCCTCGCCGGTTACATGAAGATGATCCCGGCCCAAATTGTACGCGAGTTTTCGCACCGTATGGTGAACATCCATCCCGCTCTTCTACCCGCATTTGGAGGACCCGGGATGTACGGCTCAAGGGTACATCAAGCTGTTCTGGAGGCGGGCGTCGCCGAATCAGGTGCCACCGTTCACCTTGTGGACGAAGAATATGACTCAGGACCCATCGTGCTTAAGGAATCCGTACCGGTTCGCGCTGATGATACACCTGAGTCCCTGGCGGCAAGAGTACTCAAAGTAGAACATGCGGTCTATCCACGGGCCCTCTCGCTATTTGCTGACAACAGGATTCGAATTGACGGACGAAACGTAACCATTCTCAAACCCTGACTTAATCGACCTCTACTCAATGATTTCGACAAAAGATTTACCGGCTCCTGACGACCTCTACCCCATTCGCCGGGCGCTCCTTTCAGTCTTTGATAAATCAGGGATCACAGACCTGGGAAAGGCCCTTCATGGATACGGTATCGAATTGATTTCAACAGGGGGAACGGCCCGCGCGTTAACCGATGCTGGACTTCCTGTAACAGAAGTATCGTCGATCACGGAGTTCCCGGAAATCCTCGACGGACGGGTCAAAACGCTACATCCCAAAATCCACGGAGGTCTTCTCGCTAGAAAAACAGATGCAGACGATCTAAAACAGCTCGCCGATCACGGCATCTCCCCGATCGATCTGGTTGTTGTCAGTCTTTATCCTTTCGAAGATGCCGTTTCAGACCCCGACATCACCGATGCGATCGCGATTGAGAATATCGACATCGGAGGACCGACCATGATTCGAGCGGCGGCAAAGAATTATTTCTTTACGGCCGTTGTGACACATAACCGAGACTACCCGGAACTCATCTGCGAGCTGAATAAATCGCAGGGATCACTAAGCCTAACTACAAGGCGGAACCTTGCAACGAGAGCCTTCGAGCGCACGGGGAAGTATGACAACGCCGTGGCCGAATATTTCAACCGGCAAAGCGAAGAGGCCCTATCGGAGCATTTGTCCATCAGCGCAGCCCGAGTTCAGTCGCTTCGCTACGGCGAGAACCCGCACCAGAGCGCGGCGCTGTATGGCGATCTGAATCCATTCGTTGAAAAGATCCATGGGAAAGAGCTCTCGTTTAACAACCTGCTGGATTTGAGCGCTGCACTCTGCCTGATAGACGAGTTTAGTGTCGCGGAGCCGACCTGCGCTATTCTCAAGCACACCAATCCGTGTGGCGTTGCCATGGCAAGCGATCTGCCCCTGGCGTACGAGAAGGCTTTCTCGACAGACCGGCAGTCCCCGTTTGGTGGAATCGTCGTAGTGAATCGCGCGCTCGACATGGAGACGGCAGAAGCCATAGACGGCGTTTTTACCGAACTTATTATCGCTCCCGAATATGAAGATGGCGTTCTTGAGTTTCTTCAGCAAAAGAAAAACCGGCGTCTTCTCCGTCACAAATCTCCAGCACGCGAATCTGTGGCTCTGGATGTGCGATCCGTAATTGGAGGATATCTGGTTCAGGAACGAGATCTTGCGCTTCCGGATACGACGACGCTGAAAGAGCAATGCCGCGTCGTAACCGAGCGCAAACCTACGGACACCGAGTGGCTCGACCTCGATTTTGCCTGGCGTGTGTCCAAACACGTGAAGAGCAATGCCATTGTCTATGCCCTGGGCGGCCAGACGATCGGTATCGGTGCCGGACAGATGAGTCGAATCGACTCGTCGGAAGTGGCCGTTCTCAAAGGAGGCAAATCGGACCTGGATTTCTCAAACTCCGTCGTTGCCTCGGACGCCTTCTTTCCGTTTGCAGACGGCCTACTGGAAGCCGCGCGCTGTGGTGCAGTTGCTGCCATTCAACCCGGCGGATCGGTTCGCGACGACGAGGTAATCAAGGCGGCCGACGAGAACGAAATCGCCATGGTCTTTACGGGGCGTAGACATTTTCGGCACTAAACGATTTCGTAGTCGTTAACCGGACCGAGAATTCAATACTAGTGGGACGCCGTTCCACGACTGCCTCGGCTCTCCATATGAGCTGCAGAAACTTCTTGCAAACGAATGATCCGACTATGGGATAAAATCAGAGACTGGGTTTTGCTTTTTAGCCTGCTCCTGATTTCTCTGATTGTTCTGCTTTCGGCCAACGAGCCGATGATGAGGGGATTACGCGCCCGGGCATTGGAAACCACCGGGTCCATCGAGTCCCGGTTTACGTGGCTTGGAAGCTACATAAGGGCTGTCGAGGAAAATCAGGCGCTGCGAGAGGAGAATCATCGGCTTTCCAGCGAGGTGGCTCGAGCCCGCGAAGCCCGAAGCCAGTACACCCAACTCCGCAACCTTCTGGGTCTAAAGGATTCGCTCGGCGCTGAAGCCCTTCCCGCCCGGATCATTTCTAAAGATTTAACACGTGAGAGAAATTTCCTGGTGTTGAATGTTGGGTCAAATGACGGAGTACAAGAAGGGATGGCGGTGGTCGACTCCAGAGGAATTCTCGGGAAAACCGTGCTGGTGGGACGGAAATACTCCAAGGTTATGACGTACCTGAATTCGGATTTCCGCATTCCGATCAAAATTCTTTCTTCTGACAGCGACGGACTACTCCGATGGGATGGAGAACGCTACGATCGACTGCTTCTGGAACTCGTGGTTCGATCTCAGGAGGTGGAGCGTGGCGAAGTAGTGGTGACCTCCGGGTATTCGGGAGTCTTCCAGAAGGGCTATCCGATTGGCGAGATCGATTCAGTTTTTGTGAACCCGGGGATGATCACGTGGCAAATCTTCGTCCGTCCTTACGCTCGCCTTGACAACGCTACCCATGTTTTTGTTATTCTGGCCATTCCCGATCCGGCACGCATTTTACCCGATGCATAGGATATCATCTCCAACCCAAACATTTAGCCGCATGAAGCCGAGTGCTATCGGATTGTTGATGGTCATGATTTTCCTGATCGGATGTCAGTCTGTATCGCCTGTTCGGAGACTGGAAGGCCCCCGATCGCCGAAGCAGCTGAAAAACGCCGTTGAGCAAATCCTTCAGGAAGAACAATTTGAAAATGGTACGTGGGCCGTACTAATTACTGATCTTAGTACGGACGCCGTACTATATCGACACAACGAAAAAAAGAGTTTCATACCTGCCTCGAATACGAAGCTCTATACAACCAGCGCGGCCCTGGAGCAGCTCGGACCCGAGTTCACCTACGAGACAGCAGTCTTCATCGACGGGCCAGTCGTGGATGGAGTCCTCGAGGGCAATGTGATCGTACGCGGTTCTGGTGATCCGGTAATCGGTGGCCGATTCAATGGTGGAGACCTCACGGAGACCTTCAGAAACTGGGCCGACTCGCTCACCTCTCGAGGTATCCGTACGATCAAAGGAGACATTATTGGCGATGACGACATCTTTGACGATACGCCCCTCGGTTATGGGTGGAGTTGGGATGATGAACCCTACTGGTATTCAGCGGAGATCAGTGGTCTGTCGTTCAATGATAACAACATCGATTTTACAATAACTGCCCAGAACCCGGGAATGCCCGGGGTGATCAGTTGGGAACCGGCCAACACCTCTTTTGCACGCATCACAAATTCTACGATTTCGATTGATCCTGATTCTTCACTGACGGAAGGCTATTCCCGCGAACGTGGTACCAATTCGTTTCTTCTGTCCAGCAAGGTACCCCAGGGTCGTGTTGACAGGGAGTCGCTGACGGTTCGAAATCCGACGCTCTTTTTTGTCCATGTCCTCCGAGAAACGCTTCTTTCGAGCGGTATATCAGTTGTTGGCCGCCCGGTAGATGTGGACGACTTGTCCATCAAACCCGACGACACACGACGGGAGATGGTGCGTGTGGCCACTCACAAATCGAAACCACTGAAGGACATTGTAACCGTACTGAATAAGCGTAGCCAAAATCTCTACGCAGAGCAACTTTTGCGGACGCTCGGGGCCACCTATCCTGTTGATGATCCGGATCTGGAGCCCGGGTCGGCAGAGATGGGTATCGCGCGTGCGATGGAAACATATCTGGCTGCCGGGATCGATACGAGTCGACTTCAACTCGTTGACGGATCCGGCCTGTCACGCATGAATCTGGTCACTGCTGAAATGACATCTTCACTCCTGGGCTATATGTATCGGCACGACGACGACAGCACACGAGCGGCATTCTACCGTTCGCTTCCCATTGGCGGCGTGGATGGGACTCTGAAATCCAGGATGACCTCAGGACCCGCGTTCGGAAAGGTGCATGCAAAGACCGGTACCGTTTCAAATGTCAGCACAATCAGCGGCTATGTTCAGTCCGATGCAGGCACACCGCTCTCATTCGTTCTAATGGCAAATCATTACACCGTAAAAACTGCCGCCGTTCGGGATGCGCAGGATCGAATTATCGAGCTACTCGCTACATACAGGCGCTGAGAATATTTCTCGTTTTACGATTCGACTTGAAATTAGCGGCGAAGGGGTCCTACATTCCCACCAATAGTGTATTAATTGATTTATTGTGTTTGAATTGTTTTATCCCACTGATCCCCCTTCTACAATCTCCTCTTCCAGAATTCGCAGCACGACCGTAGTCGGCGTTAGCCACAACGGTAAGGTAGCCCTCGGATCCGACGGACAGGCCACAATGGGCGATACGGTCATGAAGCACCACGCTCAAAAGGTTCGAACGCTGTACGAGGGAAAGATCCTCGCCGGTTTCGCCGGTGCGACCGCTGACGCATTCACGCTTTTCGAAAGATTTGAAGAGAAACTGGACCAATTCGGTGGAAACATAACCCGATCGGCCGTCGAATTAGCCAAGGAATGGCGCACGGACCGATATCTTCGGCGCCTGGAGGCACTTCTTGCCGTAGCAGGTCCGGATAGGCTTCTACTGATCAGTGGTACCGGTGACGTTATTGAACCCGACGATGAAATCCTGGCCATCGGATCCGGCGGCCCGTACGCACTTGCAGCTGCCCGCGCCATGATGAAACACGCGCCCGAATTGACCGCAAAAGAAGTCGTCGAAGAATCGCTCAAGATCGCGGCCGATATCTGTATTTATACCAATAATAAGATCACGATACTCGAAATTGATGCGGGTGAAGAACAAGAAAAATGAACCGGAGTCGTGTTCAAGCCTCAAGTAATTGAAGGATTTTATACCATTTCAAAGAGAACCTAGAATGATTTCAGAATCTCACCAGAACGCAGTCATCCTCATTGATTCTCCCAACGTTGTACGAGTTACCAGTGAACTCCTGGGCGATTCCAGACAGGCGGCGGATATTGTCCATCGCCTGGTCGAGGAGCTGAAGAAATACGTCTCCCGAAGTCTCGGTTTCAATGTGGTACGAACGATGTCGTTCTCTACCATATCCGGCGAAGACTCAGTCCAGCAGGACATCCGAAGTGACTTGCTCTCGAATGGAATCGAGCAGCACGTCATTTATACGGCCGAGGGTGAGTATGCGTCGTCGATCGAACTTGCCCTTACAGCCTCTCAGATATTTCATTCGTCAGCCGATATTGGATCGTTCATAGTTCTCTCCGGAGACCGCTGGTTTGTCCCGCTCGCTCAGTATTTAAAACGTAATGGCCGCACGGTTTTGGTCTCGTCTCTTGAAACCCCCACGGCCGCCGAGCAGGTCCCGTCTGACCTCGTGGACTGCTTTTTCAATGCGAGGACTCTTCTCCAGAAAGCCGGTAAACAGGAGACCGACGCGATCTCCATGTCCGGTACCCCACTAGAGCAAATCGAGGACGAACCGGCTGAATCTCAACGCCCGGAACAGACTGAGATGATCGAAGACTCGATTGCACGCCAGGGGATGGAGATTATCGAAATGTATTTCGGTCAGTACCGGGAGATCTACCTGACGCCACTTTTAAGAAAGCTCACGGAGCTGCTCGAGGAGGAGGGTGAACCTAAAACGGTCATCAATTACCTTGAGGAATGTGGGGCGATCTGGCTGGAGAAACGGCGTGGATTCCCGCACAACTATACAGTCTTACTGGTGAATTCTGAACATCCCGATGTGACCGAGATCAAGGCGCTGTTCCAGAATGAGGATCGGGATTTGTACTCCGGGGAAGAGGTTCTTGAAGACACCTTCGATGATCCATTAGAGGAGTACATTGAAGACGAACGCTCTTTCGAGGAGGCGCACGACTAGATCAATACCATGCAGAACGAGCTTACTCCCCATCAGATAGTTGCCGAACTGGACAAGTACATCATTGGCCAGCATGACGCAAAAAAGAGTGTCGCTATCGCGTTACGAAATCGGTGGCGACGCCTGAACGCCCCGGACGAAATGCGAGAGGAAATCATGCCGAACAATATCATCATGATTGGTCCTACAGGTGTCGGAAAAACTGAGATCGCACGCCGACTGGCCAAACTGGCCAATGCCCCATTTTTGAAAGTTGAGGCGACCAAATTCACAGAAGTGGGCTACGTCGGACGTGATGTCGACAGTATGATCCGGGATCTCGTAGACATTTCCATCAATATGGTTCGGGAGGAACACACCGAGAAAGTCCAGACGAGAGCCAAGGAGTTGGCGGACGAACGCATTCTCGACATCATTATCCCTCCCGCCCCGGGCCAAAAAAAGGAGACGGTTCCCGCAACGGGCTTTGCGCTGGGCGAGTCGGCTGAAAACAACACGGAAGCCGAAGCTACTGGAGAGTCTGAACTGAGAGAAAGGACGCGCGATAAATTCCGGCACAAACTGCAGAATGGAGAGCTGGATGATCGCGAGATCGAAATCGACCTGACATCAGACCAGGCTCCAATGCTTCAGATCTTCGGGCCGATGGGTCTGGAAGAAATGGGTGTCAATATCCAGGACCTTTTCGGAAATGTCGGAGGCAAAAAGAAAAAGAAGCGACGCATTAAGGTGGCTGATGCACGTGACATCGTTATCGCTGAAGAGGCTCAGAAGCTGATCGATATGGATAAGGTCACAAAGGAGGCCTTAGGCCGCGCCCAGGAATCAGCCATTGTATTTATCGACGAGATCGACAAAGTCGTCGCCCGAACGGGTTCGGCGAAGAGTGGCCCTGACGTGTCGCGAGAGGGTGTGCAGCGTGACCTGCTCCCCATTGTCGAAGGCTCCGGAGTCATGACCAAATATGGCATGGTCAAAACCGATCACATTCTTTTCATTGCCAGCGGTGCATTTCATATCGCCAAGCCGAGCGATCTTATTCCCGAAATGCAGGGACGATTCCCCATCCGGGTTGAGCTTTCGAGTCTTACCGAGGAGGATTTTTACAAGATTCTAACCGTACCCAAAAATGCCCTGATCAAGCAGTATCAGACATTAATGGAATCAGAAGGGGTAGACGTCGTATTTACGGACGAAGCCATCAGGGATGTCGCCCGCATCGCTGCGGAGGTAAATGAGGAGGTCGAAAACATCGGTGCCCGTCGACTGCATACGATTCTGACAACTCTTCTCGAAGACATTCTTTTCGACGTACCCGACGCCAACCGGGAATCCGAAATCGTTGTAGACAGCGATATGGTAGACAATCGACTCAGCGAGATAGTAAAAAATCGCGACCTGAGTCAGTATATCCTCTGAGAAAACGTTGAGTTGAACACCGTGAGCCGACCACAGTAAGCCGACCATGACCCGATCGGCATCGATCTTTCGTCTCGAGGACCCCGGCGTACGTGAGCGTTGGGAAACGCTTGAAACTCGCAGCGTTATTCGGACGCCGTTCGCGACCCTGAGCTATATCGAAGATCTTTCGGATGTGCTCCATCTTCCGGTGAAAGCCGCGTTTGTGAGCGATGAGCAAGATGTGGCGGGCCTACTTTTTCTTGAAGAAAGGAAGTCCGGCATGAGGTACAATCGCTCACAAGGATTTACGATGTTCAGCGCCCTGGCGGCGACTTCACTCCCCTCGGCTGCAGAAATTCATTCCCGGGACACGTGGTTTGAGAGCCTCACAAGACTGATGCATGAGCGACTGAGTATGAGTGATCTCATTCTTCCACCCGATATCGAGGATGTAAGATCGTTTCAGTGGGCCTCCTGGCAGGTCTCGCCCCTCTACACGTTCAGGATGGATATTTCCGATCCGGATCAGGTTTTATCGGGTTGGTCCGATGGGGCACGCCGTGTTTATTCCAAAATGAAGGATCTATACGAGTTGAAATCCTCAACTGAATATGAGCACGACATCGTACGGATGTGTCTGGAAGCGTACGAAAGAAGCAACCGAGCGCCACCGCTCTCTTCTGACCAGCTTGAGGGACTCGTACTAAGGCAAGTTCGCCGTGGAGAGGCCGTCTGCTACACCGCCCAGAAAAGCGACGACGCTTCGCCCAGTGCGGGAATCGTCATACTCGGCGCCGCTCCTGACGCGTACTATTGGGTTGCAGGAAGCGTTCCGGGACCAGCGATGACCGTTTTGCTCGGCAAACTTCTCTACGAATTATCAAAGAGGGGCTACAAAACGTTTGACCTGGTTGGAGCCAACACGCCGTCCATCGCAGAATTCAAAAGACGTTTTAATCCTGTGCTGACACCCTACTTCCGGGTTCGACACGTCCGTAACCGTCTATTACGTATCTTTTTGTCTCTAAAAGAAGCCATTCGTTTGTAGGCCGCAGCCGATCTGGCGCGTTCTACTCTGACGGGAGACCGAACGACCATAGAGAAACCGTCCAATCATTCGTATCGTCGTGCACTCCTTCTCACACTGCTGATCACGTCCAGTCTGTTCTTCCTCAGGTTTGGATATGATTTCGGTATAAGTGATCAAGGGGAATTTCTGCCGTACTTACTCAGTCGGTTAAACCCGGACCTGCTTACCACCGACTGGTTCGTCAACCTGCAGAATTCGAGATTTAATATTCGGACGGGCACCGCACTCCTTCTACAGCCCTTCGCGATGTTCTTGCCGATCTGGTTGACGGTACTCGCGTTCTACGTCCTGGCCTCTCTTCTCGTCATGTCCGCTGTGTTCAGACTCTCCTGGTTGGCTACGAAAAACCCGATACTCTCGTTTCTATCCACCATTGCTGTATTGATATTCACACCGCAATGGAATCTGGGTGGGAACGAAATCATGAACAGGATGCTTGTCCCCAGCACGATGGCCTGGGCTCTGGTGCTGTGGGGCCTGGTTTACCTCTATCAGGAGCGGGAGGTGTGGGCCGGCCTACTCGTTGGTATCGCAGCTTTCCTACAGCCCCTTGTCTCACTTCAAATTGCTCTACTCTCACTCTTGACCCTGGGTTTTCTCGTTTTAGAGACAGATTGGCATTCCTCTCTCAGGAGGGCCATTCGATTCATCATCCCATTTGCGATTGTCGCATCGCCCGTACTCATCCCCCTCATTCTTGACCAACTTCGGAACACCGGATCCAGCGAGAGCCTCTATATCATCGCAGCCTTTCGGAATCCACATCACTATCTGCCGGATGCCTTTCCTCTTGGAACGTATATCAAGTTTACAACTCTAGCGGTCTTCGGAGGGTTGGCGTTTTCATTCTACCGGTCCCTATTTGCCCGACGATTTTGGAGCCATGCAGTAACGATGCTGCTTGGAATAGCAGTAATTCTCGTTGTCGCGCTGCTTGGAACGGTCGTCTTTCAGCACTCTTTGATTACGAAGCTTCAGCTCTTCAAGCTAAGCGCCCTGGCCAAGGTCATTCTCATCGTTGGCTTGGTTGCCGGTACGTACAGGTTCGTTCCCTCCAACCTTAAGCTCTGGTTGGAGGCGTTTCTGCGGCGGCGGAGTGTCCTTCTCCTGTCCGTATCACTGCCTTTTCTGATCGCTGTGGGGGTCATGACATGGTCACCCGCTTCCACGCGGACGCTTCCGGGTCTCGTCCGGGAGACGTCATCAGAAGGGCAAATGCTGGCTTGGATCAGAGCAAATACCAACCGAGATGCCGTTTTCGCGGTGCCTCCAACCCTTTCTGGATTCCGCTACCGTGCGGAACGTGCGATATTCGTAGATTTTAAAGCGTTTCCCTTCCGCAACGTCGAAATGATCGAATGGTATCGTAGACTTCTTTCGGAGGCTCCAATTGAACGTCTCGCCAGAGGCGGCATCATCGCAATGCAGTCCCTGGACAACGCATACGATGAGATGTCTTCGGCAACGGTCGAACGCCTGGTTCGTACGGAGGGCGTCGAGTTTATTTTGCGACGAAGCGAACTGAGCAGCGAATCGAAAAGTGAAGCGCGTATTCCGGGATTAGAGCTGGTTCACCAGCAGGGAGCCTGGTGGCTCTACCGGTTCCAAACTCAAATCGATGACTAAGTTGACCCGTCTGAAACCATTTCTGGATATTTACCGAAGCAACTCCGGTATGAGAGGCCCGATCCTCAAGCTATTGTCGGCAACCGGATATGCGTCCGTTGTCGGTTACGCAGGAATGCTCGTTTTGGTCAGGCTGTACCCCGAGGCGTCATTCGGCTTGTTTGATTTCGTCATTTCAATAGTGGGTATCCTCACACCGTTCGTATCGCTACGGTATGAAGACTCACTGATGCTGGCTGACAATGACCGAGACAGCGCACATAGTTTTCTTCTCGCGATTGGGGTTACCATCGGGTTGTCACTCGGCCTTTATCTCCTGCTTCCATTTGGCGACCTGTTCGCAGGCTTTTTTGGCGATGAGGCCATAGCGACCTGGCTTTGGATTATTCCTCCTATTCTGATTGCGGTTAGATACGTGCGCATTTCCGAGCTCTGGCTGAGTCGTCGTGAACAATTTGGGCGAGTGTCTTTGGGTCAGATCACCTACACGACCACAATGACGGGCGTTAAAATTGGTGGAGGATTCATTTCTACGTCCCCGGCTGGACTGATTTTCGGATTTCTGGTTGGCTGGTTGTCTTCCATTCTGGTCAATCTGAGGCGTGTCATAGCCGGTCTTTCCTACGCCCTCGCTGAGGGCGTCTCATTCCAAAGACTCAAATATGTGGCCACGCGGTACCGGCGATTTCCATTCTTCACGATGCCGGCCGCATTCATATCGATGCTCGGTTTGCGACTTCCATTTTTGGTCCTGGCTTACTTCTTCAGCCTGGAGACCGTCGGATATTTTGGCCGGGCTTTCAACGTCGTGTTTATTCCGCTGAGCCTGATCGGCGCTGCCATAGCTCAGGTCTTTTTTGTCCGTGCAGTGGAAGCAAATCGAGACGGTACGCTGGCCGTTATCACCGAGATCATTCACAAGCGCCTTGTTTTCCTGGCATGGTTTCCGGTAACCGTAATCATGGTCGCGGGCCCCGAAATCTTCCAATTCCTCCTCGGCGAAACGTGGCGAATGTCTGGAGTGATGGCGCGCTATATAGCCCCGTGGATCCTATTCTCGGCGGTTGCTTCACCGCTGTCCCGCCTTTTCGATGTCCTCGAACGTCAGCAGATGGAATTTGCAACCAACCTGGCGATGTTCGTGGTTGTCGCTACGGGGTTGATTTATGGGGGCTTAACCGGCGATCTCATCTTTACGTTACAGCTTCTCGCAATTGGCGGTACCGTCGTCCGAATCTGGCAGATCGTGATTCTCATGAGAATGGCGGGCGTGGGTGTTCGGGCTTTTATCAAACCCTATTTTCGATATGCTCTGCTGAGTCTTCCATGGTTGGCTCTCACGGGCGCAGCCGTCACCTGGTCCAATCCCGCCATCATCACCCTCGTGGGAACCGTCGGAGGCATAGCCTTCCTAGCATCCGTAGTATTTTCGGAAGGATTGTTCGTTTCCAGAATTAGCCACGAAGAACAAAAACCCGAATCTCCAGAATGAGAACAACTTCTAAGTATATCGGCCTGGCACTCGTTCCCCTGATTGTTTCTGTAATAATTGGTGCTTGCGGTCAATCTCCTGAACGACCGTCGGTCACAGCCATGACATTCAACATTCGCTATGCCAATCCCGACGACGGAGATCATGTCTGGGAGAATCGAAAGGACTGGGTCGCGGAAATCATTCGTGATTCGGAAGCCGATGTGGTTGGACTGCAGGAAGCCCTGAGACACCAGATCGACACGTTGTCCGTCCGGCTTACCGACTATGAGTGGGTGGGTCGGGGAAGATCCGATGAACTCGACGGCGGCGAGTTCTCACCGATATTCTTCAAGACTGATCGGCTCCGTCTCGTCGAAACATCGACGTTCTGGCTGTCTTCCTGGCCGGATTCGGTAGGATCCGTGGGTTGGGACGCGGCCTTGCCTCGGGTAGTGACCTGGGCGTCGTTTGAGTGGAAGGATACGGGGAGCAGTTTCTTTCAGTTCAACACCCATTTTGATCATCGGGGAGAAAGGGCAAGAGAAGAGAGTGCGCGTTTGATCCGTAAAAAGATCATGGAAATTGCAGGAGGAAGTCCGTTTATCGTCACGGGTGACTTCAATACGTCGGATTCGCAGTCTCCGTATTCCATACTTGTTGCAAATACCCCCTTCGCTCCGATCCTGATCGATTCCCGCTCGGCCGGCGTCCAATCGGATCTGACTACGTACAGGGGATTTGAGGTGGGGGCTATCAAGTCCGGGGCTATCGAGTCCGGGGCTATCGAGTCGCGTACAATCGTATCCCGGACAATCGACTACATCTTCCATTCCGAATCTTTTCGGGCGACGATGCACAAGGTGCTTGACGAGTCACGAGATGGTGCTTATCCATCCGACCATCTTCCCGTCCTTGTGGTTCTGGACCGGCCGGACACGCAAGAAATGAGCGGGTGATGAGATTCGAACTCACGACCCTCACGTTGGCAACGTGATGCTCTACCACTGAGCTACACCCGCTTTTAAATCGCGTCCCATGATATAAATATTCACTCCTCCAGTCAATCGGAGTTCCGTCCTTTACACGAAGCTCAAGAATGAAGCCCTATCTCGCTTTGCCGTTGATCAGCTCTGCGGTCTCGAACCATTGATGTATCAACGCATGATAAGTTTACGCCCCACCCGCTCACACTTCAATCGCGATATCAGTAATTTGATAGCCTTCTCAGGTCCTCTTTTCGACTACCCGTTTTAATTCAACCAGGTCTCAAGAATACGTGGCTCAACTCATTGACGGCAAAGCAATCGCAGCCGACATCAGGAATGACATTAAGGCGGGTGTTGACGAGCTCACCCGAGACGGACGTCGAGCTCCGTATTTAGCTGTTGTCCTGGCCGGCGACGATCCTGCATCGGCATCTTATGTCCGGGCAAAACAAAAGGCCGCAAATGAAGTCGGCATCGAAAGTGACACGCTGACGTATCCGGACTCCATCTCAGAGTCGGATCTTCTGGGAGTTGTACATCGACTCAGCGCCGATTCAAACGTCGATGGAATCCTGGTTCAACTTCCCCTTCCGGATCACATCGATGACCAGAAGGTGATTGGCGTGATCGACCCGGCCAAGGATGTAGACTGCTTTCATCCCGAGAATGTGGGAAAGCTCATGCTTGGGTTGCGTGGTTTTAAGCCGGCCACACCCGCAGGCATCGTTGAACTGATAATGAGATCCGGTATTGAGATCTCGGGAAAACAAGTGGTCATCATCGGCCGCTCCAATATCGTAGGCAAGCCCCTGGCTAACCTCCTCATGCAGAAAGGAGTGGACGCGACGGTCACGGTGTGCCACAGTCGAACTGAGAACATGTCAGACATTACGCGCCAGGCGGACATCCTCGTTGCCGCTCTTGGACAGGCTGAATTCGTCACGGCCGATATGGTTAAGGAAGGCGCTGCTGTCATCGACGTTGGAATAAACCGGGTTGACGATTCAACTCGAGAGCGTGGATATCGCCTCGTGGGAGATGTGGCCTTCGACGAGGTCTCCGAAAAAGCATCGTTCATAACGCCCGTGCCTGGCGGCGTGGGACCGATGACGATTGCGCTTATGCTTCAAAACACACTGACTGCAGCCCGATAGTTGCCCTCGCCGGACACCAGGCTATTCCGGTTGACTCAGAGCGTACGTGTTGCCTTCCAGTAGCTCTCCATTGATCATGAAGTCGTAACCGATTTCTGCACTCTTTCCCAGTGTCGCGGCAACTGAGCAGTATTTTTCGAGACTCAGCTCGATGGCCCGCCGGGCTTTCGAAGCGTCTATTTTTCCTTTAAACACGAAACGGACGTGGATATTGCTATACACTGATGGAGAGGTTCCGTCGGGTTTCTGCCCTGTGATCTCCATGTCAAATTTTTCCACCTGCTGCCTGCTCTTCATCAGAATTGACATGATATCAAACCCACTGCATCCTCCCAGCGCCATCAAGAGGAGCTGCATTGGACCCACACCGCTTTCTGCACCATCCTCATAGGCCTCTGCGTCATCGATATCGACCGTCAGTCCACGCTCGTTCTGCGCCCGAAAATGGAAATCCGTTTCCTGCTTCTTTACCTGAACCTTGATCGTCGCCATTTATGACTTTACTGTTTTAGTCTGTTATTCAGTTTCTTCAAAGGCCGTTTCTTCCCAGTTCCATTTTTCCAAGGCTTCGATTGCATCGTGCGCCGTCAGATCATGCTGGATTGGCGTCACGGAAACGAACCCGTTTTCTATCGCATCGAGGTCCGTATTCTCTCCTGAATCCAGATTGATGAAGGTCCCCGACAACCAGTAGTAAGGTTGATTAAACGGATCCATTCGTTCAGTAAAGGACTCCTCCCACTTGGACTTCGCCTGACGCGTCACGGCTATCCCTCGCATGGCGTCGTAAGGCAAATCCGGGACGTTGACGTTGAGAAGAACTCCAGGGGGTAACCCGTGGCTGAGAATCTGACTGACAATCGAGCGGGCAATCCTCGCACTGGCTTCAAAGTCCCCGCCTCTCCACCTGCAGTAAGAAATTGCCACGGCGGGTATGCCCAGGATTGCAGCTTCTGTCGCCGCCGAGACCGTGCCAGAATAAATGATGTTTACGGCCGCGTTCGGACCCTGATTGATTCCACTCACCACAGCGGCAGGAGTACGGGGTAACAACTTGTCAATCGCGAGTTTGACGCAGTCGGCCGGAGTGCCGCTGACACTGAATGCCTTGACGGCGCCCGACGGGACGCGGAAAGGCCATGGTCTGGCTCTAACAGGATCGCGAATCGTGATCGAGTGGCCGACTGCACTTTGTTCCAGCACCGGTGCAACAACTACGATCTCGCCCAGGCCGTCCAAGCCGGCAGCAAGCGAGAGAATTCCTGGGGCGTGTATTCCATCATCATTACAAATCAGAATCAGGGGTCGGTCCGAACTAGAACTATGCGTCATCCAAGTGCCCGTTCGCTAATAACTCTCATCCTCTGTCGGGAATTTCCTGTCCCGCACATCTTGGATGTACCGGCTCACGGAATCGTTGATCACTTCGTCGAGTCGTGCATATCGTCTCACGAATCGTGGATTGAAATCAGTGGTCAGACCCAGCAGATCATGCGTTACCAGAACCTGACCGTCGCAGTCGAGGCCAGCACCAATTCCGATGGTCGGAATCTTGAGAGACGATGATACCTCTCGTGCAAGCACAGCCGGAATCTTCTCCAGAACCAGACTAAAGCATCCTGCCTGTTCCAAGAGAGCAGCATCTTCTCTTAATCGCTTTGCTTCCTCTTCTTCTCGGGCTCTAACCTGATAGGTACCAAACCGGTAAATACTCTGCGGAATCAAGCCCAAGTGGCCCATGACTGGAATTCCTGCGTCCAAAATTCGTTTCACCGTGGATTCGATGGCCTTGCCTCCCTCCACCTTGACTCCGTGCACACCTGCCTCCTTCATAAAACGAATCGCCGATGCTAGAGCCTTCTTCGAGTTTCCCTGGTACGACCCGAAAGGTAGATCTACGATCACCAGCGCCCGCCGGACACCTCTGACCACACACTGCGCATGGTAAATCATCTGACCCAACGTGATCGGAAGCGTCGTCTCGTGCCCTGCCATGACATTTGAAGCCGAATCTCCCACGAGGACCACATCAATGCCTGCACCATCCAACAATCTTGCGGACGTGAAATCGTACGCCGTGAGCATGGCTATTGGAATTCCGCCGACCTTCATTTCACTCAACGTATGCGTAGTTACACGCTTGGTGTCGATCGGTGCGTCAGTTTTTGTTTGTGTACTCATGGCTCAGCTGGATTGACTCCAGCGTAGAATATAGGGCGAAGTACGGCGCTAAAAGAAAAGCGGACACCCCTCCCGGAATATCCGCCCTTCAAATGAACGATCAACGTTCAATCAGTCAATCGCGGCTTCGTCACCAATTTTAATTCCCAATCGCTCTGCGATGTCCAGATTGATATTGATGATAGAATCTTCGTTTACAAAGAGCAGTGCCGGTGATCTCAGTACGAGGTCGAGTCCTTTATCCGCCGCCACTTCATCAATTACTTCCTGAACCCGATCCAGCAGTGGGGCCATCAGATCCTCCTGTTTCTTGGCCAACTCCTGGTCTTTTCGGGCAGCAGAATCCTGAATCTCCGTCTGCAACTGGGCTAACTCGGCCTCGCGCTCGGCCTGACGCTCCGTGGAAAGCAACGGCTGCTGCTTCTGATACTTGGTTACCCGCTCCTGGAAATCTTCTGCAAGAGCCTGAAGCGCCTCCTGACTGGTGCGGTATTCAGCAGCCATCTGCTGCTGAATATCCTGGTATTCGGGCATGTAGGTAATAATAACATCTGGGTCCGCATAACCGACCTCGAGCGACTGGGCAGATACCGGGACACTTAACACCGATGCAAACAAAATTGCAGTTACACCGAATTTTACCAAACGCATATTAGTTCTCATTGAATGAATAGAATAATATTTTCACACACGTGATCGCTCAATTGCGTGCCCGTTGTCGATTAGGTTGAGCTGTCACCTCAATTCCGAGTTCTTCCAGCACCTTGTCACTCATATCCCACTGGTCCCGCGCATACAAAAAAAGAAAGTCCCCAGATTTGTCAAATATATAGTCAAAACCTTCTTGTATTGCTACTTCCTCTATGGCGGTTAATACACGCTCTTGTATCGGACGCATAAGCTGTTCCTGCTGAGTAAAGATCTCTCCTTCAGGTCCAAAATAAGCTGCGCGCTGATTCTCCAGATCTTCCTCGGCGCTCGTAATTTCCTTTCGCCTTCTTTGACGTTCCTCATTCGTATAAAGAAGCTCACGGGCCTGATAGTCCTTGAACTTCTGATCCAATTCCTGACCCAGTTTCGTCAGTTCTGAATTCCACTCATCTGCCGTCCGGTCGAGTTGCTGCTGAACCGTGACATACTCAGGCGTTCTAGTCAATATGTATTCAGAGTCTACATATCCCACTTTCTGCTGGGCGTGCGATGCCGTTACGCCAAAAAGTGTAATCAGGGCGAAAAAGGCGACGTGCATGTTCGAGTTCCGTTTCATAATTCGTGCCTCCAGTCGGACAATTGTTGTCCAAAATCGTATACAATACCTCTTTACAGTGTGGTCTGCTACTGTCCGAATCCCTGACCGAGGCTGAACTGAAATAGCCACTTTCGGGTGCCGTCATTTCGCGAATTTATCGGTTCAAATGAATCGAAATTGTAGCCGTAAGTCAGCTCAACCATACCAAGAATGGGTAAAAATAAACGACCACCGAATCCAGCCGATCGAAATATGTCAGTCGGATTATAGGATCGAAAACCATCCCATGCGTTCCCGGCATCAATAAACAAATATGGTGCCGCCTGTAGCTGCTCCGACTGTACGGCAAGCCACCTCAATTCTGCGGTAAACTTGTTCAAAATCTGGCCGCCGAACGGGTCGTCGTCGATGCGTGGGCCGAGAACACCCAGTGGATAGGCTCGCATATACACGATATCCTTGCCGAAATAGTTGAAAAACCCTTGTGTTTCGAAAGGAGATCCGCCGAGTACAAATCGCTCGAATTGAACCTCTTTACCGGTTAACGACCCGATATAGCCCGCGTCGACTCCCACCCCAATTGAGACCCGACTTAGCAGGGGCATATTCCAACTGGTAGTGAGGCGCCATTTGTGATACTGAATCAAATTGCCAATAGGCGGAGCAATCTCGAGGGACAGCAGGAATTTTGAACCCGTACTCGGAAATAGCGGATGATTCGTTGAATTCCGCGTCAGAGCCTGCTTGAAGGTCACTTCTGAGCTGACGCCCACCGGCAGCGTCGAGATGTAATTATTGTTGTCGAAATACTGATATCCGATCGTAGTGGATGTACTGAACAATTGATCCGGCCACTGAAGTCGCCGCTCATAAAACGCTCGGGCTGAGAAGGTCAGCAGTTCGCCTGTCGACCTGGTTCTAAACGAGGAAAGTGAAATCTTGGAATAGGAGAGAGAAAATCCGAGCGGGGTCGGCCGACCTCTAAACCATGGTTCTGTAAAAGAAATCGAATACTGCTGATAGCGCCGTCCGTTGGTCTGAACACTCAGAGACAACTTCTGACCATCTCCAGAGGGCAAAGGGCGCCACGCGCTCGCTTTAAATAAATTTTGAGCAGAGAAATTATTGAACCCAAAACGGAGTTGAAGAATGATTCCGAACCGGCCCCAGGTACCGGACAGTTCCAGTTGATCCGATCCCTGTTCTTCAAGGTTGTACTTCAGGTCGACCTGTTTTTTCTCCGGGTTCAGCTCGACACTCGGGCCCGCACCCAGAGACTCCTGCGTGAAGTAATTCATCTGCATGAGTCGTCGAATGGATTCCTGAATATGATTGCGGCTGAACGTATTACCTGGAATGGTCAGCAACTCTCGACGGATAACGTGCTCGCGAGTTTTCCGATTTCCAGTTATCGAAATATCACCGTAGCGATAGATATCTCCCTCAAAAATGTCAAAGGTGAGATCGAGCGAGTCCTTCCCGACAACAGATAAACGCGGATTGACACTAAACCTCATGTATCCACTGTTCATGTAAAGACTAGATACATCGTTGTCTTTTCCTGCTCCGTACAGCTTTTCGTCGAGCCTTTTTGTATTAAATCGGTCTCCCTTGATAAATCCCAGTTGATTCGTGAGTGTCTCGTCGGAATAAATCGTATTACCTTCCCATTCTATGCGTCGGACGAAGTACTGAGGCCCTTCTTTGACGTCGACTTCAACGATCATTTTAGGCTTCTTTCCGGGCCTCTGCTCTAGATAACAGAGTCACGAACAATGCGAGCGTCATAGTATCCGCGTTCCGTGTACTCCTCGGCCACACGATCGAGATCCTCTTTGAACACGGCATCCTTGTAGATTCCCCGGTTCCAGAACTTCCA
>BTQE01000015.1:0-41491 GCA_036985715.1 Rhodothermia bacterium
GAATCGTCAGATCCAGTCGCTTCAGATTGTGTTGACGGGCATTCTCGACGCTGATGACATCACGTTTTGATACGGATCGCCGAGTCGTAGGGACCGGAATCGACTTTTTCCCCGATAGATAAATTCCGGTGAGTGACTTCGGGTTCTTGATGATGGTCTCTAGTGGCCCTTGTGCGACGATATAGCCACCGTTTCGTCCTGCCCCCGGCCCCATATCCACGACGTAGTCTGCTCGTTCCATCATTTCGGCATCGTGTTCAACGACCAGGACGGAATTCCCGATATCACGAAGGTGCTCGAGAATTTTGATAAGTCGTCCGGTATCTCGCGGGTGCAGACCGATCGAGGGCTCGTCCAAGACGTACATGGAACCAACCAGGGCAGAACCCAGAGACGTTGCCAGGTTTATTCGCTGGCTCTCACCACCCGAGAGGGTTTGAGAAAGTCGGTCCAGCGTTAGATAGTCGAGCCCGACCTCGACGAGATATCGGAGTCGCCGTCGAAGTTCCTCCAGGACTCGCCCGGCGACTGCGTTCTCGTGCTCGGTGAGCGTAAGCCCGTCGAGAAATTCTTTAGCGTCGGTTATTGTGAGCTCACAAACCTGACCGATGTGATGCTCGGCGATATGCACGTATCGGGCTTCCTTTCGCACCCGGTAACCGTGGCAAGCCGGACAGCGTGAATACCCTCTGAAACGAGCGTGAAAGATGCGATAGTGCATCTTGTAATTTCGTTTCGTCAGAAATCTGAAGAGGCCAAAGACACCGCCATATTCACCTTTCCCGTTCCAGATGAGTTGCTGCTCTCGCTCGGAAAGCTGAGCATACGGTCTGTCGATGTCGATCTTTTCGTCTGCCGCAACTCGGATCAGCGCCCGAAAGTATTTGCTCCAGGTCTCCGTTCGAAATGGCGCAATCGCACCCTGACGGACTGTCAACTCCGGATTGGGAATGACAAGATCGGGATCAATGCCGGTCGTGCGGCCAAAACCCTGACATGTTGGACAGGCGCCGAGCGGGGAGTTGAATGAAAACAGGTGAGGAGTCGGTTCTTCGAATCGTATCCCGTCTCGCTCGAAAAAGAGGCTGTACGAGTGTCGTTGGCCCGAGTCGGCAACCAGGATTTCACATCGTCCGCCTCCTTCTCGGAACGCCTGCTCTACGGAATCGGCTATTCGTGATTCGACTGTTTCATCGCCTCTAAGGGTGGTAAGACGGTCGACCAGGACAAGTAAACGGGTTCTTGCGACCCGCACTTTATTTGGTGATTTCTCGTTGAGGTCCAGAATGGTCTCGGACCCCCCCTTTTTCTTCTGGGCGTCCGTGGGCAGGACCACCATTCGGAAAAAGCCCCGCTGTTGAAGAACCTCCAGTTCAGCTCGAACGCTGCTCTCCTTGTGTTTCGGAAACGGGAAACACAGGTAAAAACGAGAGCCATCGTCAAGGGTCTCCATGAGCGATTGTGCGACCGACCTGGGAGAGTCCTTTTGGACGAGCTCACCGCTCGCTGGAGAAATGGTTTGTCCGATACGAGCGTAGAGGAGGCGGAGATGATCATAGATCTCCGTTTGAGTGGCAACGGTCGATCGGGGATTCCGGGTTGTGGTTCTCTGCTCAATGGCAATAGCCGGAGCCAGGCCCGTTATTAAGTCAACATCGGGTTTGTCCATTCGCTCTAGAAACTGACGAGCGTATGCGCTCAGGCTCTCGACATAGCGTCGCTGCCCTTCGGCATAGATCGTGTCGAATGCGAGTGAGGATTTTCCCGAGCCCGAAGGACCGGTGAAGACCACAAGTTTACCGCGGGGTAAATCGAGGTCGAAGCCCTTCAAGTTATGCTGCCGGGCACCCTTGATAACGATCCGGCGATTGGTCTCCACAGACTTCAATTCTTTCTTAGGGGCCAAAGGAGTGCCGGCAGTTGCGCGGTTTTGACGTGAATTCAGGATTGTGCGATTTCCTTGTACGACACGAGTCGGGCTCAGGTGCCTGTACATATGTGTAAATAATTGGTCCCGGCGTGCTAGCCTTCGTCCTGGTAGAATCTTGGCTGAGAATCGGTGCCAGGGGTAGTATTACCTGAGCACCGTTGTCCGCACACCATTACCTGAGCAGCCGAACCCCGCGATCGAATTGACATTCAGCTGAATTCACCGTACATCCGGTTGCCCTCCGTAGTTGGAATCGGTATCCGCCAATTGCAGAGACGCATTCGCGCATCCCTCGGACTGAGCGCTGCTGGATACATTCGCACCCTTCGACTGGAGCGGGCTGGACGGCTTTTGCAAGCCAGGGCCGGTACAGTTTCTGAGATCGCCTACGAAGTAGGATTTATGGATGCCAACTGCTTCTCCCGACTGTTCAGGCAAACGTTTGGGATCACGCCTTCGGAAAAAGGTCAAAAGACCGGCGATTGATCTCTGTTTTGATTCGAGCAGACGATAGGAACCGTCGTCGAGTCCGACCGGTACGATGTGCCCTCAGATCGCCCGTTACGGCTCGAACGGCTCGTATTTCGAATGATGTTTTTAAATCCACTTCTGCTTTTCGGATTGGCTGCCGCGGTCATTCCCCTGATCATCCACCTGTTCAATTTCAGGAAGCCGAAGCGGGTTGAGTTCAGCTCCCTGGCATTTCTGCATGAGTTAAAAAAAAGCACGATGCAGCGGGTTCGTATAAAGCAGTGGTTACTGCTGGCTCTTCGAACGCTGGCCGTTGCTCTTCTGGTGATGGCATTCGCCCGACCCACTTTGACCGGAGATCTTGTCGGTTCACTAGGCGGGCGAGGCCGTACATCGACCGCGATCGTTCTAGATAATTCACTGTCGATGCTGCTGAGGGATGGTTCGGGATCGTACCTCGAACAGGCTCGCGCGGTAGCTGCTGCACTTGTCGATGAAATGCAGTCCGGAGACGAACTCTATCTGATTCCGACCGTCACGTCTTCTCCATCTTCAACCGCCCATCAGAATCAGTCAAGTGCTCGTCAAGCTCTCGTGTCCATCGAAGCCGGCGAAGGGACGATGATCCTAAATCAGACGGTCGCATATGCATCCGATTTATTGAAAACCAGCGCAAATCCCAACAGGGAAATCTTTGTCTTGTCTGATTTACAGGAGTCAACGTTTTCAGATGGGGTTCAAACCGAACCGGAGAACGAGACGGTGGTTCGCCTCATTCCCGTCGGTACGCGTCGGCACAATAATATTGCAGTTTCAGAAATAGAGGTACTGAGTCGCATTTTATCTGAGGGCGAGGTGGTTCGGATGGAGGCGACGCTAATAAACTACGGTGAGCGTTTTGAGGAGGATGTGGTCGTTTCTCTATACCTGGAAGGCGAGCGGGTCGCCCATGCTACAACTAATCTTGCAGCGGGAGATATCACCCGGGTACCCATAGCAGTTACTCCTCGAAGCGCCGGATGGCTTGGCGGTCAAATCGAGATCCAGGATTCAGAGTTCAGAAGCGACGACGTCCGAAGATTCACTCTGTTCATACCGGAAGAACGTCGAATATTGGTCGTTGGCGGTCAGGCGTCTACAACTGCTTATATCGAATTGGCACTTTCGGAAGTCGTAACGCAGAGGCGTGTTCGCTTTGACGTGGAACGGATCGAAGAGACTGCGTTGGCTCGGGCCACGCTGGGAACATACGACACGGTTGTTCTAAGCGGAGTCACAGACCTATCCTCGGGTGAGCGAGCTGTATTGGTCGAATATGTACGGGCGGGAGGAGGACTACTCATCTTTCCAGGGGATGGTCTTGTCATTTCAGATTACAACATATTGCTGGAATCGCTGGGAGGGGGTCAAATTGAATCCATCACTGATCCTTTGGGCGGGGACGTCTCCGTCGCAGGTTTTGATCAATTCGATGTCGAGCACGCGCTTTTCGAAGGCATGTTCTTGGCGGATCAAGTCAGCGGTACGCCACGGCTCGAACAGCCTGACATCTTCCGGATGATAACGTATCAACCCGGGAATGGCACCGAACAGACGCTCATTCGCCTCTCAGGAAATAGAAGCTTTCTTCAGGAAATTCGTCATGAACGCGGAAGCGTCATTTTGTTCGCAGTCGCACCGGAAAACGAGTGGAGTGATTTTCCCGTGACAGGTCTCTTTATTCCTCTGCTCTATCGCTCCATCTACTATCTGTCGGCTGGAGGATCTGTGATGGGAGAAGAGTTTACGGCAGGATCAGCCGCTCAAATACAACTCCCCGGTATTTCGACCAATGCCACCGTAACCGTGAACGCCGACAATGGAGACAGCTACATACCGGAACTGCGTCGTTCACCTGGAATTACACTGGCTCTGATCGGCTCTGGATTCCTATCTACGGGATTGTATGACGTGTTGGTCGACGGGCAGTTGGTGCGCCGATTCGCGGTTCATCCGGTTATCGAGGAGTCCAATTTGGAACTACTCGAGGCCGAAGAAGCCGCCGCAGAGCTCTCGCGTGCTGTAGGTCATCCCGTTAACATCCTGGATCTATCCAGTAACGACACAGAAACCGTAAAAGCACAACTGGTTACGGTTCGAACCGGTGTTGAACTCTGGAACGTCTTTATGATGCTCGCGTTGGTTACACTGTTGGCTGAGATGCTAGTGGAGAAAAAGTGGAGGCCCGAAGCAGCTTGAGCGATTTCAGTCGATGCATCCCCGTTGCTGCATCATTCCGAATGTGTGAGTCTTTCTGAACGAGATGGTACTCAGTACACTTCATCTGATACTGGTTGTCTCTTTCGTAGGCGTGACAGCGTTGCTGTTATCGCTGACCGTGCTTCAGAGGATTCGAATTCGAAGAGTCCGGATGACATGGCGATCGAGCAGGGTAAGTCGCATACCGATCTGGCCCATACTTTTTGTCGGTGCCGTCACCGTTTTTCTGGTCTATGCTCAGAATATCTATCCGGCGATTCACGTGTCGGTATATCTAGGTTATCTGCTGGGCGGAATTTTATGGTTTATTGCCGTAATACTTTCCTCGACGAGTGTCATAACCGACTACGGAATCATCCCCGAAATCGGCAGGTCTGGAGATGCTGTGGCATGGGGCCAGATTTCAGATTATTTCGAAGTAAAGGATGAGCGGCACGTCTATTTTGTCTTTATTTACCAGGACTTCATCGGGGTACATCAGCGATTGGAGTTGGCAGTACCGTCCATTGAAGTCGATCGCTTCCTTTCCATCGTTCGGTCCAAGTTGGACATGCGTGTCGAAGAGTCCGTATATGAAATCACCGATTCGAAAGCGATCGAGCGTGAGTAAGAGCATTTCCGTTTAATCAGCTTTGAATAAAGCTGCGTCGATAGGTTCGCCTTTGTACGAGACCAGTCTTCCCGCCAGGGAATCAGCCATCATTGTTGGAGTCATTCATCCCGGTAGAACACGGTGGGAAGTTGCCGATTCTCTAGACGAATTGGAGTTGCTGGCCGACACCGCAGGGGCGGACGTGTCGGATCGTATTGAACAGAAAGTCAATCGTATCAATGCCGCATGGCATATCGGAAAGGGCAAGGTAACCAGTCTCAGCCAGCTAGTAGCAAAGAGGCGTACGGATCTTGTCATTTTCGACGATGACCTCTCTCCGGTTCAAATCCGAAATCTCGAGAAAGAAGTCAATTGCAAGCTTCTGGATCGATCGGCGCTGATCCTTGACATTTTCGCCAAACATGCGCGCACGGCCACTGCCAAAACCCAGGTCGAACTGGCTCAACTGGAATACCTTCGAACGCGTCTTACGAGGCAATGGACGCACCTCAGTCGTCAGAAGGGTGGCATAGGGACCAAGGGACCCGGCGAAACGCAAATTGAAACGGACCGACAGATGATCGGGCAGAGAATCACAGCACTCAAAGCCCGTCTTGAAAGAATTGATAAGCAGCGAAAAACACAGCGCAAGGGAAGAAAGGCATATTTGCGGGTTTCCCTGGTCGGTTATACGAACGCTGGGAAGTCTACGTTGATGAACCTGCTTGCGGGGAGCCGTGTCCTCACGGAAGATCGGTTGTTCGCGACGCTGGATTCTACGACTCGAATGGTTCATCTGAACCCGAATAGAAAGGTGCTTATATCCGACACGGTGGGCTTTATTCGCAAATTGCCGCATCGCCTGATCGAGAGCTTCAAAAGCACACTTGACGAAGTCCGAGAAAGCGACTTATTGGTCCACGTGATCGATGCCACGCATCCTCGATTCGAAGAACATCAACGGGTAGTCCAAGAGACGTTAAAGGAAATCGAAGCTGATGGGAAGCCGTCCCTTCTCGTCTTCAACAAGATCGATGCACTTGAGAGTTCGGAACATTTGCATGTCTTGCAAAACGCTTATCCCAGCGGAGCTTTCGTATCCGCCACTCGGGGAATTGGGGTCTTGGAGCTGAAAGAAAAACTAAATTCTGTAATCGAAAGCGATTACGAAGAGGAGGTTTTGTTTCTCCCCGTGGAGGATCAGAGCATCATCGCCCGAATACGCAAGATTGGAGAGGTGTTATCGGAAGAGTATTTGGAAGCCGCCGCAGATCATGATTCTGAAACCAGGATGGTCGTTCGAATCCGCTTCAGAACTGCGTTCAGGCACAGGAAAGATATTGAGCCCATCATTAATCAATATCGCGACTACCTACCCAAGGTCTCTGCATCCGCGCCTGGACTACCTTGTGATGGTAAATAGAGGCTTGGATGCTGGCGGTACGTTGTCGATAGGTTTTTAGCGTAGTAATTTCCGTCTGGATACCGGAAACAAAAATTTCTGGACTCTCTCAGACAACAAATGTCCCCTATAAGGGTCAATAACACAGGACAAGGTACCATTATTTGCTCATTTAGGCCTAACTTGAAACGGCACGTCAATTGCCGAAACTAAGAGGTAGAATCAACGGAAGATCACAAGGCTGGATATCCGCTGTACAAGACTATGACAGTTGAAACCCTCATAAGCAAAGACACGCCGCCGCTCAATACGACCGATACGGTAGAACACGCGCTTGGATTGCTCATGGAACTTCGGGTTCGTCACCTTCCTGTTGTCAACGAGGACAGAAAACTGGTTGGCATTTTGTCGGAAGAGCAGATGCTTGATGCAGATGGTCCGGAAGCGTTGGTTTCATCTCTTCTGGGCCCAGAACCGATTTTTGTGCTTCCAGATGCGCACGTATTCGAAGTGACGCGTGTCATGCTCGACAGTCAGTTGACGACGATTCCAGTTTTGAATTCGGAGAATCAGTACGTGGGGCTTGTCCGTCGTCACGATCTGTTTGAGTGGTTTGCCCGTTTACTCGGAACGCAGGAGCCTGGTGCCATCCTGGCACTCGAAGTAGAAGAGCGCGATTATGCATTATCTCAGATTATCTATTCGATCGAACAGAATGATGTTCAGGTTCTCTCTTTGTCAACAGAGCGGTCCCCTCTGAACAACGAACAGCTCAATATCACGCTGAAACTGAATACGACCGATGCTTCCAGAGTTCGCTTTATACTCGAGCATCACGGATATAAAGTGATCGCGGCATTTGGCGGAGAAGAAGATGACGAAGAATTGGCCAATCGCGTTCAGGAATTCGTGCGGTATCTCGAGGTCTGATCGCGCCCGGAATTCCAGTCGGTGAGATGATATCAGCGTCCAGTTTTCTTTCGAAAATTGAAGCTCTATCGTAGAACAGGATCCGGGTACTCGGCGTTAGATATCCGATATTATAAACTGGCGGGAAGCGTCAATTCGCAGTTCCATAGGATGCAGTTCCAAAGGATCGAATTTCATCTCTAGACGACGTACATGGCAGAGAACAAGAAGAACTCGGCATACGAAGCCTCAAATATCCAGGTGTTGGAAGGCCTGGAAGCTGTTCGAAAAAGACCTGCCATGTACATCGGTGATATTGGGCTGCGTGGCCTGCACCACCTGGTGTATGAGGTGGTGGACAATTCCATTGATGAAGCGCTCGCCGGTTATTGTACCCGAGTCGATGTTTCGATCAATCAAAACGGCTCGATCTCCGTTCGCGATAACGGTCGTGGAATTCCGGTCGGCGAACATCCGAAAGAAAAACGGTCCGCACTCGAGGTCGTGATGACCACGTTGCATGCCGGCGGGAAGTTCGACAAGGATACGTATAAGGTCTCAGGTGGACTGCACGGTGTGGGTGTTTCGTGCGTGAATGCGCTGTCCAGAACGTTGATTGCAACGGTAAAACGCAACGGCCACATGTGGCAGCAAACGTACAATCAGGGAGATCCCGAAAACGATGTTCAAAAGATCCGCAAGCTTGAAGCCGACGAAGAATCTGGGACGGAAGTCCAGTTCTGGCCAGATGAAGGCATTTTTCAGACCACCGAATTTCGATTTGATACGCTTGCCGAACGTCTTCGTGAACTGGCCTATCTGAATCGGAAACTCACGATTACGATTCAGGATCTTCGCGACCCCGAAGAGCAATTCTCTGAAGAGTATCAGTTTGATGGCGGCATCAGTGAGTTCGTCGAATATCTGGACGAAGCGCGAACACCCATTCACGAAGAGACGATCTATATCGGGGATGAGAACACGGATGTACCCGTAGAATTGGCTCTTCGTTACAATACAGGGTACACCGAGACCGTCCTCTCGTTTGTGAACAATATCAATACGCACGAAGGCGGAACGCATATATCCGGATTTCGTCGCGCGCTCACGAGGACGCTCAAGTATTACGCAGACACTAACAACCTGCTGAAAAATATAAAGGTTGATCTTTCCGGGGATGATTTCAGGGAGGGAATCACAGCCGTCCTTTCCATCAAGGTGGCAGAGCCTCAGTTCGAGGGCCAGACAAAAACAAAGCTTGGAAATTCAGAGGTCCAGGGTGCCGTAGAATCGCTGGTTGGAAACCGGTTGAAGGAGTGGCTTGATGACCATCCAAAAGAGGCAAAGCGCATCGTTGGGAAAGTGGTCCTGGCGGCACAAGCACGGGCGGCAGCAAGAAAGGCCCGTGAACTGGTTCAACGTAAGAGTGCGTTCGGAAGCGGCGGGCTTCCCGGCAAGCTTGCAGATTGCTCGTCAAAAAATCCGGACGAATGCGAGTTGTATCTGGTTGAGGGAGATTCAGCCGGCGGTTCGGCCAAACAGGCCAGGGACAGACACTTCCAGGCAATTCTGCCTCTGAGAGGCAAGATCTTAAATGTCGAAAAAGCCCGGCTCGACAAGGTGTTGGCCAATGAGGAAATCAAAAACATGGTTACGGCCCTTGGAACGGGCATCGGAGCCGAGGACTTTGATCATTCGAAGCTTCGTTATCGGAAGATCATCCTGATGACTGACGCAGATGTCGATGGCGCCCACATTCGGACGCTGCTCCTCACCTTTTTCTACAGGCAACTCAGCGCGCTCGTCGAGAACGGCAATATTTTCGTTGCACAACCGCCGCTGTACAAGGCCAAAAGTGGAAAGAACGAGGAATATGCGTGGGGTGAAGAGGACCTGAGCGAACTTCTAAAGGGCTTTGAGACGAACGGAAAGGGGAAAGTCTACGTTCAGCGGTATAAAGGACTGGGTGAAATGAATCCCGGGCAGCTGTGGGAGACCACAATGGATCCGAAAACGCGTAAGTTGCAGCAGATTACGATTGAGGATGCTGCGGCAGCTGACCGGATTTTCAGTACCCTGATGGGTGACGCGGTTGAGCCTCGCCGTAAGTTCATCGAACGCAACGCCAAGTATGCGACCCTGGACGTATGATCCAGATCTCTTTCAGCTGAATCTGATATGAACGGGCCAGAGTTATCGATCATCGTTCCAGTATTCGATGAGGAGGAATCGATTCCGGAACTCGCCGATCGCATCAAGTCTGTTTGTGAAACAGCCGACTATTCATTTGAAACGCTGCTCGTTGATGACGGATCGAAAGACGGAACCTGGGATGTGATTGGATCCATTCATGCGAGTGACTCTCGCTTTTCCGGAATTCGGCTCCGTCGGAATTACGGAAAATCGGCCGCATTAGCCGTGGGTTTTGACAAGGCGAATGGTCGATACGTAGTAACGATGGACGCTGATCTTCAAGACGATCCATCCGAAATCCCCGGACTGATCGAACTTCTGAAATCGGGTTACGATCTGGTAAGTGGCTGGAAGAAGAAAAGACAAGATCCAATCACCAAAATCATCCCCAGCAGGTTTTTCAACTTCGTCACGCGGACGATCACGCGCATTCCGCTACACGATTTCAATTGCGGGCTCAAAGTTTACCGAAGCGAGGTCGTCAAACACGTACACGTGTATGGCGAACTCCATCGATACATTCCTGCTCTCGCTAAGTGGGAGGGGTACGATCGAATAACGGAAAGAGTAGTCCAGCACCACGCACGCAAGCATGGACGGACAAAATTTGGTTTCGAGCGATATCTCCGGGGCTTTTTGGATCTACTCAGTGTACTCTTCCTTACCCGCTTTGCGGCGCGGCCCATGCATTTTTTCGGATCTCTTGGAACCGTCGGATTTCTTGGCGGATTCGTAATCAGTTTATGGATCTCTGTAGAGAAGATCTTTCTGGGTATCCCGATCGGAGATCGACCCCTCCTACTGCTCGGTATTCTACTGATTCTGGTGGGTCTTCAGATGTTCTCGGTGGGTTTGATTGGCGAAATGATCGTTGTATCGAGGGCCGAGAAAGCCTCTTCCTACGATATCGTCTCACACCTCGAAGCTCATTCCGAGGTTGAAGTTTGATCCCATGGCCACTTCTGGCGCCGACGGACCAATAGCCCTCATCGGGCCACATCCGCCGTTTCGCGGCGGAATTGCACATTTCACGGAGCGGGTCGGGAGTGGACTTCAGCAAGCAGGCCGTTCGGTATTGTTCATTTCTTTCTCACGGCTGTATCCCGGTGTGCTATTTCCAGGTCGAAGCCAGGTTGAAGGCGATGTCGTTTCGGATTCCGATTCTGAACCAATTTCTGAACCAAATTGCACAATAGACTCGATCAACCCTTTAAGCTGGGCACGAACAGCGAAATTCATCGTCGGAAAAGGTGCTCGGACGGCCATCTTCATGTACTGGATGCCGTTTTTCGCGCCCCCCTATCGCGCGATTGCCCGTAGACTGCGAAAACGAGGGGTACGGATCGTTGGCGTGGTTCACAATGCGATTCCGCATGAGCGACATCCTGGAGACCGGCTTCTGACAAGGCGGTTTCTACGCACGTGTGATTCGGTCATCGTACTCTCGGAGAGTGTTGGAAATGATGTTCGATCGCTTGTGCCGGGCGCAACAGTGAGGGTACAACCACATCCTGTTTACGACCAGTTCGGAGAGCCAATCGCAGGGGAAGCGGCTCGAAAACGTCTGGATATAGACGAATCAACAAAAATGCTTCTCTTTTTTGGCATCGTGCGTCCTTACAAAGGGCTAAACGTGCTGCTGGATGCGCTGCCTTCTGTTCTGGATGAGCACTCGGATACCATTCTGGTTATCGCCGGAGAATTCTACGAAGACGTAGAAAATTATCGGGCTCAAATCACACGTCTGAATATTGAAAATCACGTTCGTGTCGTCGATCAATACATTCCAAGTGGTAACGTTCGCGATTATTTCTGTGCCGCTGATGTGGTCGTGCAGCCCTATACAGCGGCCACCCAGAGCGGCGTCATTGCAATCGCGCGACATTTCGGAGTGCCCGTTGTCGCGACAGATACGGGCGGTTTGGCCGAGGCGATCGGTGAGTCGGGTGTCGCGGTTCCTCCAGGCGATTCGAAGGAATTGGGGAATGCGATTCGAACTGTACTATCAAGTGCGTTGGCGCACATCGCAGACGTCGATCGTACCCCTGAGCGCGAAGGAGCTTCATGGATAAACTTCGCGGAAGCGCTCCTTTAGGGCCCTCCGTGACCAGAAGGCTTGATTTGGCGCAGGGCACCTCAATTCGGCTTTACTATGGTCTGGAATCAATTTAGTATCACTTTATCGATGATGTGTACCCATGCCCCCAGTTCACTGAGAGACCACTCGTGGGAAAAATTGGAAGTACGCCATGGATATGCACTCGACAGCAACTCGATCGGAGCGGGCATCGAATTTTATCGTTATTCTGGCGTTCGGTGTTTTAATCACCGGCTGCGACGCGACGGATACTCTTCAGAATTACTACGGTCCTCTTCCCGCCGCAGGCATCTTTCCGCGCTCAGATCAGGTGCTTCCTACGTTTGATCAAGTCGATTTCACAACTGGATTCTACAGATTCCGAATTCGGCCGGACGGCATCATGGACGATGGAACATGGAATCCCAATCCGACCGAACCCGACTCTCTCATTCACACACTCTTTTCGGGAGGGCTCTGGATGGGTGGTGTTCAGGGTGGACGCACACGAGCAAATTTGACGTGGGTTGGGGCCCCGACATCGAACTTTGAGCCGACATACTGGCGGGACCAGAACGCGTCGATCTACTACTTCGAACGAGCAGATGTCTCCGGCCTTCCGGCAAACTGGCCCGACTCTTTAGGGGCCCAATTATCATCATTGGGATCTCCCATGATGTACGGAGATCTTGAAGCCATAGTCCCGACGATCACTTCTTCCATACCAGGACGAACTTTTTACGAGAGCGGTTTCGACAGCGTAAAGGTGGTGCAAACCGTATTTGGCTACTATTATTTCAGGCGTATCAACGCTTACTTCGTTCGGTACGATCTTAGGAATAAATCTTCGAGTGATATCACTGACCTGAGACTCGGGATTCATACCGATACCGACCTTGAATTTGTCCGCAAGCATGAATGCAGTCAATGGGTCTCCTACGGTTCGAACGGTACCGGATTTGATCTGGAGCGGAAAATGACCTATACCTACCCCACCCGGAAATATGAGACGATGCCGGCCAGGTGCCAGGGCATCGCGACGGGTTATCTGATTCTCGAGACTTCTTTTGAGAACGGGACTTCCGTTGATGTCGGTAGCCATCGAATTTATAGACGAAATACAGGACGCGAAAGAGAATTCAGTGAGTCGGCGTTCAGCTCATTCGAACAAATATATTTTGCGCTTGAAGGACTCTCGACGACCGGTCAACCGATGATCAATCCCGCGACTGGCCAGGAAACGAAGTGGGCGTTTACAGGGAATCCTGTAGACAGCACGGGCTGGCTCGACTATCCCAACGACGTACGAAGCCTCCTATCCACGGAAGCATTTGACTTGAAGGCCGACGAACGGATATCAATGACCGTTGTCTGGATTACGACGAGGGGCCGAACGCTCGATGCCGCACTCTCGTTTATGAAGGAAACGGCGGATTTCTTCCAGAGCAGGCCTGGCATCTGGAGTAAGCGCTGATCGTTTTCCAACCCGGATCGAACCGTGTTTACATTCGGCGCTTATCTTTGGGGGAAAAATTCCTGGAGCGTGGACTACGACCCGATAAAGAACCGATTTGGAGACCTGGTTGCCGAGCGACCGTGGCTTACCAGGCCGTTTTACGCGGCACTTCAGCTCTTTTTCCTCAGAAATTGGTACGTCCGCCGAGAACTCAACCGTGTGATCAGTCAGTATCCTAACCGAACAAACCTCCGCATACTGGATGCAGGGACAGGTTTTGGGCAGTTTTCATTTCACATGGCGAAAAATTTTCCAGGATTACGAATCGAAGCCGTAGATGTAAAGGACGAGTACCTGGAGCGAGCAAGGCGATTTTTTGATTCTCAGGGACTGTCAGGTCGAGTCTCGTTTGCAAAAGACGATCTGACTGATCTCCAGGCCACGGGTCCGTTTGACCTGATTTTGTCCGTGGATGTCATGGAGCACATCGAAGACGACGAACGGGTATTTCGAAACTTCAAAAGTGTTCTTGCCCCTGGTGGCCTTCTCATCATCAACACACCGTCGGATCTAGGCGGGTCCGACACCTCCGGACTGGATGGGCAAAGCTTTATTGGCGAGCACGTCCGAGATGGGTACAACAAGGATGACTTGTCCGAAAAACTTCAATCGGCCGGCCTTCACCCGAGGAAAATGATCTATACGTACGGTGTCTTTGGTGATATCGCCTGGCGATTGCTCATCAAGTTACCCATGATCCTTCTCGGTGCCAGTAAGTACCTCGTTTTACTACTTCCATTCTATTACGTACCGATTCTGCCCATTGGAATCCTTCTCAACTTTCTGGATCTACGATCTGCAAACGAAGAGGGAACGGGTCTGCTCGTCGTCGCGGAAAATCCGGCGAATTGAGAAGAAACCCTGATTTCATCGCCGGCGTTTTCGGTTGAGCAACAAACGCCGTATTTTTGTCGGGCACCTCTTTCGTTTTCGTGCCCCACCCGTGCGATTGGAAAGCATCAGAAAGGCTGTCTGCCGCACGAAAAGAATGCTAGCCCCGCTCATCAAAAGCAGGCCTTCGTGCAAACGAAATACATTTTTGTAACCGGCGGCGTCACGTCGTCGCTCGGCAAGGGAATCATTTGTGCCTCGTTGGGTCGCCTCCTCGAGGCGCGCGGACTCCGGGTCACCATTCAAAAATTCGACCCATACATCAACGTCGACCCGGGTACGATGAATCCGTATGAACACGGAGAGGTCTATGTGACCGATGACGGTGCCGAGACGGATCTGGACCTGGGCCACTACGAACGATTTCTCGGTGTCCCGACGAGCCAGGCCAATAATGTCACAACCGGGCGCATCTACTCCGAGGTGATCGCCAAGGAGCGGGCTGGTGTTTACCTGGGAAAAACAGTTCAGGTGGTGCCTCACATCATCGACGAGATCAAGCATTGGATGATGAAACTGGGAGGAACCGGTGAATTCGATGTCGTAATCACCGAGATCGGTGGGACGGTGGGAGACATCGAGGGTCAGCCGTATCTGGAAGCGATGCGCCAGTTGCGCTACGAACTCGGGCGAAAGAACACCATGAATATCCACCTGACGCTGGTTCCATTTCTGAGTGCCGCCGGCGAGGTCAAAACCAAGCCCACTCAGCACTCCGTGAAAACGCTCCTCTCGTTCGGACTTCAGCCTGACGTCTTGGTCTGCAGGACGGATAGGCCCCTGGGGGCGGATGTTCGAAAGAAATTGGCATTATTCTGCAACGTCGATCAGAATGCCGTGATCGCCAGTCAGGACGCGGAGTCGATCTACGAAGTACCTCTCTTGATGAAAGAAGAGGGTCTCGATCAAATAGTTATCGAGAGAATGGACCTGGAGGAAGATTTCAAGGATCGAATTTCCAGCAATAGAAATCTGGATAACTGGATTCAGTTCGTGCGACGGATTAAAGAGCCGAAAGCGGCCGTTCAGGTTGCGCTAGTCGGGAAATACGTTGCCCATCAGGATGCATACAAGTCGATTTCCGAGAGCTTTCTTCTCGCCGGTGCCAAACAGGGGGTACATGTCGATGTTCGACCGGTTCTTTCCGACATAATCGACGAAGACAACATTCAGGAATTGCTCGGCGACGTGTCGGGCGTGCTGGTTGCACCCGGTTTCGGGGATCGCGGTATTGATGGAAAGCTGGATGCGGCACGGTTTGCGAGGGAAAACGGGACTCCCTATTTCGGAATATGCTTGGGAATGCAGTGCGCCGTCATCGAATACGCCCGAAATGTCTGTGGATGGGAGAATGCTCACTCAACCGAATTCGATCCGTCCACAGAGTTTCCCGTCATTGATCTGATGGAAGAACAGAAATCGATTGCCGACAAGGGCGGCACGATGAGATTGGGTGCTTACGACTGCGAACTCCAGAAGGGCTCCCGCGTAGCTGAAATCTATGGACGACTACAAACACGGGAGCGTCACCGTCATCGATACGAACTGAACAACGATCTTCGCGACGGGCTCATTTCAAATGGTCTGATGTGTACCGGAATCAATCCGAAACGGGATTTGGTGGAGATTATTGAACTGCCAGATCACCCGTGGTTCATCGGTGTGCAATTTCATCCCGAGTACAAATCAACCGTCAGAGCGCCACACCCATTGTTTGAATCGTTCGTTTGCGCGAGCATGAAATACGCTGAAGAGAAAGATCTCGTCGAAAGCCCCCGGCCCGTACAACGTGATAAGCGGATTCAGCTGGCGTCGGCAAAAATGGAGTAGAATCGACTCGTAGTCGATGCCGATCTCGGTCTGAGAGCTCAAGGGCAAGAAATCCAGGGTAAGTACTCAACGCAACCAATGGGCTCCGTCCCGATGACGCGCGAGGGGTCTAAGCGCGCGCCTCCCCTCATCTCCCGTCTGTAAAGCTTTGCCGTAAAAGCTTAATAAATGAGAAGATTGGTAGCCCAAAACACTTGACTTTCAGACCAAATGGTGTACCTTTCTTGCAAAGTGGGGAAAAGTGGGGAATAATCCCACGTCAGAATCCTGCAGAACCGAGATGAACGGCTTTTGCTTTCACAAGAATGGGAAGTTTCAAAGGACAAGCAGACTATTCGGTCGACAAAAAGGGGCGGATTGCAATTCCGGCCAAAATGCGTTCAGCATTGCGACCGGAAGCTGTTGGGACGTTCACCATGACTCGTGGATTTGAGCCGTGTATCTACCTGTATCCGCTCGATGAGTGGCTGAAAAAAGAAGTTCAATATGCTTCTCTTAATCAGTATGATCGGCGGGCGCGCCACCTGGTGCGGACCATTTTAATGTGGGCAGACGAGGTCACGTTAGATGCGCAAGGTCGCATAGGGCTTTCGAAACCACTTATGGACTACGCAACGATAACGGAGCGTGCTCTGATCATTGGGGCAATGGACCGCATTGAGATCTGGGATCCGGACGCGTTTCAGACATATTTAGAAGACCAACCGGACGACCACGAGGCGCTTGCCGAAAGCGTGATGGGGTCATGAAATGTCCGGAAATAAACGAGACGAACTAGATGCGCGGGGTGAATTGAAGCTGCTACAACGGTTCGCTTCAGAATATCACGCGCCCGTTCTTTGTAAAACTGTTGTCAACGAGCTTATCACGAGAGCGGATGGGATCTATGTAGATGCCACGCTTGGAGGAGGAGGTCATGCTGCTGCACTTCTTGAGAAATTGAGTCCGGCGGGCCGTGTTGTTGGAATCGATCGAGACGATGATGCCATGAGCGTTGCCGAGTCAAGATTTCCCGGAGAGATAAAGGCCGATCGATTTATGGCCCGAAAGGGAAATTTTGCGGAGTTAGAGAGCATTTTGAAGACTATGGATATCTCCGAAATCGATGGTCTGCTTCTGGATCTGGGTGTGTCGTCGCATCAATTGGACGTACCGGAACGCGGATTCAGTCATCGATTCGACGCTCCGCTCGACATGCGAATGAATACCGAGGATGCGTTGAGTGCCGCTTCGGTCGTGAACGAGTGGGATGAGAGGGGAATCACCATTCTCTTGAAGAAGTTTGGAGAAGAGCCCAGGTCCAGGCGAATTGCGAAGAATATCGTAGCCAATCGCCCGCTGAGTACGACGAAAGAGCTGGCAGATCTGGTACGACAATCCGTGCCAGGTAGTCAGGTGTCAAAGGCTCTTTCCAGGACTTTCCAGGCCATTCGAATGGCCGTTAACGGAGAATTGGATGCTCTCGAGAGGGTTCTGGAATCGTCTTCTGAGTTGCTGAGGCCAGGGGCCCGGGTGGCTGTCATTAGCTACCACTCACTGGAGGATCGGCGGGTAAAACGGTATTTCAGATTCGGCAATTTTCAGGGGGAAGTGAAGCGCGACATCTATGGGAAGAAGATTTCTCCCTTTCGAGAAATCACGAAGAAGCCCATATATCCAGACGAGGCGGAAATAAAGAGCAATCCTCGGGCGCGAAGTGCTCGGCTACGTATTGCAGAAAGTATTGCAGAAAGTATCGCAGAACGGGGAGCAGAACGGGGAGCAGAACGGGGAGCAGAACGGGGAGCAGAACACTTGTAATGGAAAGCGACTCGTATACGAATTCACTGACAACGGCAACGCAGAGCGGCAACTGAAAAAAGGCATGCTGGCATCAAGATCAAAAAGAGCGAAACCATCCTCCCGGAAGAGAATTCGGGTTGTGAAAAGCAGTTCGGCGAATAAATCAACGAGGCGAAAGTCAACGGCGGCGGCAGTAAAGAAAGCTCCTCAGCGCGGGTCGGTTCACAAATCTAAATCCCCTTCGCGAGGAAAGGTGAAAGTATTTACTGACGTCCCTGGATGGAATGATCTGATTAAGGAGGATAATCGCCTCCACCCTGTAGATGACACGAGCAACTCATTTTTTGGTGCGATCTCGACCCTACGGTTTACGCTCAGCGTGCTCGCCGTCGCCAGCCTTTTCACGCTCTATGTCGGTCATGTCTACGCTACGCAAAGTTTGCTTTCAGAGGTGCAGGCTGAAAGAAAAGAGAATCTGTCACTGAGACTACAATACAATCGAACAAAGGGTGTCTATGACGCGGCCACCGGACCCGCAATCATCTACAGGAGGGCTCGGGTCCTCGGACTCGAGGAAAAGATGATTACCGGACCGATCATTCGAATCGCGAAACGCTGAACCAACATTACCCCAACGGAATAACCACCATATACCCACACAACTTGGTCCCCCACTGGACACAAAAGATCAAATATTGGCACGAATGTATGTAATGCTGACGCTCGTCGGCATACTACCATTCCTGATTGCCGGCCAGGTAATCCGACTGGGTATAATCGACGGGGCTGAACTCCGAACGAGTGGAGAAAACCAATCCAGCACCTATATCCCGGTTCCGGCACTAAGAGGATCGATTCTGGACAAGGGCGGCCGTGCACTCGCCGTAGACGTGGAGCGATACGATCTGGCACTGGACCCCACGGTTCCCGGGTTTTCTGAGAACGAGGGTAAACATATATCGACACTCTCACGTCTCACTGGCAGAAGTTCTTCAGATGTTCGACGGATCATCCGAAACAGGAAGAGCCCCGCATATATTCTCCTTTCACGCGACATTCGACTTTCCGCCAAGGAAATAGAGAAGGCGAATGCGACTCCCGGCTTGCGTTTGGAACCTCGATTTGCACGGTTCTACAACTACAACTATACGCTCTCTCACGTTCTTGGCTATGTAGATGCAGATCAACGTGGACTTGCGGGAATAGAGAAATATTACGACGACGTACTGCGCGGGTTGCCCGGTCGCAGGGCGGCTCGAAGGGATATGCGCGGAAACACGAAACTCGTCGCAGGGGGTGTGGTGGTTGAACCGAGGCATGGGGAAAGCGTCGTGTTGAGCATCGATCTCGTAAAACAGAACATTCTGGAGGAGGAACTAGCGAGGGGAGTAGCCGAGGCGCGCGCAAAATGGGGAACGGCAATCGCCATGGATCCTCAAACTGGAGAAATTATCGCGATGGCGAATGTGCCCACATTCGACCCGAATCGGCCGTCTGCATTTGATTCTCCCGCCAGGAGAAATCATGCCATCACGGATCGAATTGAACCGGGATCGACGTTCAAACTGATCGCCGCCATTTCTTCCATAGAAACTGGAATCGTTTCGATGGAGGACAGCATCGATACCGCTCCAGGGTGGATCGTTAGATATGGAAGACGCTTGAGCGACACGCGCCCGCATGGAACGATTACGTTCTCGGAGGTGATTTTCCTTTCGAGCAATGTTGGATTCGCACTCGTCACGGAAAATCTCGACCCGGGCAAGTTTTACCAGTATTCAAGAAATATTGGATTCGGGCAGATTTCAGGGATTGATCTGCCGGGTGAAGTTACAGGACGGCTGAAGCGACCTTCAGTCTGGTCGGGGACGACGCTGTCAGCTATGAGTCGCGGGTATGAAGTTGAGGCGACCCCGCTTCAGATGTTGAGTGCGTACGCCGCACTCGCAAACGGGGGGGTGCTTGTTCGGCCTCACATCGTGATTGAGCGCCGAGATGTGATGGGCAACGTCACGTGGAAAGCAGGACAAGATTCTATTCGCCGTGCATTTGATGTAGAAACGGCGAGAATCCTGCTTCCGGCCTTCGAAGCCGTTGTCAATCAGGGAACCGCTAAATCCGCCGTGATTGACGGGTTACGGATCGCAGGAAAAACCGGAACAGCTCGAAAAACGAAAGATGGTCGCTACGTCGGCGGAGCATATCGCGCCACGTTTGTAGGCTTTTACCCGGTCGAAAAGCCTGAAGTGGCCATGATTGTCATCATGGATGAACCACGAAGCAGCATTTACGGTGGGTCGGTTTCTGCGCCCGTCTTCAAGAGAACGACAGAGCGGTGGATGGGAACGCTGCCATCGCTGGCGGATCGATTTACGATAGGGGACGACCCGGTTACTGAAATGACACGGACAATACCCGATGTGACGGGATTGCCGGGAACGCTCGCCAAAAGACGTTTACAGCGTTCCGGAGTAACGTCCATCACCGCTCGTGCTGTGCCAAAGAATGCGCCGATCGGTACCCAGAAACCAGTCGCAGGACCCTGGACGGGCGAGCAAGTCAATGTGGTGTTAACGGCGGTACGTGGTGAGAATCATGAACCGCGAGTGATGCCGGACATGACCGGGTTGAGCGTTCGAGAGGCAGTGTATCTCTTGGATTCACATGGAATCGACGTAAAAATTGAAGGGCACGGGTCAGTCATAAGTCAGTCTCCGAAGGCGGGCGCATCGATCAAAAGAGAAGTCGTGCTCATATGCGATTAGAAATTCAAAAATGAAATACCCCAAAGGGAGAAGCCAGGAGCTGGAATGCGATGATGCTACTTTCCTCGATCGTAGAGCAATTGACGGCCGATGGGATCGTTCTGGAATTCTCGCCTGGGGAAACAGACTTATTTGACCGCGCGGAAATCGATAGCCGGGAAATCGGACCGCACAACTGCTTTGTCGCCATTCGTGGCCACGAAGTAGACGGTCATATGTTCATTGACAAGGCTGTGAAAAACGGAGCCGTCGCCATCGTGTACGAGGTGACGCCGGAGATCTTGAGGGAGGGATTATCCGGCGTCGCTCTCGTTCATGTCACCAATTCGAGGCAAGCCCTTCTGCGGTTAGCGGCCATTCAAAATCAGAATCCAGCGGATGATATGGTTCTGGTAGGGACGACGGGAACCAATGGAAAAACAACCGTAGCCACCTTGATCCGACACGTTCTTGAGTACGACGGACGACCCTGTGGATTTATCGGGACGACCGAGTACGCCTACGGAAGCACATCGTATCCGGCCCGCGAAACGACTCCATCGGCACTCCGCGTTTATGGACTATTGGCAGAAATGAAATCGGCAGGTTTTCAATCCTGCTCGATGGAAGTCTCCTCCCACGCACTGGATCAGTGGCGAGTGAACGTTTCAGACTTCAATGTTGCAGTTTTTACGAATCTGACACGCGACCACCTTGACTACCACGAGACAGAATCGGCTTATTTGGACGCCAAGAAAAGATTGTTCGATGGTTTGCTGGCAGGTTCCAGCGCGGTCGTAAATATGGATGATCCAGTTGCGCTGCAACTGATTGAAGGCATATCGGCCCAGGCGCTTACGTTCGGCACCGTCCCCGAAGCAGACGTGAAATACGAGATCGTCCAAGACCATATTGAGGGTCTTCAACTACAGATTGATGGGAAGAAATTGATGTCTCGACTGGCGGGTCGGTTCAACGCAGGAAATCTGGCTGCCGCGTACGCATGCTCGCTGAGCCTGGAAGTGCCTCCCGAAAAAATTGTTCAAGCTCTGGAAAAGGCCCCTCCGGTACCCGGACGTTTCGAGCTTTTCCGAGGGCGAAGGGGAAAATCGATCGTAGTGGACTATGCACATACACCGGATGCGCTTGAAAATGTGCTCAATGCGGCCAAGAGAATCAGACCGACTGACTCAACGCTCTGGTGTGTTTTTGGCTGCGGGGGAGACAGAGACACCGGAAAACGGTCCACTATGGGACGGATCGCCGAGAATCTGGCAGATCGTGTGATTGTAACCAGCGATAATCCGCGAACCGAAGATCCTCAGGCCATTTTGAACGATGTGGCGAAAGGATTTGTCCATCCAGAAAAGGCCCGTTTCATTGTGGATCGAAGGGACGCCATTGACTATGTAGCATCTGAAAGCGGTCCGGCAGATTTGATTGTCGTTGCGGGAAAAGGACACGAAACGGTTCAGGTGATAGGGACAACGTCCATACCGTTAGACGATCGAGAAGAAATCAAACGGGCCTTCGAAGTAGAATTAAATCACCTGGAATTGAACTGACAAGGCGCCGACCAGACATACGGAAATGCTCTATTACCTTCTGACATATCTGGAAGAGATTTTTCAACCACCTGGATTTCAGGTGTTTCAATATATCACGGTTCGGGCCGCACTAGCTGCCATAACGGCGTTGGCTATTTCTCTATTTGCGGGTCGGAGCATCATCCGATGGCTGGAAAAAAAACAGATTGGAGAGAAAGTTCGAGAAGGCGTACTGGGTGGGGCGGTCGATCACACGCATAAGGCCGGCACCCCCACCATGGGTGGACTGATCATTCTTCTCTCTGTGCTCGTTGCAACGCTACTCTGGGGTGCCATCGGCGAAGTCTATGTCTGGTTGATCCTACTCGCTACCGCCTGGATGGGCGCTTTCGGCTTCGCCGACGACTACATCAAAGTGGTTAAACAGAACAAGAGTGGTCTACCGGCGCGAATCAAATTGACAGGCCAGATTTCGTTGGGTCTCCTGGTCGGTCTCATTTTGTATTTCCATCCGCAGTTCAGCGATATCAGGACACTGACGTATCTGCCGTTCGTGGCGGACGAGACGCTCGACTACGACTTTTTTCAATACCTCTGGCCGGGCTCCAACCTGGGTTGGCTGATCTACATACCCGTCGTCATTTTCGTCGTTACGGCGCTGTCAAATTCGGTGAACCTGACCGACGGTCTTGATGGTCTTGCGGCGGGGGTAACCGGGATCGTTGCCCTAGGGCTAACCGCGTTTAGTTACATCGCGGGTAATGCCGTCTTTTCCGACTTCTTGAATGAGATGCTTCTTCCGGGCGCGGGTGAACTGACCATCTTTGCAGCCGCCCTGGCTGCCGCCTGCTTTGGATTCCTCTGGTACAATGGATATCCCGCAACAGTGTTTATGGGGGACACCGGAGCGCTTTCGCTTGGCGCAGCGGTGGGAACGACTTCTCTGATGATCAAAAAGGAACTTTTACTTCCGATCCTTTGCGCTGTCTTTCTTTGGGAATCGCTGTCCGTGATCATCCAGACGACCTATTTCAGGTATACGCGAAAGAAGACGGGCCAAGGAAAACGTGTCTTCAAAATGGCACCGATCCATCATCACTATGAAGCAACAGGTACCCATGAATCCAAAATTGTCATTCGATTCTGGCTGGTAACGGCCATGACCGTTATTGCGGCACTGTTGGTGCTCAGGATTCGATGACACCCCAGGTGAATGATCATGAAGGGCGACCCTCAACATAGAATCACGAAAGACGACGACCGGCGAAATGTTCGGGGACATCGGGTTACCGTCGTCGGGGCTGCAAGAAGTGGCATGGCTGCAGCCAGGTTACTGCAGGCACAGGCCGCAACTGTTTTCGTCACTGATCATGCTGCGATCGACGATTCTCGCCGGACCATTCTGACGGGGGCAGGAATCGAATTCGAAGAGGGGGGACACACGAACCGAGCCCTGGACGCGGACTACATGGTTACGAGTCCCGGAGTACCTGATTCTGCCCGTGTGCTAATCCGAGCCGTGGAGAGAAGGCTACCTATCTACTCAGAGATTGAGGTTGCGGCCTGGTTCTGTGACGCACCCATTATTGCCGTCACGGGCACAAACGGAAAAACCACGACCACTTCTCTTATCGGACACATCTTCAGAACGGACGGGAAGACAACACACGTCGCAGGAAATATTGGTAAACCGTTCTCGGCAGTCGTAGCGAAAATCGATCGGACGGATGTTGTGGTATTGGAGGTATCGAGTTTTCAATTGGATCACATCGATTCGTTCCGACCACGTGTGAGCGTACTGCTGAATATTACACCCGACCACATGGATCGATACGGTGACGAACTCGGGGAATACACAGAAAGCAAATTTAGAATCAGGGAGAATCAACAGTCAGACGATGTGTTCATCTACAATCTGGACGACGAGCAGATCACGTCTCGTCTTAGAGCGATGAATCGGTCTTCGAGACCGACATCATATGGATATACACTTTCGGATACACCGTCAGCTGCGGGCTTCATTCATGACGAAGCCCTCATTATTCAAACAGGAGCAAACAAAGAGGTGCTCATGCAATCAGACGAATTGGCCCTCCGGGGCCGGCATAATACCGGCAACTCACTTGCGGCGGCAATCGCTGCTCGAGTAATGGAGGTGAGGAGCGAAATTGTTCGCGCGAGTCTATCGAGTTTTGAGGGTGTGCCTCATCGGTTAGAATTTGTACGAGAGGTGGATGGCATCCGGTACGTAAACGATTCAAAGGCCACAAATGTTAATGCGGTCTGGTTTGCGCTCGAGAGCATGAACCAACCGGTTGTACTGATCGCCGGAGGACGAGACAAAGGAAACGACTATGAATCCTTGAGGGAGCTGGTCGCCGACAAAGTTCGGATCCTGCTCTCGATCGGTGAAAGTGCTGAAAAGGTAGCCGACGAGCTCGGTTCGTGCGTCGAACAAACAGTGATGGCAGATAGCATGGCAGAAGCGGTGAGTTACGCCTCCCTGCTGGCCAGAAACGGTGAGACGGTCCTGCTCAGTCCGGCATGTTCTTCCTTTGACATGTTCGACGATTTCGAAGAGCGCGGAGACGCCTTCAAACGACTTGTTTCCGATCTATGAACCCAGTTTCAATTCTGTACAGCCAATGAATAACCGCGCGTGAAATCAGGAGTGAAAAGCATAGTGGCGCCTTCGATATCAGGCCCAGTCGACAAGTTCGTCCTGTGGTCCATATTTGTGCTCGCTGCCGTGGGGGTTGTGGCGGTGTACAGTGCCGTTTCATTCCTGGCTGAAACAAAATCCGGAGGAAACACCGAACGATTCTTGTTCAACCATCTCTTTCGGGTTGGGTTGGCCTTGGCGGTAATGGGTGGATTTAGTCTCATTGATTACCACAAGGTGGCCCGGTACGGCCTGGTAGCCCTCGTCGTTGCCATAGCGCTACTTCTGGTTGTCCAGCTGGTGGGTGTCGTGTCGGGCGGAGCCGCCCGGTGGCTTCAATTGGGGGCGGTAGGCTTTCAGCCATCAGATCTGGCGAAGGTCGCTCTCGTGTTATACGTCGCCGTTCTTTTGGCAAAAAAGCAGACGTATATCAAATCGTTTTCCAGATCTTTCGCACCGATCTTTATCTGGATTCTAATCACTGTCGCTGCCATCGGGATCGAAGATCTATCTACGGCTGCCCTGGTTTTGGGGGCGGTCGTGACCATGTGTTTTATTGCCCGGGTCAGCGTGTTACATCTGGCAGCAACCTGTTTTGTCGGGGTGATTCTGGCCTATTCGCTTCTGCTCACATCTCCAGAAAGAGCAGCCCGACTGGAGTCCTATGCGGGCATCAAACTGTTTCCCAACACAGAAGAGACGGAAGTATTCTCCTCTCAAGCGGAGGGATACCAGGCGAGGCAGGCGAAAATCGCGTTTGCAATGGGGGGAATCTCGGGTGTAGGTCCCGGGAAAAGCGTTCAGCGCGATTTTCTTCCCGCGCCGTACAACGATTTTATCTATGCGATCATCGCCGAGGAATATGGCGTCATCGGTGCGCTTCTGGTTCTGGCCGTATTCGTCGTGATCCTGTTTCGGGGGCTCCTTCGGATTGCTCGACGAGCGCCAGACCCCCTGGGCCTCCTGATCAGCGTTGGGCTGGTTCTCATGCTCACGTTTTTTGGTTTTGTGCATGCGGGAGTGGCGGCAGGACTCTTTCCTGTCACGGGACTTTCTCTCCCGTTCGTGTCGTACGGTGGGACGTCGCTCCTGACGAGCGGGGTCATGATGGGAATTCTATTAAACGTTTCCCGGCAGGTTAAGTGAGTTCTACCCCGAAATATTCTCCAACCTCCCCTAAAAAGGATCCGCCTCGGATACTCATGACGGGTGGAGGGACAGGTGGCCACGTCTACCCTGCGATTGCGATTGCGGACGCCGTCAAACGTCAACGCCCCGATGCGGTCGTTGCGTTCGCGGGCTCAAAGGATCGGATCGAATGGGAAGTGGTCCCGAAAGCTGGCTATCCAATACATAGTGTAGCAGCGCGGGGAATCCAGAGACGGATTACGATGCAGAATCTTACGGTGCCGTTTACGGCGCTCAAAGGTGTATGGCAAAGTTGGAATCTGGTGGATCATTTTGATGCGGACGTGGCGGTAGGCACAGGAGGATTCGTTGCCGGACCCGTGATCTGGGCCGCGCACAGGCGCAGACGCCCAGTTCTTATCCAGGAGCAGAATGCGCAGGTAGGTATCACCAATAAAATCTTGAGTCGATTCGCGGACCGGATTCATACTGCGTTCCGAGAGACCCTCTCGACCTTTCCGACCGAAAAAACCGTTGTTTCAGGGAATCCCGTGCGGGCTGAACTGGGACAGGTTTCGAAAGAAGAAGCGAGAGGTTTTTTCCTGATCGAACCCGGACAGAGAGTTCTTCTTGTGCTCGGGGGATCAGGCGGTAGTCTCGCAATCAACGAGATGTTCAGCCGGCAGATCATGGATTTCCTTCATCATCAGGACGTGGTAGTCATCTGGCAGACGGGTCCCAAGTATTTCCAAAAAATCGAGTCGACCGTTTCAGCCCACCCGAGGCTAAAGATTCTACAGTTTATAGATCGTATGGATATGGCCTACGCGGTATGCGATTTGGCAATTTGTCGATCCGGCGCGATTACGTGCAGTGAACTCATGGTAACATCGACTCCGTCTATTCTGGTCCCTTCGCCCAATGTCGCGGAGGATCATCAGACGAGCAATGCGCGGAGCCTGGAAGCCATGGCCGCGGCCGTTGTCCTCCCTGAACGGGAAATGCGGAGTCGACTCTACGACCTCTGGCAAGAGCTCTGGAACGATACGGACCGCCTGGAAGCCATGGCGGAGGCGGCTCATGAAAACGCCGCTCCGGATGCCGCAGATACGATTGCCGCCGATGTCTTGCAACTCGCCGATCGGAGGTTTGCATGAGCGAGAATAGCACCATCGTCAGGCGACAACCTACTTTCGGGCGAATCCACTGCGTTCACATGGTGGGAATCGGTGGCATCGGGATGAGTTCGATCGCTGAGGTTCTCCTAGCTCGCGGTTACGCCGTCTCCGGATCTGATCTCCAGAAAAGTGACGTGACCGATCGCCTGGAAAGTATGGGCGCTACGATTTTCGAGGGCCACGACGCATCTCAAATCAGTGAACCTGATGTTGTCGTGTATTCGTCGGCAATTGAACCCGAAACAAATCCTGAGACCTCTGAAGCGGCGGCTCGCAGAATCCCCCTGATTTCGAGAGCTGTCATGTTGGGAGAGCTCGTACGGATGAAATTCGGAGTAGGCATCGCGGGCACACATGGTAAGACCACAACGACCTCGATAGCCGGGACAGTCGTGGCAGCAGGCGGGTTTGATCCCACGGTCATCGTCGGTGGAAAGGTATCCGTGTTTGGATCGAATGCCCGCTCGGGCGAGGGCGATGTCATCCTGGTTGAGGCCGATGAATACGATCGAACGTTTTTGCGATTGACCCCATCGCTCGCTGTAATAACCAATATCGAAGAAGAGCATCTCGACACCTATTCCGACCTGGATGATCTGCTGGAGTCATTTATCCAGTTTGCCGGCAGTGTCCCGTTCTTTGGGGCCGCAATCGTGTGCCTGGACGATCCAAATGTCCAGGCCATACTCGATCGAATCGACCGGCGGATCGTTACGTACGGATATGCCCGGCAGTCTGAAGTTCGCGCCGAGGAAATTCGCCAGGATGGCCCGGTGATGACATTCGATGTCTATCATCACAATGAACTGCTTGGACGGGCTACGCTCAATGTGCCTGGTCATCACAACGTCCGAAATGCGCTTGCGGCCATTGCAATCGGACTCGAACTCGATATGGAATTCGACCAGATCGAGACAGGACTACGCTCATTTACGGGCGTTCAGCGACGGATGCAGGAGATAGGGTTTGAAAACGGAGTACGCGTAATCGACGACTACGCGCATCACCCAACCGAAATTCGAGCGACGCTCGAAGCAGCAGTGGAGTGCTGGAAGGACGCACGCATTGTCGCTGTTTTTCAACCTCACCTTTACTCCCGTACCCGAGATTTTCAGGAGGGCTTCGCGCGATCGTTCTTCAATGCCGACGTCCTTGTCCTCATGGATGTGTACGGGGCGCGAGAAGAACCCATCGAAGGCATCGATGGATCGGTCATTGCCGATCTCGCTCAGTCATTCGGTCACGGAGAAGTTCATTACGTGAGGGACAGAGAACTGATGCCTGAATACGTGGCCACGCTGGTCCGCGAAGGAGATGTGGTGCTGACGCTCGGTGCAGGAGATATCTGGCGTTACAGTAGAAAACTGGTGGAAGCGCTCGGTGGCGGATCGGCTGATACCGAAGCCGTGTCAAGTGAAGCTCAACAACCAAACAAAGAGTCATAAGGGGAATGCAAGGTCTGCCCGGATATATGAGAAGATCAGGATTTCTGGAAGGGATTCTAGTTCTGATTGTGCTGACCACAGGCATTCTCGGTTGGGGGTGGCTCATGCAGGTTACTGTTGAACGCGTGGATGTTCGCGGTACGGTCAACGCTCTTCCAGGCGAAATTCGGGAATTGGCCGGAGTGGACAGCGGGGATGTGATGTTCCAGATCCAATCGGATATCGTCGCGGAACGGGTAGCCCGGCACCCATGGGTCGCCCACACGTCGATAACCAGACTGCCGACGGGTGTGTTGATTCTGGGTATTCGCGAGCGAGTACCGGTAGTTCAGGTTTTGAGTCCTTCCGGAAGACCAAGCTTTTACCTGGACAGAGATGGTTATCCCATGCACCCATCCGATTCATCATCGTACGATGTGCCTTTCTTGAGCGGATATCGGGACGATTTTCATCCGGGAAGCCCGTCCGCGGATGAGCAAACGCTGAGTTTTCTCGCCGCACTCGACGCTGAACGAGATAACGCCGGCATTCTCATTTCAGAAATCGTATTTCGTGAGGGAGAAGTTTGGCTCTGGTTAGAGCCGTCCGGACGACACGGATCGACACCGGTCCGTCTGGGTGCAGATGACTTCGACGAAAAGCTCAAACGCCTCGACGCGTTCTGGACGCAAAGGATGGCAAGAAGCCAGGACCGCGAGTTTCAGTTAATCGACCTTCGTTTTTCCAGCCAGATCATTTCCCGTGAGGAGAAAAGGGACACCCCTGCTCGATTCACGGACCCATAAAGAAAGAAAGACCATGAATGAGAGAATTGTAGTTGGACTCGATATCGGGACGACCAAAGTGTGCGCCGTTGTCGCATCGACGGACGAACTCGAACGCGTAAACGTATTAGGGGTAGGTGTGTCCGAATCGGATGGCCTGAATCGTGGCGTGGTCGTGAATATTGATCGGACCGTATCTGCGGTGCAGCAGGCGGTAGAGAAAGCAGAGCGAAAGGCCGGGGTAGACGTGCAAAATGTAATCGTGGGCATTGCCGGTGATCACGTTCAAAGCTTTCAATCCAGGGGCGTCGTTACAATATCGAACAAAGACGGAGAAATCACTGATAGTGATGTTCAGCGTCTATTGGATGATACCACTCACGTCGCGATGCCCGCCGACCGCGAAATCCTGCATGTAATCCCACAGGAATTTATTGTAGATGGCCAGGACGGTGTTGCCGATCCTATCGGAATGTCTGGTGTCCGTCTGGAGGCCAATGTTCACATCATTACGGGTCTCGTCTCGGCGGCCAAGAACATTTATCGATGCATTCAGAAGGCAGGATATCACGTGGATGATATTGTCCTGGAACCGCTGGGTTCGTCGTTTGCGGTGTTGCACCCTGACGAAAAGGAAGTCGGTGTCACGCTTATCGACATTGGCGGAGGCACCACGGACATCGCCGTTTTCGAAGACAATACCATTCGGCATACAGCCGTCGTGGCTGTCGCCGGTAACAAAGTAACCGATGACATTCGAAAAGGGCTTGGGGTTATGCGGGACCAGGCCGAGCAGCTGAAATGCAACTTCGGCGTCGCGCTAACTGACCTGGCCGAGGACGATGAAATTACAATTCCAGGATTCGGCGGTCGAAACGAGAAACGGCTCGGGCGAGGCACGCTCGCACAGATCATTCAACCCCGCTTGGAAGAAATCCTGGAAATCGCTGCGATCGAAATCAAACGCAGCGGATACTCCCGGCACCTGTCAGCTGGAGCTGTACTAACGGGAGGGGGCTCTATGATTCCTGGTACGGACGCACTCGCAGCGGAAGTTCTGGGTCTCGAAGCTCGAATTGGACGGCCCATGGGAATTTCAGGGGGTATTGTACAGGAAATCAGCGATCCCAAATTCTCGACCGCGGTCGGTCTGGTCCTGTACGGACTACGACCAGAGATGATAAGCGGCACACCATTCCGGACAGAGGTTGGTGTTGGAGCCTTCGGCTCGCTGAGCGGGGACGGTCTGGTTCGCAGCATTGCGAATCGGATGAAAACATGGTTTGACGAACTCTAACAACAATCATAAGCAGCTCCGAACCAGCTTTATCCGGGGCTTCAAACAAACACAGTCTTAACGAACAACTGGAGGTTCAAATGGAGACTTCATTTAGCACATCCTTTGCTTTCGACGACACTCTGAACGAAGAGGCAAAGATCTGTGTGATCGGCGTTGGCGGCGGTGGAGGAAACGCCGTAGACAACATGATCGAGAAGGGAATCGGCGGAGTCGATTTCTGGGTCGTCAACACCGATTTACAGTCGCTCGCAGCCAATCTGGCTCCAAGCAAAATTCAGGCGGGCATTATGCTCACCAAGGGTCTGGGCGCCGGGGCCATACCCAGCGTAGGCGCAGAAGCCATCGAAGAAAGTCGAACGGATATCGAAAATGCGCTTCAGGGATTCGATATGGTTTTCATCACCGCTGGAATGGGTGGTGGCACCGGTACGGGTGGCGTACCGATTGTAGCGCAGATCGCAAAGGATCTGGGAATCCTTTCGGTTGCGATCGTGACCAAACCCTTTGAATGCGAAGGGAAAAGGCGAATGGCGGTTTCAGAAAACGGTATCGATCGTCTAAAGGAAGAAATCGATACCCTGATTATTATTCCCAACGAGCGTCTTCTGGATATTTCTGAAGCAACCACAACTCTGGTAGAGGCTTTTGTAAAGGCGGATGAGGTGCTCTACAACGCAACGCGGGGCATCAGCGATCTGATTACGGTGCACGGTTTGATCAACCTCGATTTTGCCGATGTCCGTACGACTATGACAAATGGCGGAACGGCCTTGATGGGCGCATCTACGGCGAGTGGAGAAAATCGAGCGGAACGGGCGGCCACGGAGGCGCTGTCGAGTCCACTGCTCGACGGTGTATCTATTCATGGCGCAAAAAATGTGCTTGTGAATATCACGGCCGGTAGATCACTCGGCATCCGAGAGGCGACTGCAGCTACAGGCATCATTCAAAAAGAAGCCGGGGACGACGTGGAAGTCATCTTTGGGACCGTCATCGACGAAAGTATGGCGGGTGATCTGCGCATCACCGTGATTGCGACAGGATTTGATATGCACAAAAAGCTGGACGGCGCTGCTCGTCGCAAGTCACTTCCACTTCATGCCGATATTCCTATCGCAGGATACAAGGGAGAAGAGAACCTGAAACAGTTGGATGTCCCGGCCTACAGGCGACGTCAAGCGACAGTCTCCATTGCCCCCGTCGAAGGTGTGGAAGATGACACTGTTGAGACACAACGGGGAGTCCGTCGTCTCAATTCTGAAGAGATTCAGACCCCCGAGCGGATACTGAAGGGTGACACAGATGTACCGGCATTCTTGAGGAAAATGATGGACTAGGTTCTGTTTCAGCGTTCATCCGAAATACACGTGAAGTGGCGTCTAGCGATATGAAACGCGGGCCTTTTGGGAATCAGAATCTCCAGTCCTGATTTTCGGGTTCCGGGTCTCAAAGAATGATCCGTCCGCACCAGACCGTTTCTGAATAGGTGGTCAGATGTGCGGGGGTTCGAGTCGCAGAGAGCCGTGTCCTACGGGGCACGGTTCCTCAATTTCAAGGCGATCCAACTATTGGGGACCAGGAGTTACATTACGAACATCTCACAAAACCACACGCGAATTCCATTCGGAGTCTCGGTATCGACAGGGTCATGAGATTTGTCTTCACGCTGCTTTTCGTCTTGTATACTTCCCCGGCAACAGTTCTTGCCTTGCAAGAACGCGATCTTGGTGTGGTTTGGGAGTCGCCTGAGAGTTCCATTCTCGCAATATCTGATCTTGAGGATATTCGAGCCGCCGGTATCACGTCCGTTCGCACGGGTCCAATCGTCAAGCAGGCGATTTTGGAAATGGCCGACTCGCTGGGGTTAACGCTTTATCGAGAGTTGCCGATTTCTCGCTTTTCAGCCAGACGGCTTCTGGATTCGACAGCTTACGCTGCAAACCTGTTAGATGAACTCCTCGCAGCCGGTCGGAATCATCCATCGGCAGGTCCCATAGGGTTAGCTGTAAACAGCGATGTCAGCGATCCCAATGCATGTGCGTATTTCCAGGAGGTCCGGAAACGAATACGGCAGAACCCGGCCCAGCAGTTTTACTACGTTGGATCCTTCATCGAAAACGACGCCTGTAACGAAGCGGTCGATTTCGTTCTTCTCGATGCTTTGGATGAGTCGGAACCGGTTCACTCGCTCGAAGAATGGGTTGCGAGTCGGCCCACTCGAGTAGGACTTGCAGCCGTGGGGTGGAGGGTGGACCCGGCTGAAGCACAGGGTCTCGGATCCTCTTATTCCTCGGAAGAGCAGGCACGATCTCTCGAGAATACTATAGGTGCGCTGGCGGACTATGGTAGTCCAACGATCGTGTTCGTTCATCGGTGGAGAGACCAGACTGCACGCGCTGACGCGTTGCGGCCGCTGCGAGATCCGTACAATCGCCGGTACGGGTTGAACACTGAGGATCGTCTTCCCAGAGCGGCAAAAGGCGTGCTGTCCGCCTTTCTGCAGACGGGCCAGAACGTGTTTGCCTTCACACCGGCCCAATCGGAGCGATTCACTTTTCCCTGGTTTGTCCTCTTGGGCTGGTTATTGATCGCTACCGTCGCCGTTCTGTATGCGTCGTCGCCTCGTTTCCGTTACATGGTGCCCCGATACTTCATGGCCCACGGATTTTTCAGGAACGCTGTTCGCGAAGCTCGAGAAGTTTTGCCGATCGTGAGCACCGCGCTACTTACGATAATGGGAATAGCCGTCGGGATGATCGGTACGCAGGTCTTCCTGGCCCTACACGACACATCACCGTTTAAGCATGTACTTGGACTTCAAACTGCCCAAGTTCAATCCGTTGTGAACGCGATGCTCGAGGGACCGTTGCTCTCTGTAATTCTGATCGGTAGTATTGCCTTGCTCGCCATGTCCATCTGGATGGGCTTATGGATGATCATTGCTTCCAAAAGAGCGCCACTGTTACCCAGTCAAGCGCTCATGTTGGGCGTCTGGCCACGGTGGCAGCTACTTCTTCTTCTACCAATGATCATGTCAATCCATTCCCTGTCTCTGGATTCAAATATGGCCTGGATGCCTGTACTGATCCCACTCTGGATCGGAACTGCGTTGTGGGCATCGGTTCGAACGGCATATGATCTCTACAAGATCACGAACTGCGGTCCGGTCCCGGCGGTGATCGTGTGGTTCTTCAACCCCGTATGGCTGTCAATTCTTGGGATCATTCTCCTGTCTATCGTCCAGAGCGACCATACTCGTTTTCTCTGGCACCTTGCGACGAGAGGCTAGAAAAAGGAAGCGCCAAAAGATTGGAAGAATCAACCGCTTAGAAAACGGAAGATGCGATAGCTGAAAGGATAGAGGCAGCAGCAGCCGAAAGGACAGCCGTCGTCTTCTCTACTCGAGCGAATTCGACTCAGACGGGATGGCTTTCGGTACATCCGCCTCCAGATGGCAGTCTGCCACCGCCTTTTCCCAGAGACGGTCCGCCAGCTCATTGAAAACGCCTTTGTACTTCAACCATCCGAAATGAAGGACAAAAGGGGTGATCGTCATGTGGTCACTTTTTCCGGGAATTGAACTGTACAACCGGAGAAGCACGTCTCGTAAACGTGGAGTCTGGAGCTCACGCAATCGGTTGGCGAAGGAATGATTGAAATAGAGGCACGATACTACGTTAAAATCGTCATCGTGTTCTACGAAATCACTGATGTAGTCCATTTGAGGTGTGTTTCGACCCTGATACCATGGGAAAACGGGTATTCTTAAACGGGCAAATGCCAGAGCGAGGCTCCATTCACAACTTTCCTCGTTTCTTCCTTCATTGAGTCGACTACGGAAGTGCGTCTCGGCCTTGCGACTCAACAGGATTTCAGCTTCCGAACAGACACGCCTACACTCCGCAAGATTGCCCGAATACAACATTCCCGCCTGGACTCGAGGCAGGTACGTGACGCCGAATCGACGAATCGTCTTGCGTCTCTGATTGGTAAGAAACTGGATGATTACACCGGCCTTCTTGTGTGCGCCGAAAAAGAAATCCGCACTGGACACGCCGGTTCCCGTGAACTCAAATGCCGACAGTTGTTTCCAGAGCGGATCCGGGTTTCGGCACCAGATCATATCCGCATCCACGAATAGGCATCGGTCGAACGGATGAAAGCGATAAAGGTGGTGTTTGAATCCGACGATGGACCGGTGGCCTTCGGGAAGTATCTCAAGCGGCGAGAAAAGCGAATCAAGACCAAGCATCCTGAGACGATCGACAGACGCGTCATCAGCAAATAGGGCGATCGGTCTATGGTTGTCGTGGCGACGGATCGTTAGAGCCGATGCGACAGCGCTCTTCAGGTATCGCTCGGCTCCATACATATGAAGGACATATCCTTCCAAGGCTCATCGCGGTAAAAGTTTTCGGGGCGATAAGGATTCTCGGGTTCCAATTTCGATCAAATACAGCCGCGACCAACGCTACGATGGCCCGAAAGTTCATAGGAGCCAACCTGGACGGTCATAGAGAGGCCGTTTACAACAACGGGTGATCTATGCAGATGTCTCGACCTTGGCCAGTTTTTTTCTAAGCTTTGCCATTAATTCGTCGAATCCCTTCTTACGGATCACGCTCTGAAACGAGCGCGCATATCCCCGCACCGTGCTGACTTCATCCAGAATAATATCCGTGGCCAACCACTCTTCTCCGGTGAAACGCATCTCATAGATGACCTCTGTCGGGACATCCTCAAATGTCGTGGTCGTAATTACGCGGGCGCTGCTGTCGGAAATAGTAATCTCGTCGTACACTACGTCAGCCCGGTAGACGTCCAGGCGTGCCAGAGACTGAGTCCGAACAATTTTAGAAAAAGTCTCTACAAATTCGTCCTGCTGTTCGGTAGTCAGCTTGGACCAATGACGCCCGAGTGCCCCCTCTCCCATAGCTCGAAAATCAATCAGATCATTGATGACGGATCGAAGATCTTCCCTGGCTTCATCGGAGATTTCGTCATCGGTTCCGACCAGAGCTTTGATGTCTACATCACGTGCCTCAAGCATTTCGCGGATATCATCCGCCGTTTGCTGTGCAGCGGTGCCTGTTGTCAACAGACAGCCGAACACGACCAATATTAGGAATGGTTTGGAAATATTGTACATGATTCGGGACGCCACATGATCAGCGATGCGCTAACATGAGTTCGAAACAGTGTTTGTTTCTATCTACACCCAATTATTCAACAAATGTGCCACTCTGAATAATTTGCGTAAGTGTTCCAGTCGCCTTCAATAGCCGGATAACAGAAATGTTGTAACTGTGAACGGCCTCGAGATTCGCCGCCTGGAGTTCCAAATTGGCCCGAACGGCTCGAACAAGGTTTTCCGTATCGCCGAATTCAAGATCGAAGTTAATTTCTTCACTTCGCAGCCACTCTTTACTAATCGTTAATGCTTTACCCCGAGTCTCGACCGCTGATCTGGCGATGAGGACATTTCGATAAGCCTCCTCGACCTCAAACAGTACCAATTGTCTGGCCGCCTGTTTTTGGAATCGAATGGTGTCCAAGTCAGATTTTGCCTGCTCCACTTTCGCTTTGGTCTGCAAAAAATTCAGCTTCTGGCGAAACCCAAACCCTGCCTGCACTCCGCGAGAGAGGAATGGGTCGCTTACGTAAGGATTGCGCTGACGATAGCGACCGGTCGCATATGAATACTTGCTACGGACTGCCAGGAACAGTTTGGGAAAATAATCAGAACGTGCAACTCCTACCTGTGCATTTCGGGCAGCCATTCCGGCATCGGCTTGCCCCAATTCCGGTCTATGTTCAAGGGCATAGCTCTCGTAAAACGGGAGAGCTTCCAGTTCGAAAGGAACCACTCCTAGTCTTCTCGCACCCAAGTCGGGAACGGTTCCTTCGGGAAGGAACATCTGACGGGTCAGGGCTGACTGCATCGTGCGAAGTTTTTGACCGACTTCAACCACCCGTCGAGCAACTTCCTGCTCCGCAATCTGGACCTGAAACAAGTCCGCATCGTCCACGCCGGGATCTCCTTCGTCCATCTGATTTTCTATTTCTTCGATGGCCTTGCTGACGGCGTCATTGGCATCGTCCGTGAGACGGCTCAGCGCATCTGCGAGGAGGAGTCCGTAGTATATTTCGGCCGTCCGGGAGGCCACTTCGAGCATTTTGAGATCAACCGAACCCTCTTCTACCGCCACACCATGCTCCGCGGCCTTTATATTTCCACTCAGCTCACCCCATGTATAGATGGGTTGAACGGCCTTTATCTCGACAACACTGAATGGTGAGAGATTGTCCCGATCGTTTCTTACGGATGGATTCAGATATAATTCACCCGTCGGAAGACCCTCGATGTTTTTTAGCCCCGGGGAAAACGAATGGGCCGATGTCGCCTCGAACTCTGAAAGAAATCGAAGAGACCTGGCGAAGCGCCAGCGCGCGATCGCTTGGTTTCGACCAGCGGCAACAGCGCCTACCTCAGGGCTGACTTCCAGTGCCCTCAGGATGGCTGATTCCAGGGTTACGACGACCGTATCTGCCTCCGTAACCTCGGACTGCGAATGAGCGAGCGGTACAGACAGAACTGTGAATGCTGCCAAAAGACTGTTTCTGGTGATCCACAATCGAACATACATGATGATGCGCCAGAGTCATGAAAAGGCAAGTGATCAGAACCAGGTATTGGCCGCAAGACTGCCATAGAAGGTAACAGCCCTGAAGCGTCAATGAAGACCTAAACGCGATGAATACGACGCGGTTCTTGTTTGCAAAGTAGCTTCCGGCTACCTTCCCGGGTTCTTTTTCATACGCACTCCAGTTACAGCCGCACGATTGCGGCTGGCAGGGAAGCCGGTACCGTACTAACGAAGACCTTAGGTCTGCGCATTGCGAACTCCGGCGCTGTACCCGCAACTGTTGGCAACGTACGCGCACCAGCGTAGAAGGCAGCGTCACGGTTCTACTGAGAATCGGAAGGCAATGCCGGAGCCGGAGCAAGCCGAGTTCGTGTTTAGCACACGCGCTCACCGTTGTAAGCCAGGATACCTGCCTGGAGTCGCTCGTGACAATCACCTCCGGGGAAAGAGGTGCGCGTTACTGTCTATGGATCTCGAGTGGGGAATCGCTTTTTTCCATGCATGTAGCCTGCGCTTCGTTGTTGGGGAACAGGTTATTTAATGCGACGGACTTGGATCTGCAGCTCTCTCATCTTTGCGTCGGCAATTTCTGCCACGGCAATCTCTACCTCAGCTCAGGAGCGTCGAGATTCTACGATTGTCCTTGGCGAAGTGGTTGTCGTCGATTCCGTCGCCCAGCGAATTACGGACCGATCCGTAATGGTCAGTACCGTATCCCGCGACCGCATTGGATATCGAATCGGAGAATCGATAGCTGAACTGCTGTACGCTGAAAGTTTTCTATTCGTTCAGCAATCTGGAGCGACGGGTCTGGCTTCGGCCTCCTTAAGGGGAATGGGCGCTGACCACACGCAGGTCGTACTTGATGGAATGGTTCTCGCAGATCCGCAGACCGGTCAGCTCGACTTGACGAGCGTACCGTCAATCTTTGTGCAGTCCGTAACCATACACCACGGAGGAGCGGGAATTTCGGGGGGGCGATCGGCGCTTGGAGGAATTGTCGATCTGCAGGCCCTACAGGCACCGGATACGCCTCTGTTCCGGGCATCGGGTAGTCTTGGAGCGTTCGGGCGACGTCAATTAGGGGCACTCATTTCACGACCGTTTCGGACATTCCGATCGTTGCTTGCAATAGACGTAGCACGGATTGATGGACGTTTTCTCTTCGAAAATCCGGCCAGTATTACAGGTGAAAAAATACGACGGGAGGGTGCCGATCGGAACGTACACAATATATATGCTCGATTGGACGGTGAATCGCGTCTCGGTACCTGGTATGCGGCCACATGGATAGGTCAGGGCGAACGGGGCGTTCCCGGTCCGGTCAACGCCGCACCTGTTTGGGCTCGGCAACAGGATCAATTTCTTCGTTTTTGGGCTGCTGGCCGTATCGGGATTCCGGACGGGATACTCAATCTTGGAGTCTCCTACACGCAGTCGAAACTCGAATATGCACGACCAAGAACACTGGTGGCTTCCAAATCCTGGACGGAGACCATTGAAATTCAGGCAACAGGAAATCGGGTGTTGTCAGACCTCTGGTGGGTCGAAGCACACGCGTCGGTCGGCCAAGACCGAACCCGGCTGGCAGGAGGTCGAAACCAGCAAAAACTTCGCACCAGAATTACGGCCGAGCGAACCACAGAACGAACAACGATCAAACCCAGTCTCGGCGTGGAGTCCTTCTGGGTAGACGAGCACGATGCAGCCGGGGTTCTGCCCAGTCTCTCTGTGCAGATAAGGCTGCTTTCGAAGAAAGCCGTTTTCTTTAGATCCAGTGTCGGCCGCGTATTACGAACACCGACGTTCAATGAGCGGTACTGGGTTCCAGGTGGGAACCCCGATTTACGTTCCGAGCGAGGCTGGTCTGTGGATGGCGGCCTGTCCTTTCAATTTGAAGGGAGAATTGCAAGCCTCGAAGCGCAAACAACAACGTTCTGGAACTCGCTCCGTGACAAAATTGTCTGGCACCCCTCTCTTTCCGGGCCCTCGATTCAGACGTGGCGGCCGGCCAACATCGGCCGTGTAGTCAGCCGCGGAATAGAAGGAAGTCTGTCTGCGAGTGTCCAGCCCCGAACGGGAGTATCCATCATCGGTCGATTGATCTACTCGTACTCTCGCGTTGAGGATAGATCCGCGAAAGAGTCTCGAACCTACTCGCGACAACTTAGATACGTCCCCGAACACGTGTTGAAGACGGTGATCTCGGTATCGTCCGGTCCTGTTGGTCTTGACGTAATTCTGACGATGATTGGACCGCGCTACATCACGTCCGACGAGACCCAATCCGTCTCCGCCTATCAAGAGCTGTCCGTTCGGTTGCGAACGGAAAAACGCACATCGCACGGAAAGATCCGCCTTCAATTGGCTCTCGAAAACGCAGCAGATCAACAAATCGAATCGATTCGTTTTTATCCAATGCCACCCCGTCACATGAGGGTTTCCTTCATGTACGAGATTGGTCACAATCGTTGACAATCATGTATATAAGTCTTGTGGGCCGTACACCGTTAAAATTCCTTCTCGTCTTTCTAATCGTATTGTCCGGCTGCGATTTGTTTCGCCCTGATGATTCTCCGCAATTTGTGACAAGCGCTGTCATCGTAGCGAACGGAGGAAATTTTGGCGACCAGAACGGCACGCTTACGACCTACGATCCAATCTCGGGCTCCGTAAGCCAAAGCCCGTCTCTGAATGGTTTTCTTCAAAGTATTACCGTACACGAAGGGCTCCTGTATGCGCTGTTGAATACGTTTTCATCGGGTCGAATCGAAATCCTGAGTTTGTCGAGCATGTCCATAATTGCACAGATCAATGATCTACCAGCTCCACGAGCGATGGTCGTACTTGAAGGCGTGGCTTACGTCACGAATCTGCAATTCGGCGTTCCGGGTTCGGTCGTACCGGTGACGTTGTCCTCGTATAAAAAGGGTTCAGCCATTGCGGTTGGCCAGATCCCCGAAGGAATATCGGTGATTCGTGAGAAAATCGTCGTTGCCAACAACGGAAGTCTTGGAAGCGGCCGAACGCTGTCTGTGTTCGGAGCAGGAGAGGAGACAGCGAAGTTTCTTGACGTCGATTGTGACGGCCCCAGAGATCTCTTTCCAGATAATGATGGAGAGCTGGCCGTTCTGTGTACGGGCAAGACGGTATACAACAGTGATTTTACAGAAATCCTTTCGACCACCAACGGGGCCGTACTCTTTCTCGACATGCAGAGTGAAGAAGTCGTTTCTCGGATCGATCTCGATACACAGCTTGGAGCAACCAATGGCTCGACTGCAGGCTATTTCGACGCCCTTTCGGGAGAGCTGTACGCGATTAGCGGTGAAGCAAACACGGTGTACCGAATTGACACGTCTACGAATTCGCTGGAGGACACACTGCTAATTGCGCCTGGAGACGGGCTAATCGGGATTTCCGGAATTGCTTATGACCCGCTCACAAGTCTGTTATATGTTGGGCGATTTCCGAAAAGTAGTGGTGGCGAATTTCCCGATTTTACGGCTGCAGGGTCTGTAGTGATCATGGATCGGAAGGGCGAAGAGCAGTCCAGGTTTGACGTAGGCCCTGCTCCCTCGCAAATCATTCTGCTCATGGATGAGGCAAGATAGCGGTCGACCAGAATGGTGCGATCGCCGTATTATCGCTTCGAACAAATGCGGAGTACAAAGTTATTCTGGCTGCTCGCGCACGTCCGGCCATTGAAAAATGATAGCCTGAGTTGATGAAGAAGTACCCGATATCAGGATGGCAACTGCTCGTAGTCGCTGGATTAAGCTCCTGCAGCCCCGACTCCGATTTCGCAGCGGCAACGCACGTAGGTGGTGCGAATTGTGGTTCCTGTCATCAGAAGGAGACCGATTCTTGGAACGGTTCGCATCATGACCGAGCCATGCAGAACGCGACATCTGCGACCGTGTTAGGTGACTTTAACAACGCCGCCGTTTCGGGTGGGGGAACGACGTTCACATTTCTGATGCGAGATCAGGCATACTTCGTCAGAGCGGTTGGTCAAGAAGGGGAACTGAAAGAATACCGAATCGACTACACGTTTGGCGTGGACCCGCTACAGCAGTATCTCGTGGGGTTTCCCGATGGCCGGCTCCAGGCACTGACCGTTGCCTGGGATACGCGATCGCCCGAGAAAGGTGGACAGCGTTGGTTCGATCTCTATCCGTAAGAGACGATCGACTATGGAAATCCGCTTAACTGGAAGGGGCC
>BTQE01000016.1:0-39541 GCA_036985715.1 Rhodothermia bacterium
GCTACCTATTCTGCAACTTCAGCGGGTTCCTTCGTTTCCTTTTTGGCTGTGCTCGTGGTTTTGGTAGCTTTCTTAACCGTAACCGAATTCACTCGTATCTGAGTATAGGGCTGACGATGGCCCCTTCTTACTTTATAGCGTTTCCGGCGCTTCTTCTTGAAGACCAGAACTTTGTCGGCCTTCACATGCTGGACTACCGTTGCTTTCACAGTAGCGCCCTCCACCGTCGGCGTTCCCACGTCCACTTTTTTTCCGTCCGATACCAGAAGCACCCGGTCAAACGTGAGCTTTTTCTTTTCGTCTTCTTCTCTTTTCGGGATGTACAGCAGGTCATCTTTCTGAACCCTGTACTGCTTGCCAGCTATCTCGACTATCGCGTACATTAAAAGTCCTCTTCTTTGCTGCGCAGGGTTGATTACCTGCGCGAGAGATCGGAATCGACATTTTCACTTAGCCTTACAAGTTACGATTTCAATCATTTCCTGGCAATCCTCAAGACATGCACGAAGTACAGATAAGTGGCACGACCGAGACTCTTCAACTAGGCAAAGTCATCTGTATTGGACGAAACTACGCAAAGCACGCGGCTGAGATGGATGGAAACGTCCCGGATGAGCCGTGGGTATTCTTGAAACCTTCTTCGGCGATCATAAGGACGAACGCATCGGTTGTTCTTCCAAAAAGGTCGAACGATGTCCATCACGAAGTGGAATTGGTTGCGCTGATCGGTAAACAAGGCAAAGACCTGTCTGTGGATGAGGCGCCGGATATCATCGGAGGATATGCCGTCGGACTTGATATGACGGCACGCGATCTTCAGGCAGCGGCTAAAGCAGCAAGGAGTCCTTGGTCAATCGCTAAGGGTTTTGACACGTTTGCACCGTTAGGACCTATTCTCGACGCTTTCGAGGTAAAAGATCCTCAGGATCTCAAGATCCAGCTCTTCGTGAACGGTGAAATTCGGCAATCTGGATCTACGAGAGATATGATTTTTTCCGTGGCTGAGCTTATTTCGTTCTGTTCGGAATGCTTCACGCTTTTTCCCGGGGATCTATTGTACACCGGCACACCTGACGGAGTGGGTCCGGTTCATGGAGGGGACCAGCTTATCGCACGGATTGATGGTCTGCCCGATCTGAGTATATCGGTCGTCGATTCCTGAGTTACCGAGAGAATCAGCTGAGCCCCGGATATAACCGATCGACAATTTCACTCGTTGACTCGCGTACTGTCACGAGTCGGGACTCTGTACCGTCTGTGGGAATCCAAACTTGAGCGGGAAGTGGTCTCATGTTATAGAGAGAAGCCATAGACATTCCGTATGCGCCAACATCCAGGATGGCTAATAGATCGCCCTCCCGGATTTCCTGGATGGCTCGCTCCCTAGCAAAGAAATCGGCGGATTCGCAGATATTGCCTACTACATCGTAGGTTTTCGGCGCACCGTTTGGATTACTTAGATTGTAAATGGCGTGGTAGGCGTTGTAAATGGCCGGCCGAGTAAGGTGACCCATTCCTGAATCCACACCGGCAAATAAATGGTGCTCCGTCTTTTTCACCGTGTTCACCTGTACCAGCAACACACCCGCTTCCGCCACCAGAAATCGCCCTGGTTCAAAGACAAATGTGAGATTGGTGGAAGGGTGCCGTTTCTGATACTGGCTTAAGGGCTGCACAATTTTTTCTTTCCAGAGAGAAACGTCCAGTGCATCCTCATCCGGACGATAAGGGACACCTAGTCCACCACCCAGGTTAATGAACCGGAGGGACTCGAAATCGACGGCGACGTCAAGCATCACCGAAATCGCCGCCCAGAGCACGTCCGTATCCAGAATCCCGCTTCCAATGTGCTGGTGAAGTCCAATCAGCTGGAGGTCATACTCCGAAACGACGCTCCGTATTTCGTCAATTTGCTCAACGGGTACTCCAAACTTACTGTCTCGTCCTGCGGTGATAACGTGTTCGTGATGGCCTGCACCGATTTGCGGATTCAGTCGAACACAAACCGGGAATCCGGGGAAAACCTGCCCAAAATGCGTCAATCGAGACAGTTCGCCTATATTCATGACCACACCGCGGGATGCCGCCGCACGCATCTCCTGGTCTGTCATGTTGTTCGCCGAGTACAATATCTGGTCCGCGGGGAATCCCACTCTGATGGCGAGTTCCAACTCAGCCGGCGAGACCGCGTCAATCCCCAAACCCTCTTCAAACATGAGGCGAAGAATCGGGAGAGCCACGTTGGCTTTGGCTGCGTAGGAGAGGTGAAAAGGGATGCCGGACAGGTGCGACCTTAAAAGTGAGACTCGGTCCCGGATGATCTGCTCCGAATACGTGTAGGTCGGGGTTCCGTAAGAGTCCACGATCTTACGCAGCATATCCGGATCGAAGGGTTGTTTCAGTTCGAGTTCTTTCATATCGAGGAAGTGGTCGGCAATCAGCCGGTCCCATACACCCTGGTTACAGCATCACTTCGCCGAACGGAACGGTTTCCCCGGCGAGTACAAGGACCGTTGTGGGAAGGCCCCTCGTTTTTTCCTGAAGCGATTCATAATAGGAAGAATAGTCTTCGTTCGGCGCTGCCATGCCCAGGAAAACCAGATCAGCGTCGTTCGATGACGCCCTGAGAATTTCCGAGAAAGGCCGGTTGTCAGCCACCAGAATTTCTGTCCGTGCACCTGTTTGAGTCGATGTCACAATTTCCGACAGATTACCTGCTGCTCCGGCGGCAGCTTCGGCCGTTGGAACCACCATTTTAATGGTCAATTCAGCACGTCGCCAATCGAGACTCGTCTTCAAGAGATAGGCGAGAATGAGCATCAAGCCCCCGTTTCCTTTCATTCCGCCCCACCAGACGTCGATTCTGCGTCGGGCGCCAAATCCTCTTGACTCGTTGTATCGGACGATCACCGTATTGCGCTTCGAGGCGTGAAAGTGAGCCACCATCCGACAATACTCCTGGCGGAGTTTCGCCTGTTCACTATCTCCAAGCAGAATCGTATTTGGCGCCACCGTTCCAAGGCCGTACGTGGCTACGAGTTGTTTCGCTCCCTCGAACGGGGTCGCTGCGGGCACGAGTCGAACCAGCGCCTGAATGCCATGTCGGTCAAGAAAATCGTAGATCGTGCTGGACATGGTTCGAATTCGTTCGGTGGTTACTGAGTCCGACGGTAATACCGACGCAATGGTGATCAGTGTTCGGTTGTGAGACAGAGCCGAAGCCAGCTCAATCAGATGCCATCGCTTGGTGGGTGCACCGGAGAGAACGAGCAGGTGGGGCCGCCAGTTTTTGACGTCCGTACTGGCGCGCAATCGCATCAGCCCAACGCGTGTCAGGTTGAGCCAGATGCCCCGCCGGACATCGCCCCAGGCTGATCTCAATTCTCGGTGTTCGAGCCAGAAGTAGACGATCGTCACGAATCCGATCGCGATCCAGGTTGCGAGTGGATTGATAAGAAACATCACAACACCGCATCCTACTGCGCCCAACAGAGAAACAATCCACGGAACCCTGAATTTCGGACGGTAGGATGGATTGCCCAGGAAACGCTCTAATCCTGCAGAGATGTTCAGCATGCCGTACGTGGTCAGGAAGAACATGGTCAGGATGGGTGCAACGATGTTCAGATTTCCCAGCATCACTGTTACGAGGGCGATGGCGAACGTGACAGCCGTGCCAACGCGAGGTTCATCGTCCTGCCCGTTTCCCTGTCCAAGAAATCGAAAGGCGCGAGGAAGTACGCCGTCCCTGGCCAACGCCTGCAAGACGCGAGGCGCACCTAGAATACTACCCAGGGCGCTCGACAGCGTGGCTCCCCAGACTCCGAGAAGAATAGCGTCTCCCCAAAATGCAATTCTCCTCATGATGAGAGGGTCCTGGATCAACTGCTCCGGTGTCGCGCGCGTGGCCAGGACAACAGGGATACCCATATAGATGATGTAGCCCGTTCCAATGGCGGCTAGCGTTCCCCACGGAATTGATACTGAGGGTTTTTCCAGGTCTCCCGAAAGATTAACCCCGGCCATGATTCCCGTGACTGCCGGAAAAAAGACGGCAAACACGATCCAGAAGCCGGCTCGAGGAATCGAATTCGTGACGACTGCTGCTTCTTCGACAGAGGACCCGAACAAAAGAGAGAGGAGTGATAGCCCGATGGCTGCCATCACGATGTATTGAGATTTAATCGCCGCGCGTGCCGATTTGAGGGCTACGATCGCGATAAGCGAAGTCGTAATGATCGCCACGAGCTTCTCATTAAGACCCGGGAAAACGGCAACAAGGCTCTCTGCAAAACCGATCGTATACAGGGCAACGGACAAGGCTTGCGCGAGATAAAGAGGAATCCCGATCGCTCCGCCGGCTTCGATTCCCAATGACCTCGATATCATGTAGTAGGCACCGCCAACCCGCACTTTTCGGGCGGTTGCAATGGCTGCAATAGACAGTGCCGTGAGAAATGTGATCAGTGTTGAAAGGGTCACAATGGCAAGCGTGCCCAACAGGCCGACATTGCCGACCACCCAGCCGAACCTGAGGTACATAATGACCCCAAGAATGGTCAGGATAGATGGTGTGAATACTCCCGCAAACGTTGACAGGCCAGAGCCAGCATCTGAGCCGTTTCCGAGAGTTCCCATTTTGCGCTGAAGCGCCTTGGAAGCCATACTACATTTCGAAACGCGGGAATGAAATGTGGGTCTGAAAACCGATCACCAGCAATAGAAGCGGCAAAGTCGGACTTATATTCTTCGGCTGAAAGGCCAATAATACGTATTCCGCGACTTAAAGGACGTCAGCTATTCGTCAAAGAAGCAGTTCGGCGACGAGATAGTCGGCGATCAGGATGCTGACGCAGCTTGTCACGACCGCCCCCGTCGTACTCTTTCCAACACCGTCCGCACCGCCCGAAGTGATGAATCCTTTCCAGCATGCAATAGATGTAATCAGAAATCCGAAGCTGAGCATTTTTATTGCACCATACATGGCATCGAACGGTACGATGTATGCCTGGGCGCCGCGAATAAACGTTTCAAACGTCAGATAGCCCAATATTTCCCCGGAGATACCCCCCGCAACAAATCCGACTAGAGCCGACGCAACGTAGATGGGAGGAAACATGACGACGGCGGCTGTGACCCGCGGTAAAACCAGAAATGAGACCGAATTCATACCCATGGCTTCCAGGGCATCGATTTGCTCGGTAACCTTCATCGTTCCGATCTCAGCGGCTATACTCGCTCCTACTCGTGAGGCAAGAACGAGCCCCGGAATCAGCGCCGCCAACTCCAGCATGATCGTGGGTCCGACGACCATGCCTACAGTGTCTTCCGACAGGATAACAAACTGAAGTTGATATGCCGTCTGGATCGTCGCGACAATCCCCGCGAACGCACTCGCCAGCATTACGACTGGCAGCGAATCCACGCCGATACGTACCATTTGATGAATCAACGTCGGGAGAAACGAGCCCCGCTGACCAACGGACGAGAAGGCCTTTCCTACAAAAGTCGCATACGACCCCACGCTTTCCACGAAGACGCCGACGCGTTTCGGTACGAGTGTCATTGGACTCGATCCTGCCATCAACTAATGAAGTTTGTGTTCTCGAATGAGACCGAACAACTCTCGCAGACTCGCGACCGAATGTCCATTCTTTCTATTCATGGATCCGATTTCGAACGCGATTTTCCACTGTCGAAACAGGATTCGATATGCGTGTCCGAGCGAATTGGCTGGATCATAAATACTGGTGGCTTCCGAAGTTACACCGTTGAGTTCGAGTATCGTAAACCCGCGCCCTGCCTTGAACGCCTCAAGATCATCGGTTCGGATATCGAAACGACCAAAATAGAAACCCTCAAAGTGGCTGGTGATTCGATCGAACTCGCGTCTCACGGCGTCCGTGACATAAGCGGACCCGTCAAGGAAAAGGGAACCTCGACTGTGGGTTCCCACATCGACCAGCTGAATTCGTTCGCCGTCGGAGGGAATGGTATTCAAATTATGTCTATGAACCCGCAGGTGGAGAGGAGCCATGCAGTTCGCCCTTTTATCGTCTAGAATCAAATCCTCGAGCGTATCGTGACCGTTACCCATTACAGAAATCAATCGCTTGTCCGTAATGGAGAAGATGTGACCTTCCGGGCGATCAGGATATCGATAATAGAACACGCCATACTCAACACCAGAAACATATTCCTGTACGAGTGTTCGGCGACGTTGACTGGAGAAGTACTTTCGCGCATCCGCCTCTGACCGAATAATTTCAACTCCGTCACCCCGCTCGCCTACATCCGGCTTGAGAACGACGGGAAAGGACTGATCGGTATTCTGCAAAAATCGGAACACAGATGACGGTCCATCGTCATCCGGTTCGATGAGCTCATACCTGGGAATCCGGATTTCCGGTGATTCGAGCCTGTTCAGGATGTCCGATTTCGATTCTCCGACAAATCCTCCCTGGGGAATTCCTGGGTTTGCAGCCGTGAATACGGTCAATGATCGATGCCTGATCGCCAGCCAGAGTACGTAGAAAAAAACGGGGACGTAAAACACGAGAGGGGACCAGAACTCCCAATGAATGAGTCGCTGCCATCGCGACCGATTGCGTCGACGGCCCCTGTGGGTTAGAGCAGGAAGTAAAACGTGAACCAAACCGTAAATCAATAGAATGAGACCGACAAGTAGCCAGATTGCAGATCCCTCATAGAGTTCGTAATAGACTAGAAATTTATGTCCGAGGACGCTTGATAGACCGACCAGAAGGGGAGTCCATACGAGACTTGCGAGAAAAAAGAACAGCAGGAATCGCCAGAACGGGGCCTTCAGCACTCCCGCAGCGACAAAAGTCGGGAGCCTTGAACCAGGTACAAAACGGCAGACTAGAACTACTTTCATCCCCTGATCTTTGAACCAGGAAGCGCCTCGCTCCAGGCTATCCTTGGAAAGGAACCATTTAAGAGGCGCCCGACGGGCGATGCCGGCTCCTATGGAGCGCCCCAGAGCATACAGTAAAATGTCGCCTATGACGATTCCGGAAAAAGCAGCAGATGCTGCGGCTCCGAATGTCAGAGTCCCTTTTGCAACCATCAGGCCTGCCCCAATAGTTGCCAAATCCTCGCTGACGAGTGTAGCGCCAATAATCAGAATGAAGAATACGGCGAGTGCAAATCCTGTAGCCGGAGGAATCGAATCGGCGTCAAATGCCGCTAAGGCAGCGATCGTCCGTTCGCGGGAAGCGAGATCTCTGCCCGGCGCCAGATTATTTTCCACCCGGTATACGAACTGATCAATGAGCGTCGCGATTGAATCCGGTTTTGTGAAAACGAGATCATGTTCACCCCCCTTGAAAGTTTTCAGCGTGCTTTGGGGTACGATTCGATAGTGCTCCAGCGCGACCTCGTACCGAACCAGGAAATCATCGGTGCCGTGAATGATCTCCATGGGACCCGAATAACCAGAAAGAATCTCGCGAAGAGGTCGTTGATCCGTATCGTAAAAATTTCTGGCATAAGGCACGCCGAGGAGGGCGTCGTCCATCCATCCGAAATGGGGAACGAGTTCGGAAATAAACCAGAGACCGGCGAGTTGGAGGCCATGGATCGCGTGATTCAAATGGTAACCACCCGTTAATTCAAGTTCTTGGACGCCTATAGCGGAAACCATCGCAATCGATGCGATTCGCTCCGGGGCCTGGCGATAAGCCTCAAGGGCAACTCCACCCCCCATACTATAGGCGAGTAAGTGGGCCTTATCGATTCCCAGCGAGTCCAAAGCCTGTATTAAGTAAGCGCCGTGCGCAGCGATCGAATAATCTGGAATCGATCGAGTTGATCCGCCAAACCCCGGTAGATCAGGTGTGAGTATTCTCATTGTCTCTTTCCGCTCAAGTGCACGATGAAGGGGCATCATGAATGAAGATGCGGCGGGACTGCCGTGCAGGACAACAACAGTTGGGCGCGTGTCACCGTCTTTACGGGTGTCGACAAACGAAAATCGAATCTCTTTCCGGGTGATCCTGTCACCATCGACTTCTCGCAGACGAATCGATTGCTGGTCCGCCCGTGGGAGATTATCTGGACTCACGAATCGGACGACATGTGATGCGGCGAGTGCACCTACGTACAGCAGAAGCACAAGTCGCTTAAAGCTCAAAGAGGACTTTCTGGCCGACTTGAAGCGTCCTGGAATCACGGGAAAATCTGAATAAGAATGATGATCAGGATTCTCGACTGACGGCCATGTCGCTGGTCATACGATGACGCAGCGTGGATGGTGCGACTCCGAAATCCCCATCAGTTTCAATTCCTTGAATTCGCATGATCATGGAGATTAGCGCATAATGGTGAATCGTATGGGCCTGGAGATACTGAAGCTCTCTCTTGCCACTGGATTCGCTACAGGGAGATCCGTCTTCATCGTCTTTCGTTCCGGCCATCTTAACCTCTAAACCAGCATTATTGGAGTCGAGTGCATCCAGCTCCGAACAAACTCGCTCGTATTCGGCTTCGGCGTACTCACGATCGGATGAGATACGACTGTCTCGTTGTCGGGCGTCATAATCAACGCATCCTTTCGGGATTCCAGCTAAAAAGCACAGATAGTGCTCCACAATATGTCGCAAATGCTCGCCGATGCTGCTTTCATAAACAGGCGGATCAACCAGAGAGAATGATGGCTGTGTCAAGCGCTGAATGAGACTGATGCCTTGTCGAAGACAATCTATATTGTATTGAACGAGATTCGAATAACTGTTCATCGATGGTCTTTTTGAATGACTGGGATAAATTTCTCCGCGATCTTCTCTCTGAGCCTGTTCGTGAGATCCTTCCGCTTTCGTCCGGAGACCGGAGTTTCTCCAAAGTGGATTAGTGCCTCGAAGCGAGGAATTGTTAACAGTTCGTATAAGTGACTTGAAAATGTCATACCGCCCCACCAACAAATCGACTCACAGGCTGGTGGATCGCCCGGTACGGTTCTGTAACTGATCGTGGCAAAGTGTACCGGAATTCCTGTTTGAGCCGGATACTCCAAGAGAGACGATCGGAAGGGGCCTACTTCGGCTCCACGGGTGGACGTTCCCTCAGGGAAAAAAATGATGCCCCGATTCCTGGACAAAACGCTCTCAATCCGTGCATTGACCCGAACGACATCCCTGGCACTCGAACGGTCAATGAAGATGGAACCGACCAGGTAGGCCAGAGCACCGATAATCGGCCACTGCCTGACGTCCGCCCGAGAGATGAGGACGCCGCGGACCTGGGTCAACATGAGCAGAATATCAATGTAAGAGAGGTGGTTTGCAACGAGGCAGAAGGGCGGCAACGGCGCCTTTCCCGTTACTGTCCGTGTCATACCCATCACCGCAGTAACGATGATGGCCCAGGTGTGAACGATATGGTATCTCACGGATTCCCGAAACGTAACCGACCCCAGGCCAAGGATGCTACCTACTAACCAGAGTACACATAGGAACCCCGTAGTAAAGACAATGGCGAAGATTCGTACAACGGCTCGAAGATGCCTCATCCTTTGATACGGTAAAACGCGAGTGCGCCTTTTGACATGGTCTTCGTATCGAACAGGGCCAGGTAGTCGATCGTCTTGAAAGCACGATCAATGGCAGGCGGTCCACATATTTTGGCTCCCTGCGAAAGATATGTTCTCATTAGTCGCGGGATCTTGACCGATGCAGACGAAATATCACCGGCGTTCGAGACGGGGTCGGGGGCTGCGACATTGGTGGCGACGGGGTCGGGGCTGCGACACTCGTTCTCAGCAAGGGGATATAAGGTCCAATCTGTAAGTACGTGCTCGTTTTCCTGCAGGTATCGATACACTGCGAGTCCTTCTCGCTCGTCTTGACTTGTTAAGGAACAACATCCAAACAAATATCTCATCTCATTGTGTGCCAGGTAGATGCCGAGTCCTCTCCATAAAAGATGAAGCACTCTGAGGGTGCGATGCCCGGAGGCGATGCAAGCCCTGCCGACTTCAACACTGTCATTGAAAATTGAATCGGGAAAGGTGGAAAAATCGAATTCTGTTCTGGCGTAAAACCCGATTCCATTCGACGCCATCGCGGATGTCTGCATTCGGTACGTTCCGATGCAGTGTCCTGTCACGTCTTCTGTAACGTAGAGATGGTGATTGTAAGGATCGAACTCATCTTCGTCCCGACCCGTCTCATGCGACGAATTCAATCCCTCGGCGAGTTCCAGATTGAAAACTTCATAACGCAATTTGTAAATCGCGTCCAATTCCGCTTCGGAGTTTGCGAACCGGAGTGAATATCCACCTGAGGCCAGAGCCTCATCAGGTAGGCGTATTGGATAGGTCGGATACACGTTTGGACGGCGATCTGAAATTGATTCTCTGATTAACTGCTGACGCCGTATTGAGTCTGGAATTCGCAAGATCGTCGATAATCCTAAATTTGTTGTAACATTGCAAATGGGAAAATTCCGAACAACCACCATTCTAACTGTGTGCCATGAGTGAAGTTATACGTTACCGTTGGGACGATTTGCCCAAAGAAAAAGTGTCTGAGTCTCTGGATCGGCGCCTGATAACGGGCGAGAGAATGATGTTGGCGCATGTATACATGAAGAAAGGGTGTATCGTGCCTCGTCATCAGCATGATAATGAGCAGTTGACGTATATCCTCGAAGGAGCCTTACGATTCTGGATTGGAGAAGACGAATCGGAGGTTGTCGATGTTCACGCTGGAGAAGTCCTCCATATCCCTTCATTCTGCTGGCACAAGGCGGAAGCACTGGAGGATTCGTTGGACGTCGATATCTTTTGCCCGCCCCGCCAGGATTGGCTCGACAAGACCGATGATTACTTGCGTTCAGACTCCTGACCGACTTTACTAAAGACTGCGCTTCACATCTTTGGCCAGTCCCCTTAGAAATTTCTTGAATCGGTTCGAATCATAATTCGCCATTCCGCGCTGAACGGCGACAACGTCGCCGTCGGGAGAGACGATATATGTCGTGGGGATCGATGAACTCGTGTAGGGACGGGGCATCGGTCCGTTTAAATGGTAAACGGGAAATGTGAAATCTCTGGCTTCAATAAACTTTCTGGCAATCTCTCTGGTTTCGTCTACAGATACCATGACGAACTCAATCCGGTCATCCTGAATTTCGTCAAACAGTTTTTGAATAAAGGGCATTTCTGCCAGACAAGGAGGACACCAGGTCGCCCAGACGTTGATGAAAAGGACCTTTCCTCGAAGGTCGCGCAGCGAGGTCGTATCTCCATCTAGAGTAACCAGAGGGATATCATAGTTGGCGCTGACAATGTCCTCTTCTGCCAACTCGATGTCGGGCTGAAAAACCCCGGTCCACAGGAGTCCCCGTTGAAACCAACTCTGAACCAGCGTGCCGTACGGTGTCTGGGTTAGCAGAAAAAAAATTCCCAACACAATCGCCCAATCAATAAGAACCCGCTTTCGAGATCTCAAACTTTTAGGTCTCTTCTTTTCTTTCCCGATGTTCTGATTGGTCATTTCTTGCGTTTTCAGGTCGAATCGTCTACATAATCGTTTTGCCCGTTACGGTCAGTGGCTGAGTCGATGAAATTATTACGGGATCGTCCATGGAGAACCTGGCGCCCGGCGCTGTATTTGTAATCCTGATGGGAATTCCGACGCTTTGACCCTCAGGCACGGCAGGCCACCTTCATGTATCTCACCGCCGCGATACTAGAAATGAATATCCATTCCTTCGAATGCCATGTCTGAGGCACACTGAGCTCCAGACGCTTCCAGATACAATTGAACATCGCTGGCGATCCGATCCAGTGCATCATCTGATCGAAGCGGGTCGTGGTGACAGAGTACTAGACGACCAACGCCGGCTTCAGCAGCCAAGTCGCAGACTCGATTCGTGGAACTGTGTCCCCATCCGGCCCGGGTGGGCATTTCGTCGGCTGTGTACTGGGCGTCGTGAATTAAAATGTCAGCCCCGGAGCAGAAAGAAGCGAGCTGCTCGAATGAAGCATGCTCATTCTGACGGGCATCAATCTCGTGATCCGTGATATATACGAGCGATTTGCTGCTCTTCGAAATCCGATAACCGAAACAGGCGCCGCGATGATTCAGCCTGATCCAGGATACATCAAGGCCGAAGTTTCCAAGCGTACCGTTGACATCGAGGTTTGCTTCAACAGTCGCACACACCTCGTCGCAGGTAATCGGAAAGTGGACACCATCCAGCTGCGATAGAAAGAGCTCCGTTAATCCGGGATACATCTCGCTCAAAATCTGAATCGAAGCGTTCGCACTCATGTGTGGACGAAACATGGGGAATCCATTAATGTGATCCCAGTGGACGTGAGAAATCAAAAAGTAATAGGTATGGGAATCGCTGGATGCCTCTTGTCCCAGTCGGTAAAGTCCTGTCCCGGCATCCAGGACCAGTGTGTTCTCTCTATCCAGCGAAACGGATATACACATGGTGTTTCCACCATATTTCGTGGTCGATGGACCCGGTGATGCAATGGAGCCTCGTACGCCCCAAAAATGAATATTCATCGTCAGATAGTTGATCGTATTGCAAACTGAGGCGTGAAGCTACAAACTGGTTCGATGGATTGTGCCGGAGAGGCGATAACCAACGCTCACTTCACATCTTGCCTATCCAAAACCAGCCATTCCCCATATGACGTTGAAGATTCTGGCGTATACTCCGATCTTCACGTGTGACACCAGAAAAGTAGTCAATGCTGTATTACAGGACGTTTTTAACCCGCCAGGAGAGCGACTGGGTTGTACTTGTGCATGGAGCGGGGGGCAGCTCGGCGATCTGGTTCAAGCAGCTGCGCGCTTTTCAGGACGCCGTAAATGTGCTCCTTGTGGACCTGCGTGGACACGGTCGTTCGAGCGAATATCATGGTCCAGACAGCCATTATTCGCTGCCATCAATCAGTTCCGATATCGTTGCCGTCCTCGACCATTTGGGCATTGAGTCTGCTCATTTTGTCGGTGTGTCGTTGGGGACCATTTTGATTCGATGTGTAGGCGACGTTGCACCAGAGCGCGTGAAGAGTATGGTCATGGCAGGCGCTATCACAGATTTCAATGTATGGGCGCGGTTTCTGGTTTCGCTAGGTCATACACTCAAATATGCGATTCCCTTCCGTCCTCTGTATCGAATGTTCGCGTGGATCATCATGCCTGGTAAACGGGCTCGTGAGTCGAGAGAAGTTTTCCGTGAGGAGGCCAATCAAGTATCGCCCGACGAATTCAAACGTTGGCTGAAGCTTTCGAAGGAAGTTTTCAGCTACCTGAAAGAGTGGGCCAAGTCTGCAGGACCGTGCCCGATTCTTTATGTCATGGGTGGCCACGATTACATTTTTCTGGATCCCGCCAAAAAATTGGCTGGCCGATTCTCGAATCATAGGTTGGAGGTGATCGCAGAGTCGGGGCACGTCTGTAACGTAGAATGTCCAGACAAATTCAATCGAACCGCGCTGGCCTTCATCGAGGCTCCGGCCCGGTGGACCCCTATGTACTCGTAGGAATTTGGGCGTCCGGTCTTATGCTCGCCGTTATGTCTCCGGCTACCTGCGACGGGAAACGGTGAACGTTACCAGGCTTTCCAGTGCGTCTCGAGCCTCGGAAACCGGAAGTTCGCCAAGCATCTCGGAGGCTTGTTCTGCAAGTAAATTCATTTTTTCGCGTGCATATTCAATCCCTCCTTTCGAGTCCACGAACTGAGAAATCTGCCGGACTTCGGACGCAGTCTTTTTGTTCTTTCTGACCAGCTTCAACATTTTGCGTCGCTCGGATGAGTCGACAGCCTGAAGCGAATAAATCAGCGGCAGGGTCATTTTTTTGTCTTGGATATCCAGTCCGAGAGGTTTCCCGACATCGTCAACACCGAAGTCAAAAAGATCGTCTCTGATCTGAAAGGCCTGACCCAGCTTCTCGCCGAAGAGATGCATTCGTTCGATAACCGATGCACTATCCGTTACGCTTACTGCACCGCAAGCTGTACATGCCGAGATGAGAGAGGCTGTTTTATCTGAGATGATTCTGAAATACGTCGCCTCATCAATGTCCAGCTTTCTGGCTTTTTCTATTTGAAGTAATTCTCCCTCGCTCATTCGGCGCACGGCGCCTGAGACGACCTGAAGAAGGTCATAGTCCTCATATTCCAGGGCCAACAAGAGGCCTTTGCTTAAAAGGAAATCGCCGACCAGAACAGCAATGCGATTTTTCCAGAGAGCTTTAACGGAATACATACTTCGTCGCTTGTCAGCGTTGTCCACGACATCGTCGTGGACAAGGGTAGCCGTATGAAGCAGTTCCACCAGTGCAGCGGCCCGGAAAGTTGATTCGTTGATCGACCCACATGCTTTGGCCGACAAAAGAACCAGTACCGGACGAATTCGCTTTCCCTTCTGACGGAAGAGATACTGCGTGACCAGGTCCAGAATCCGTACCGGAGAACGCATGGCATCGCGGAAATACCGTCTGAACTCCTTGAGTTCATGCTCAATGGGCTGCTTGATCTCAGCCAGCGAATGCTTTCGTATGGAAGGTCGGTCCGGTGTGGCTACCTGCATGGGCAGAGATGTTGAATCGAAATATTGGCTTTCGTTTTAGACGATTCGGGAATTTCGCTGGGCAATCTATTGCGGATACTATTAAAGAATGTATGGAAGAATGTTTGGAACAAGGTCAGATTAACTCGAGCGCAGTACACACGTTCGAACGACACCCGGCTCACGTGAATTGATACTGACTTCTCCTTAATAGAAAAAGGAAAAAGGGTACACCCGCGATCGCAGTGACGATCCCGACAGGCAAGTCCTGTCCCGTCATGATGGTTCGAGCCAGTAGGTCTGCCCCGATAAGAAAAATACCACCGCAGAGATAGGAAACGGGGACGACAACACGATGAGAAATTCCTACCCAGGATCGTACTGCGTGCGGTACAATGAGGCCGACGAATCCGATTGCACCGGAATTGGAGACGAGAATTCCTGTGACAAAGGCGGCCAGGACAATCAGGAATTTCTTGACACCCTCGATATGCACGCCCAGGCTCGATGCCGGTTCTTCCCCGAGAAGGAATGCATCGAGATGGCGAGACAAAATGAATAAGGAACCAACGCCGACGAGGGATGCCGTTGCAGCTAAGGGAAGGGTTGACCAGGTGTATCCGCTCAGCGAGCCCAGCAACCAGAACAGGACGACCCGTAATTGATTGGGATCAGGGGAGAGATACGTAATGAATGCCGTGAACGCCGCCATGAGAGATGCCATGGCCACCCCAGCCAGGAGAAGTCTGGATACGGAGAGAGATCCGTCGCTTCGGGCGATCAGATACACCACTGAAATCGACAATAAGGCTCCGGTAAAGGCAGCCAGGGGTACAGAAAGCCATACAGCCACAATAGGAGGAATGAACCCCAGGAAAAAGAGTGAAGCACCGGCTGAGGCTCCGCTGGAAATTCCCAATATGTAGGGCTCGGCCAGGGGATTACGCACGAGCGCCTGCATTGCTACTCCGATCACAGACAAGCCTCCACCGACCAGAAAGGCAGCGATCACGCGGGGTAGGCGAAGTTGGGTAATGATGGCAGTATCCACGTCCGAAACCCACCCACTCGAACCGATTAGAGGATCCATAAGCGTGCGCAGAACAGAGCCCAATTCAATCGGCTTGGACCCGAACGAGATCGCGATCGCCATCGTCGGCACCACCGCGACAAGAAGACCAACGAGTATTAGTGTCTGTTTTTTCAAAATCCGTTCAATGCCCGGCCACGCACAGATGGCCAGTTTCACCGCTTCGGCTGGCCTTGCCTGATTAACGAGGATAGACGTTCCGCACCGTCGACAATTCGCGGGCCCGCTCGAAGAATCAGATCCGCATCAATGGAAAAAACCCGATTTCTCTGAACTGCCGAGACCAGGGTCCACGTCGGATGATATTTAAGCAAGGAATCCAGAGAAAAATCTTCCCCGAAAGTACCAACGATGACGTCCGGGTTCACAGACAATACGAATTCGTCGCTCAAGATCGGCGTCTCCACATTGAGATCGGAGGTGACACTGCGCCCGCCCGCAAGGTTGATCAGATCATGAACGTAACTTTCCGGTCCGAACGAGTGAAGGGCCTCGGCCGAGATGAGGAAGAGAACACCGGGTCTGATCTCCGCCGGGTCGTGACGAGCCTGGAGCGTGGCGATTCGATCCCGAAGGGAGGAGAGTGCATCTGAGGCCGCTTCTGACGTTCCTAAGACCAGCCCAACCATTTCGATGGAATCCAGAACTTCCTCCAGGGTCCGACTGGCCAAATAAAATACGGGGATGTCTAGCGTTGCAAATATGGATGCGTCCCTGGGGTTATTAACCTGTGTGGTCGCGAATACGACGTCCGGCTCCAGAGCAGCTACAACTTCAAAATTTACCGGTAGCGCTGAATAATTCGGAAGCTTGAGCACAGCGGGAGGATAATTATCGGCATTCGATACGCCCACGATGAGGTCAAGTCCGCCTGCTATGGCCACTATTTCCGTGACTCCAGGCGCAAGCGTGGCAACGCGGCTGACCGTCGTCGGGAGATGAACCTCTCGACCAAGTCCGTCTTTCAATATTCTTGGACTCGAAGATTCCTGATTGGATGGCTGGCACCCAATCAGAATTGCAACCACGGCAATCCAGCTCCAGCGATTCAGCGACAGATAGATGGGACTCTCAGGGATTGACAATTAGCACCTGCGAAAGTTGAGCAGGAAGATACTATCTCCAGAACCTGCCGCAATGATCGTCAGGAAGAAGTTTTGAATCGCCCGTGGAGTAGTTTGTTGATAGCCAGGGGCCCGTGTATTCGCATGAAAGTAACAGCTATCATAAATCCCGCTTCGAGGGTGGGACAGACGTCAACGCGTGCTGATGGAATTGCGACTGCCCTTTTGGGTGCCGGATTCGAAGTAAAAGTGGTTCTTAGCGAGAGACCCCTTCATGCGCTCGATCTGGCCCGAGAAGCTGGGGCCGATGGTCACGCTGTTCTGGCGGTTGGTGGAGATGGGACAGTAAATGAGGTGGCTCGGGGAATACTGGAGTCTGGATCCAAGGCAGTCCTTGGGGTTCTTCCGATGGGAACGGGGAATGACTTTGCCCGCATGATTGGAATGTCGGAGAACCTGACGACGGCGGTTCGTCAATTGAAGACGTGTGAGCATTTGAAAGTGGATATCGGAAGGGTTCGTTGGAAAGACCAGGGCGAGGCCTTAAGTACACTGTTCGTCAATGCGATAGGCATCGGATTCGATGCCCACGCAGCGAATATTGCTCCCCGATACAAGGGCTATCCGTTTCAACTGGGTTACCTCGCTGCGATATTGGTGGCGCTGAGTTCGTGGAAAAGTCAGGCAGTCACGGTATCGGATCTTGACGACACATCGTCTCACGGATTCAGGGGTCGACTTTTCTTTGTCACCGTTGGAAATGCGCGAGATTCTGGTGGGGGATATACAATTAATCCCAATGCCTCTATTGTCGACGGTCTGCTGGATGTCTGCCTCGTCCGGTCCGTACATAAACTGCGCGCCCTCCGGATGCTCCCGTCCGTTCGAACGGGCAGTCATCTGGACTACCAAGAAGTTCAATACTGGCACTCGACCGGCATTCGAATCGAATCGGAGCAAGGTTTGCCCATTCATACTGATGGAGAGGTACAGTCACTCAACGCCACTGACATCAAAATTGAAGTCGACTCTAAAGCTCTATATGTTATGGTGCCCAAGGATAGAATCGATGATATTTGAGACAGACAGGGGTTAGGAGTTTACTACGGAAACTTTAAGGGCTCCGGACGTACTTTCACCCGCATGAACCAGGAAGAGAAAAAAGAACTTATTGGTCGATTGGAGAAACGTTTCGGTACGAACGAACCGATGCGATTCAACGGCCCAGACCACGTTCAGGAGACGCTGGATAGAATGGTCGGACAGGGAGCCAGCCGATTCGGGGTGGGTGTGGATGAACCTGATCGTGCTGGTTTTCGGGCGTGTGATTTGGCGCCGCCAATGGCGAGAATGATCGACCATACGGCTCTTAAACCGGACACTACCGAGGCCCAGATTAAGGAGCTTTGCACCGAGGCTCGTCAGTATTGTTTCGCATCCGTTTGTATCAGCCCTTGCTATATACGATTGGCATCGGAGCTGTTAAGAGGTTCGGAAGTAGCTGTATGTACCGTTGTTGGATTTCCTCACGGTGCCAGTACTACAGCTGTGAAGGCCAAAGAAACGGAGATCGCGATTCGGGATGGTGCCACCGAGATCGATATGGTTATCAATGTGGGGATGCTAAAGAGCCGCCGTTACGATTACGTTGAGGCGGACATACGCGCTGTCGTGGACGTATGCGTAGCAGCAAGTGAGAGCGGAGAGGCCGCCGTGATCACCAAAGTAATTCTGGAGACAGCTTTGCTCACGGATGAAGAAAAAGTTATCGCGTCGGTTTTATCGTTGAACGCGCGGGCAGACTTCGTAAAAACCTCTACTGGATTCTCAACTGGTGGGGCTACCGCTGCGGATATTTCTCTCATGCGCAGAGTAGTCGGACCGGATATGGGGGTGAAGGCATCCGGCGGTGTTCGAACGAAAGAAGATGCAGAAACCATGATCGCCCATGGGGCAACTCGAATAGGCGCGAGTGCATCCGTGGCCATACTCAAAGGATCGAGTTAGGAGGCGTTCATGAAAGGGTTGAAACAGTTTTCGGCATGGTTGTCAGTTGCGGCTATTCTACTCCTGGCTTCGTGTTCTGGAAGTGGTAGCACGACGGGCGATGCCAATGGCGCCACCGACGGATCCCCCAACCTGTCGGACTATGAAATCTTCGATGTCACGCCCTATGAGGACGAGCCGGCCCCCGTCGACGTACGCGTAGTTCATGAGGTACCGGTCGAATTAATGCAGAACCGAGCAGACGCGGGAGTCGTCCAGGTCGTGCCGGGCTACCGGGTTCAGGTCTATTCGTCGCTCGATCGGGATGATGCGGTGCAGGTTGAAGAAGATCTCGAATCGTGGTGGAATCACGTCTCAGAGGAGGAAAAGGAAGAGAATCAACTACCGACTGAACTGGCGATCTACAACAAGTTCAAGCAGCCGCTCTATAGAATTCGTGCCGGCGACTTTACGCAGCGCGCCAATGCGGAACGGCTGATGGCGTTTATGGCCGGGAAATTCAGGACCGTATTCGTCGTACCGGACCGCGTCACGATCAGACGGTAACAACCAGGCAGTGATCTATATCAGAATTGCCGTGATTCCGAGGAAAACGCCGAGCACACAAAACCCGAATACGACCAGTAGGGTCTGTACGGAGGCGCGCACGTCTGAAGCGCTTTGTATCTGACTGTTAAGTTTCGTCATTTCCGTGAGGCAATCTGTCCGTAGCGCCTATTGCCTCATGGGACAAGCTGATTTCAGATTTACTACGGGATGAATCCGACTTCGTTACGTTTCTCCAAGAAATAGTCTTGAATTCACGACGCTATCACTATTCAAGCCACCACGAGGTGTCTGGCGCTATAGGCTGCACCAATAATTCCGGCTTCGTTCTCGAGTGTCTCGGTGCGCAGTTTTGCCCGAGTATTCAAGAGATGGAAATACTCCTCGGTCTTTTCGGGTCGACTTGCTCCGCCGCCTATGATGATCCAGTCCAACGTAATAAGGAATTCTACGCGATCGAGATATTCCTGAAAACGAACCGACCATTCGGGCCACGTCAAGTCATTTTGCATGCGAGCACGCGCGGAGGCGTATTCGTCTGCAATCTGCCCGTGAACCGAGAGATGTCCCAGTTCAGTATTCGGTACGAGTACGCCGTCAACGAACAACGCCGAACCGATCCCGGTACCGACCGTGAGGAAAAGAACTACGCCGTCGCAATTCGCCCCTGCTCCAAACCTGAGCGAGGCAATCCCGGCCGCATCGGCATCATTGAGAACCTCGACAGGGCGTCCGGTTCGCTTGGAGAGTAAATCATCGATTTTGCAATCGATCCAATCTTCGTGGATGTTGATTGCCGTGGACACGAGGCCATGCTCCACGCGGGCCGGAACTGCACAACCAATGGGTCCTGTGCAGTCAAATTCATCCGCGATTATCGCTACGATGTCCGCAACTGCGTCGGGTGTCGCCGTCTCGGGAGTCGGAATTCGGTACCGCTCACTGAGCATGCGACCCGAAACAACATCTACGGGCGCACCCTTTATCCCTGATCCACCAATATCTATTCCTAGAATGGTCATCTGCCTACGTGCCTTTGAAATACGGCGGAGAACATACGAGCATCCTACAACAGGAGCAATTTCAAGTAGCGATGCGATGGATTCATGCATTCATTACCCGACCATACAAAACGGCTAGCTCGGATCGAGTAGATTGCAGGTTCTGACAAGAAAGAGTGCCAGATGCCGATACACGAACTTGCGGGTCAACCTGTCCCGGTTGAATCGCTGATTGATATTTCTCTTCTGGAGAAAGCATACGCTGAAACCAGGTGGGAGAAGGACAACCCAGCTGCTATCGTATCGTTCGGGACTTCCGGACACCGAGGTACTTCTCTAAATGGTAGTTTTACCGAAGCGCAGATTCTCGCTATTGCGCAGGCGGTATGCGAATTCCGAACCGGAGCCGGTATCTGTGGCCCTCTCTATCTCGGGAAGGACACGCATGCCCTTTCAAAGGTGGCGTACTTTTCCGTTCTGGAAGTTTTGGTGGCGAATGACGTTGACATCATTTGCCAGAATGGACACGGGTTCACTCCGACGCCCGTCATATCCCACGCCATTCTGACTCACAATCGAAACAGAGAGTCGGGCGTGGCGGACGGACTCATCATTACCCCTTCCCATAATCCACCACAGGACGGCGGAATCAAATACAATCCGCCCCATGGTGGTCCGGGCGAGGCATCCGTAACGGCTCAGATCGAAGCACGGGCAAATGAACTTTTAAACGCCGGGTCGACAGATGTATGTCGAATCGAATTGGACAGCGCTCTCCGGTCTTCCAGGGTCATGGAGGTCGATTTCGTCGGGCCGTATGTAGATGATCTTGAGAATGTATTGGATATGAGCGCAATTTCTGATTCCGGAATACGAATCGGGGCGGATCCGCTCGGCGGGGCGGGTGTTGCTTACTGGGGAAGGATCGCTGGTCGATATGGGCTGGATCTGACCGTCGTGAACGACGCCGTGGACCCGACGTTTTCATTTATGCGCGTCGACAAGGACGGCAAGACGCGGATGGATTGTTCGTCACCTTACGCCATGGCGGGTCTCATAGAACTCAGAGACTCATTCGATATCGCGTTTGGAAACGATCCCGATTTTGATCGCCATGGAATCGTATCCGGTAAGCATGGTTTGTTGAGTCCGAACCATTATCTGGCCGTGGCAATCAACTATCTGTTCCGACATCGACCGGCCTGGCCACCGTCGGCTCAGGTTGGAAAAACACTCGTTTCGAGTTCAATCATTGATCGGGTCGCGGCTGACCTCAGCAAAGGATTGACTGAAGTACCCGTTGGATTTAAATGGTTTGTCGAAGGACTATTGGCGGGAACGATAGGGTTTGGAGGTGAGGAGAGCGCGGGGGCTTCGTTTTTAAGGAAAGATGGCACCGCTTGGACGACGGATAAGGACGGAATCATCATGAATCTCCTGGCAGCTGAGATCATGTCCGTGACCGATCGGGATCCGGGTGATCTCTATCAGACATTAACCGATCGATTTGGTAAGCCGGTGTACGACCGTTCTGAGTCTCCAGCCACCGAGGATCAGAAGAATCTTTTGAAGACGATGAGTGCAGAAGACGTCCCGGAGAACGAATTGGCGGGCGATCCGATTCTTGCGAAACTCACCCGGGCTCCTGGAAATGGCGAGGCTATTGGTGGACTCAAAGTCGTGACCGAGTTTGGATGGTTTGCCGCGCGTCCGTCGGGAACCGAAGATATCTACAAGATCTATGCGGAGAGCTTCAGGGGGGAGGATCATCTCGCCAGAATTCAAGTCGAGGCTCGGTCGCTTATCGACGGCGTATTTGCCGGTCTCGATCGCTGACTATTCGTTCAAGGCGGCGACGCGCTTTAGATAGGCCTCTCGAACGATCGCAGCATCGTCCAGAAACAAACCCAATTCGTTCATGCGCAGCGCTTGGGGCCCGTCGACCAGTGCTTCGTTCGGAGCAGGGTGAAAATCAACCAGGACCATGTTCGCGCCGGCAATGATTCCCTGTGCCGTAGCGTGCATCGTATCCAACAGGCCATCGGGAGCTCGGTCCCGGGAACCTACTGAATGAGATGGATCGATGCAGACCGGCATTCGTGTCAGGCGTTTTATGGTTGGAACGTGAGCGAAGTCAACGAGATTGCGATGGGGATCGCCCATGTTCGTTTTCATTCCGCGTAATCCGAAAATCACTTTTTGATTACCCTCGCTGGCCAGATACTCCGCGGCGTTCAGCGACTCGTCGAGCGTGATTCCAAATCCTCGCTTGAAGAGGACCGGATAGGTCACCTGTCGCCCAACGGCTTTTAAGAGTTCAAAATTCTGCGTGTTTCGTGTCCCGATCTGCAGCATGATCCCTGTTGGTCTACCCGCTTCGTCAAGAGCCCGGTCGATCTCTTCGACATGAGACTCGTGCGTCACTTCCATGGCGATCACTTTGAAACCGTACTTACCGGCCAACTCGAAAACGAAAGGGAGACACTCATGACCGTGACCCTGGAAGGAATAGGGGCTTGTTCTGGGTTTGTAGGCTCCCATTCTTGTGCAGACCTGCCCATGTTCGCTGAGCGCTTTCAGCATGATCTCGACATGCTCTCGCGTATCTACTGCGCACAATCCTGCAAATATTTGAAAGGTATCCTGCCCGAATCGCAACCCGTTATAGTCGAAACTGGTCGACCGGTGGTCGTCCTCATGGCGACCTAGTATCCGATACGACTCCGAAACCATCACGACTCGCTCCACGGTAGGTAGACCTCGCATGTGGTCGCGCGAGAGCGCCTTCGTGTTGCCAATCAGATACACTTCGGTGATGCGGACCTCGGACCCTTGAATGTCATGCATTCGGTATTCGATATCCGTTATGGATTCGAGATAGCCCAGGAGCTGCTCATATGGCGGCGACTCCTTGTCGACGTCGGGTTCAAGAATGAGTATCACGAATTACGGGGTGTTGGGAGTGAGGGAACGATCGATCACCCTGCATCAGTGGGCGCAAAAGATAGGGGATGCAGGCTTCGAAATGCCAAATAATGGACCGGCGCCGAGTATCCCGCGGTCGATTCAGGTTGCGTGAGAAAGAAAAGTGTGTCTTCAGTCGGCGACAGACGGGTTTGCAGCGCAAAAAACGAATTTTCACTCGTTGTCAGTAATTGTCAGGGATTTCTGAAGGGGGTCCGTCAGCTTAGGAACGGCTGAACGGAACGACTCTTCTGCATTCCCACGAATACTGTCCGCTTCTGAAATCCCGTGTGATTAAGCCGGGAGTACTCAGCGGGTAATCGATGGAAGTTGAGGGCTGTCGGTAGCCCAAGAGGAAAGAGGAGGCAGTGATTACGGGGCGGATCGCCGAAAGGGGATTCGCCCTGTTTCATTCTGCTTTATCGAGTGGCTCACGATAAGGGCTAATCGATAACCCCGTGTTTCTTTCCAATCCGGGCAAACGCATCCACGCATCTGTCCAGGTGCTCACGCGAATGTGCAGCAGAGAGCTGAACTCGAATTCTAGCCTCTCCCTTGGGTACAACCGGATAACTGAAGCCGATCACGTAGATCCCTTCGTCGAGCATATCGGATGCTATATCTGATGCTAGACGAGCTTCGTACAGCATAATCGGGACGATCGGATGGACTCCGGGGCGAATATCAAAGCCGAGTGTCGAGAGCTGCTCACGGAAGTAAGTCGTGTTCTCTTCGAGCCGGTCACGAAGCGAAGTTGATTCCGTGAGCATCTCCAGCACCTTCAGACTCGTATGCGCGATCATGGGTGCAACCGAGTTGGAAAAGAGGTAGGGTCGCGAACGTTGACGAAGTAGCTCAACAATCTCTTTTCGTCCAGAAGTGAACCCCCCTGAGGCACCGCCAAGCGCCTTACCGAGCGTGCTGGTCACAACGTCAACCCGGTCCATGACGTCCGAGTGTTCGATCGATCCGCGGCCTGTCGGCCCGAAAAAGCCTGTTGCATGACTGTCATCCACCATCACGAGAGCGTCATATTGATCAGCGAGGTCGCAGATCCCTTTCAGGTTGGCGATGTCTCCGTCCATGCTGAAGACACCGTCTGTTGCAATCATGCGGCGCTTGGCATTGCTACTTTCTCGAAGGCACCGCTCGAGATCTTCCATATCTGCATGGGAGAAGCGAAACCGCTGAGCCTTGCAGAGCCGAATGCCATCAATAATGCTTGCATGATTGAGCGCATCCGAGATGATCGCACACTCACTATCCAGAATCGTTTCAAACAATCCACCATTAGCGTCGAAACAGGACGTGTACAGAATGGTGTCTTCGGCCTGAAGAAACTCGGAGAGTCGTGCTTCCAGCTCCTTGTGAACGGTCTGGGTTCCACAGATAAATCGCACAGACGACAGACCGAAACCGTATTTCTCTACGCCCTCCCGTGCCGCTTGGATAAGCTCTGGATTGTTCGCCAGACCGAGGTAATTGTTCGCACAGAAATTAATAACCTCGGCCCCTCCCGAGACCGCAATCTCCGCCGCCTGCGGGGAGGAAAGCACTCGTTCCTCCTTATACAACCCCGATTCACGAATCTCTTCAATGATCTCTGCCAGTTGAACGGATACCGAATCATACATATCTAATCTCGTGCTGTTAGTCGCTATCGGGAAATTCCATCGGAACACCCAATGACGAACCGATATGTGCCAGCATGTCTCGCACCATGGCGTCTAAATCAAATTCTGGAACCCAATTCCAGTCAGATCGGGCAACAGAATCGTCGATGCTTCCAGGCCATGTATCCGCGATTTCCTGTCTGAAATCTGGCTTGAAATCACACGTAAAGCCTGGAATGTATTTTCGGATCGACTCCGCCAATTCGCCCGCTGAAAAGCTGAAAGCGGTAACATTGTAGCTCATTCGGACCGACAGATCATCGGAGTCCGCACTCATCAGATCAAGAACAGATTTGATCGCGTCCGGCATATACATCATGGGAAGTCGAGTATCCTCCTGCACAAAGCAGTCGTACGCGCCTTCCCTTATTGCCCCAAAAAACATCTCTACAGCGAAATCGGTGGTCCCGCCACCAGGGGGAGCTGAATAGCTGATTACACCTGGAAATCGAATGCTACGTACATCCAGCGCATGGTGCCCTGAATAATATTGGCACAATCGTTCGCCCGTCGCCTTCGTGATGCCGTATATCGTGTCTGGATCAGTCCTGGCCGTCTGCGGCGCTTCGTCTCGCACCGTGCGGGGTCCAAAAACAGCGATGGAGCTGGGCCAGAAGACCTTGAGTGATCTCTGAATCGCCGCCCGAAGGACATTTCTCAAACCGCCAATATTTACGTCCCAGCAGAGATCCGGATTTTGCTCGCCATTCGCCGAGAGAATCCCCGCCAGGTGATATATGGTATCAATCTCATTTGTTGAGAGCAGTTCATTGAGGCTATCACTACTCCGAACGTCTAATGGTTCGAACGTCACATCAGAAGGTGAGTGCGCATCTGAACCATCCAGATCCGTAGCAACTATTTGCTTTCCCCCATGGCGATCAGCAAGTGCCTGCAGCAGATCAACTCCAATTTGACCATTTGCTCCCGTAACTAAGATCATCGGCGATTTGATAGTGATACCTGACGACGTCTGACAGCTGGTGGGGATTCAACCAACACGGGCTAAAGATAGACGCCTGGTGCACCAGATGAGTCCGCGCCCTGCGATGTTTAACGAATGTTCACATGGTCCCGGTAGGGATCGGAATTCGACCGTTTTCGCCGAAAACGCAATAGAATCGCATTCAAAACGTCGTCCCGCAAAGCGACGGTGATTTCTGACTGCAGTTTGAACCTTTCGACGAGGGATCTGAGTGAACCTTTTCCAGGATTTGTACGTTGAGCAACGCCTTGTTCGGATCGCGTAGAACGAATAATCAGGAAGAGATCATAGATGCTGCACCGAGCCTCCTCACGTGAGTCGAGAATGATCCAATTATCGTTGGATTCCCCCAATCCAGAACAGCATCTGTACCGATCCTATCACTCCATCAGAACATTCGAAAATGGAATCTGAAATGAAACGTCCAATTATATTTCTGGGTCTTCTTTCACTTTTTGCATGGTCTTCCGTTACGGCGCAAACCATGCGTTTCTCGAGCGATCGTGCTCCGCAGCTGGCTGGGTTCTCAAACTCTGTTGCCGTGAGTGGGGGTACTGTATTCGTTGGAGAATCGTCCAATACCATGACTCCTGGGTTTGTGTATGTGTACACCAGGAATAGCGGCGGCGAGTGGGTTGAGATCGCCCGATTTACCTCCGATGATGCTTTTGACGGTGACAACTTCGGAACGGCTCTATCTGCGTTCGGCGATCGGGTGATCGTTTCCGCAGCTGGACAGAATGAGGGAAGTGGCGCCGTATATGTTTTTCAGAAAGATGACAGTGGCGCCTACAATCAGATCGCAAGGCTTTCGGCTTCCGACGCTACTGAGGGAGATGGCTTGGGGTCTGCGCTGGCCACACATGGGTCAACCCTACTGGTGGGTGCGTCGAACCAGAATTCAAATGCGGGCGCAGTCTACGTATTTGAGGAAGACTTTTCCGGAAGCTGGAGTCAGGTTGCAAAGCTGGTACCCGAGGACGGGGAGAAGAATGATCTTTTCGGGGCCTCTCTTGCGATCGTCGATAGCAGCGCATTTGTCGGGGCGCCCGGCAAGAGCAGTCGTGAAGGCGTTTTGTATCTATTCGAAAACATTGATGGTGCGTGGCAGGAACGAACTACGCTCAGCGCGTTCGGTCTGGACCGGAATAGTCGATTTGGTTTTTCAGTCGCTGCTGAGGGAGAGTCACTAATTGTGGGAGCAGCGCGACATCAGCGTAATACAGGTGCTGCATATCTCTTCAGTTTCGAAAACGGGGAGTGGAATCAAAGCGGTTCGTTATCTCCATTCGACGGCGCACCGAACACCCGTTTCGGTACGACAGTAACTTTCGTAAATGGAAATGTGTGGATCGGAGCTCCAGGCGCCAATAGTTTTACTGGAGCCGTCTATTCGGTTGAGGCGGATGAGGATGGCAACTGGGTGAGTGCTACAAAGATTACATCTCGCGAAGGGGGACGCCGCACGAGCTTCGGAACCTCTGTGGATGTTGATGGAGACATCGCTGTCGTAGGTCAACCCACGGCAGACGGCGGATCGGGCACGGCTTTGATTTTTGAGAAATCGGACGGCACGTGGACCGAAGTGGCTCAGCTGGAAGGTGCCATTGAAGCCATGGACTCGATCACTGGCGATCAAGTCAGCTGCGAAGATGGTAAAGCCGACCGTTTCGATTGTAATTCTGTAGATATGGTCGCGTTTCTTTCGACCAAGGATGTGGGAGCCGGTCGCGGTGTTAGCGTGAATGATATTTGGGGCTGGACAGATCCGGAGACGGGTAAGGAATGGGCGCTTCTAGGGCGCACGAACGGTACCGCTTTTATTGATGTTAGCGATCCCAACAACCCGACCTATGTAGGCGAGCTGACGCTGACCGAAGGCGCCAACCCCTCTATGTGGCGGGATATCAAGGTCTACAAAGATCACGCATTTATAGTCGCAGACGGTGCAGGTGCGCATGGAATGCAGGTGTTCGATCTGACTCGTCTTCGTAACATTTCGGACATTCCATACACGTTCGAGGCCGACACTGTCTACGACGGAATTCACTCTGCTCACAATATTGTCATCAATGAGGATACCGGATTTGCCTATGCCGTTGGAAGCAGTTCGGGCGGTGAAACATGCGGTGGCGGCCTTCACATGATTAATATCCAGGATCCCGTAAATCCCGAATTTGCGGGATGCTTTTCGGATACGGCTACCGGTCGTTCCGGTACAGGCTACTCACACGACGCCATGTGTATCGTTTATAAGGGTCCGGACGAACAATACGAGGGTAAAGAAATTTGCTTTGGCGCAAACGAAACTGCTCTGAGCATTGCTGATGTATCGGACAAGAGCAATCCGGTCGCTATCTCGAACGCTTCCTATCCCAACGTGTCCTACGCGCACCAGGGATGGATTACAGAGGATCACAAATACTTCTACCTGGATGACGAGCTGGATGAGCTTCAGGGCCGCGCGAGCTCGACGCGCACCTTGGTCTGGGACGTGACAGATCTTGATGATCCTCAACTGGTCAAGGAATATCAGTCGGCATCCAAATCATCAGACCACAACCTGTACATTCGCGGAAACTTTATGTACCAGTCCAACTATGTATCAGGACTTCGCGTTCTGGATATCAGCGATCCGGTAAATCCGGTCGAAGTCGGGTACTTTGATACGACGCATTTCGGCGAGAATGAACCGGGTTTCAGTGGAGCCTGGAGCAATTACCCTTTTTTCGAAAGCGGAATCATCATCGTTTCGAGCATGGGAGAGGGGTTGTTCATCCTGAAGCGACGAGACGTCGATATTTAATCTGACCGAACGGGTCCCGCGAATATGATTCGCGGGACCCGCCTGTCGTTTATATCTTCCCAGCCGACAGCCCAGGATCGACCAACGGCGCCCCTGAATTTCTGGAGCTCCACGCAGGGAGAGACCATATTCGTCATACTCATTACGAACCAGCCCGAGACAGAGCAATGAAACCGTTCACTCGAATTGGAGCGATCGTTTTCGTTCTAACGCTCACGATTCTTTCCGCTTGCGCCCAGTCACGTTCGAGCACAGGCTCAATCACAAGTTCAAGCACGAGTTCGACAACAAACTCTGGCCAGAGCGTCTATTCAGATGTCATTCAGCCCATTTTCAGTGCGAAGTGTTCGTCCTGTCACGGTGGGAGCAGCTTGGAGGCCGGATTATCGCTTGAATCGTGGGAGCAGGTAATGGCCGGTTCGAGAAGAGGCGAAGCGGTTATTGCCTTTGACGCGGAAAACAGTCTTCTCGTTGAGCTTGCCACCAAGTATCAGGCGGGTAGCCATCCGGAAGAGCTTTCTTCGGCCTCGCTGAACGATGCTGAGATTCAACAGATCAAGGACTGGATCAATTCCGGCGCACCGGGCCCGGACGAGCAGATACCCTTCGTGGAATCGAACGATCTGGTTTACGTGACGAATCAGGGCGAAGGAACTGTCAACGTCATCGATACGAAATCGAATACAGTCGTTCGAAGAGTTGATCTGAGGGCTCTCGGTTTTGCTGTGATGTCGAAACCTCACCACATCGCCGTCGAAGAGGATGGATCTTATTGGTACGTCTCGATGATCGCGGAGAACCGCGTTCTTAAATTTTCGCGCGACAACGAGCTGGTCGGACAGGCGGAGTTTCAAGCTCCTGGATTGATGGCGCTGGATTCAAAAAGTGACCTGCTTTTTGTCGGACGGTCCATGGCAGCGGTCAATCCTCCGCAAAGTGTCGGCTTCATTGAACGCTCGACTATGGATATTGAAGAAGTGGAGGTTTTTCATCCACGACCACACGCCATTGCGGTGAGCTCGACGGGTGAGTATGTATTCTCAGGAAGTCTGGGTGAGAATCGCATCATCGCGATCAACGTGGAGAGTGGAGACGGAACGAGGCACACCGTGGACGGCCCCATTCACACACTCGTTCAGTTCGGTGTGACTCCCGATGGACAGACCATGATTGTGGGCGGACAGCTAACAAGTAAGTTGTTCTTCTACGATATCTCCAGAGCACCAGAGCTCACCCTGCTCAAGACGATCGACGTGAATGCAGCGCCGTGGCATCCCGTTTTTTCTCCGGATGGAAAGTTTGCCTATCTGGCAAACAAAATGGCCAATACGGTTACTGTTATTGATATGGAGAGCCAGTCGATCGCCAGAGTGATCGAAGGGGAAGGGTTTTCTCAGCCGCACGGAGCCGCCCTTTCAGGTGACGGTAAGTTTCTGTACGTCTCCAATAACAACCTGAACGGTCATTACACGCCGCGCTACAATCTGGGCGACAATAAACTCGCAGGAACGGTCGTAGTCATCGATACAGAGACGTTCGAGATCGTGAAGGTTTTGGAAGTCGGCGTATATCCGTCAGGTGCAGGGAGCCGACGCGCCCTTTGACACATCCGTTTTCACTAAAACAGATTAGTATGATAGGCGGACTATCTCGCCCATTTAGTCTCATTGCCGTAGTTCTTTTTCTGAATGGTTGTGCGTCGGCCGGGTCTGTGGTATCCGTTTCGACTCACGAGTACGTTCGGAAAGTAGAGCCATTCGTGATCGAGGATGAAAACGGGCAATCTTACGACCTGCCATTCATGGGAGGCCTAAATGTCCCGCGTCCACAGATGCACGATATCGATGCGGATGGCGATCCTGATTTGTTCGTGCAGGAGGAAACCGGGAGCGTCATTTTTCTCGAAAACACGGGTACGGCGGCCGAGCCCCTCTACGAATGGCGAACAGATCGGTATCAGGATCTGGACGTTGGCGAGTGGTATCGGATGCTTGACCTGGATGCCGACGGTGACATTGATATTCTGGCTGAGGAACGATTCAGCCATATCCGTTATTTCCGGAATGAGGGTACCGCGCAGGAGGCCAAGTTCGTTCTCGTTGTGGATACGCTGCGCGACGCAAGCGGAGTACCCATGTTTGCGGATCGACAAAACATCCCCAGTCTGACTGACATCGACTGCGATGGCCTGGTGGATCTATTTATCGGACGCATTACGGGGACGATCACGAGATACGAGTCGATCGGGATGGATGCGAATAATGTCCCTCAATTCAAATTTGTTACGGACGATTTCGAAGACATCGAAATCATTGGGGAGCTTCAAACTCGGCACGGCGCAAACACCATGGAATTCGGAGACCTTGACGGGGACGGCGACGATGATCTCCTGTGGGGCGACTTTTTTGAACCGGGCCTGTTGTTCATCAGGAATCTGGGATCCTGTGGCCTGCCGTCATTGCGCGGAGAACCAGAACCCTTTCCGGGCAGGAATCCGGTCGAGACGAGCGGGTACAACGCGCCCATCATGGTAGACGTCGACACGGACGGCGATCTGGATGTTCTTTTCGGTGTGCTGGGCGGGGCGTTCAACGCCAACTCGACAACGGCGGACAACTTTTTTTTCCTGGAGCAAACAGATAAAAATGTTTTTGAGCATCGCACGAGCCGATATCTCCGCTCGGTGGATGTAGGCAGTGAGAGTGTTGTGAAATTCGCTGATTTTGACGCCGACGGTGATCAGGATCTGCTGATTGCAAATAAGATCGCACCCGCGGATCCGAACGTGTCTACGGTCTACTATTTCGAAAATATCGGGTCTGCAACGGCTCCATACTTCCGGGCGGCAGGCACTATGGACCTTCTGGCAACCTATCATCAGAATCCAGCCATCGCGGATCTGGATGGAGACGGGGACCTGGACATGCTCGTCGGAAAATGGAATCGAGAAATCGCCTACTTCCGTAATGATGGTAATGCAACTGAGCCGATTTTTGTCGAAATCGATCCCGTCTACATTAGTTTGACGCGCGGAAGCAATTCATCTCCAACACTGGGAGACATAGATGCGGACGGTGACTTCGATCTCTTCGTGGGCGAGGCGTCTGGGACCATGAACTTTTACAGGAATGACGGGACTTTCGAGGAGCCATATTTCGTCCTTGTTTCAGACGAATTCAATGGCATTGACGTCGGGCGGCGGAGTTATCCGACGCTGGTAGATATCGATGATGACGGTGATCTCGATCTGGTCATAGGCAGTGAACTGGAAGGTCTTCGCCTGTTTCGAAATAACGGTTCGCGTACCGAACCGACGTTTGAAGACGACGGCATATTAAATGTTTACATGCCCGTACTGGCGACACCGGAGTTCGTGGATATCGACGGCGATGGCGACCTGGACCTATTTGCCGGCAGCGTATCGGGTGGCGTGATATTCTACGAGTACGGCGAGCGGTAACACCTCTTCGTTCCGGCCGTACGGTTGACCGACAGGAGGATGTAAACCGTTTGTCCCGTTGTTCTGTCCAAGATGTGAATCCGAATGTTGATTCGGCGAGCTACCTGTTTGTTTCGCAGCCAAACAGTTCGATCCACACATGGTCAGGAACTATCTCCAAGTTGCCGTTCGCAATATGCGACGCAGCCAGGTCTACGCGCTGGTCAACATCGTCGGGCTTTCGATTGCACTGGCGAGCGCCATCCTGATCACCGCGTATGTCCGGTACGAGCTGAGCTACGAATCCTTCCTCCCGGAAGTGCAGTATGCGACATCGTTCGACAACTCGTCTGCGCTCGGATTTTGTTCTAGCCGTTGTGCTTTTGACCGTAGTAGCGGCGGTTAGTATTTCCTACCAGAGGATCCGCGCTGCAACGGCAGATCCAGTACGAGCTCTGCGATACGAGTAATTTGCCGGTCATCAGCGAAGGATTTTTATTGTTTTAGGATCAGCGCGCACCTCCAACCAGGAGCCGTGTCGGTACAAGTCGCCCTCAACGACGACGGGCCGGGCGACATACGGCAGAACTGCCTGATTGATACGTTCGCCATGTGCTCCTCTCAGAAGTAGGTACTCAAACGTCTGATCAGGGTTTTTCAGAACGAGCATTGGAGGGATGTCTCCGCGAATGCACAGAGTTGCACACGCGCGGTGAACAGTCTTGTCCCCGGGATTCATAACCCCCAGGAAACACTTGCTGTCGACGATTTCTCCACGAAGTGTGACCGACCCCAATGGCACCGATTCTACTCCGTGAAATCTGGCAGCATCGGATCCTTCTTCGACGGATCCGGAAACGACTTCCAACATTCGCATTTGGTCACGCTGAATGAGCGTGCCTTCCAGCCTGACGGGTCCTTCCTTTAGTCCTGTCAGTTGCTCTTCAGCGCCATGTTTGCCTTCCGCAACAAGCAGATAGTTAACTGCCAATCCGGATAGACCCGGGCCTACGACAATTAATGATGGTACGGGATGGCTCTGGTACCATCCCTCATACGTGCGCGTATTACCGAATTCGAAACGGCTCGGATAAAACGCATCCTGGCTTTTCACGAGAAGGAATGAAACAGCGATCGTTGTGGTGAGAAGAAACGCGCTGATGACCGCCATGACTTTGGCGAGATCCCGAGGCGCCTTCGGTAGATACCCTATGTAGAAAGAATCTTTCATCCAGATCGTGGTTCTTCCGGCACAAAATGAGCTGGCGCAGATTCCTCTCCCAACCTGTTCGGTGAGGTGGCAACAAAAACTTCGTCCCCTTTAACACGTACTTCGAACGTGGGAATCACTTCGGTAAATGGTGCCGGAGACTTCCCTGTTAACGGACAGTATTGGTAGCCATGCCACGGGCAGGTGATGTATCCGTCAACAACACGACCTTCGCCGAGGGGGCCATTTTGGTGTTGGCAGACATTGGATACCGCCGATACACTATTGTTGTACTTGAATACTGCTACTCGCTCCCCAGCAATCATTCTTATTACAGCTCGGTTGTTGGCAATATCTCCGAGTGAGCATACGCGAACGAAATTGTCCGTGTCGGTCAAGTGCTTGTCCGAGCGCTTTTCGATCAGTGCGGCCCTCAAGTGCAAACCCACCAGCCAAGCGGCACCAATAGCCAGTAGCACGGTGGGGACGGGAGACGAAAGATCCTGAAGGATGCCAAACGCGACATGAATAATGAGCAGGAAATACGCCAGGTACACAGCCATGTGAAGCGCTTTCCAAACTGGCGCTGACAACTGAGCGAGCCAGAAATCGTGGCTCGTCGCTGCCATCAGGAAAAGGATTAGGAGAGCGAGTGCTCCGAACACCTGAAAAGGAAGGGAGGACGTTAAATCTCCAAAAGAGTCGCTCACAAATATGGAGACGATCGGATTGATATCCCCGAATGCGTGAAATTGTACCACGGACAACGCCGCGTGGATCAGGGCGACGATGAACATCGAGACACCCATGTGTCGCCGATTGTAGAGCAGAGGAAGGAATCGCCTGTCGAGCCTCGCTAACGGCCCGATAGAGAGAATGACGTGCAGCAGAAGAAACGCGCACGTTGCCGTTGCTCGTATCAGCAGCGTTTCGACTGTAATATTTGGATAGAAAAAGACTCCGAGCCCCAAAAAGATGGTCAGGTAGAGAACAATGCCTCCCCAGAGTATCAGGTCATAGATACGCTTCTGCCTGTTCCAGGTAACTGCCCTATACGCGTGGCCCATGGATTCTCTACTGCTGTATCTCGCTGGAATCGTTGACGGAATTCCCATTTCGCGAAGATCCGACAAGCGAATTGCGAATCGAGTCGAATGGATACTTGGGACGATACACGATACTTGCAAGGATTGCGCCGGTGATCAGGATCGCCAGCACGACGAATATCCATCTGTGAGCGGCTCTCAAACGTCTGATCATTGAGTCATTTCCTTGTGCGGTGTGCGTTCAATCGGAGGTTCGGTCTGGCCCGTAAGCCATCGGCGCAGCAGGAGCGGCCAGAGTGCAATAACACCCGGCAAAATCGTTAGACGGAACAGCCGGGAAGATCCACGCGCTGCCGGATCCATCCGTGTGATTCCGAAGAGAACAATGGGAACGGCAGCCACAATACCGGCAACGATATAGATGCCGATCAAAAGCACCAACCAGGAAACAACGATTTCGTACACGTCTGCTCAGCTATAGGAATGGAATTTCGCGGACCCCAAACTAATCGGAATAGCCCGACTTGTCCAGAAGCCATTCGGATATGCCATCTCATTCTTGCCGAAGACTCTCAACCGGGTTCGCCGTGGCCGCTGTCAGGGACTCGTAAAACACGGCCAGGAGTGCGGCCGTAACTGTTACGACTGCGACAATGACGATGGGTAGCCAACCGATCGACGTATGATACGCGAAGTTGCGGAGCCAGCTGTTCATCAGAAAAAAACCAGCGACACCCCCCAGAATCAGCGCAAACAGTGAAAGACGCACGAATTCCATTGAAATCGTGTAGACGAGATGTCCGGTCGACGCCCCCATCGTTTTTCGAATGCCGATTTCTTTTCGCCGCCGCTCCACCGTAACCGCAGCAACACCGAACAGGCCCAGAGTGGAAACGAAGATTCCTAGAAAGGCGAAAGCTCCGATCAATGACCCTAATCGCTCATCCGTCTCGTAAACAGTCGCTACGCGTTCATCAAGGAATTGGTAGTTCAACGGACGATTCTCGTAATAGGTCGACCATTTTGATTCAAAGAAACTCAGAAGTGCCGGAAAATTGGACGTACTATATTTTACGGAGATCGCTCGATAATTTCGTGCGTCCTGATAGAAACCCATCGGGATAATCGCCTTGCGGAGCGATTCCTGATGGAAGTCTTTTGCGACGCCAATCACCGTCCGCTTCGTGCCGCCGTAGAATACTTCGCCGCCGATTGCATCCTGCGGATTCTGCCAACCGAAACGCCGAACGGCCGTTTCATTGAGTATCAATCCCACCTCTGTATCTGTAATTCGGTCAGGATCAAAGTCCCGGCCCGCAACTAGTGGAATGTCGAACGTCTGGAAGTAGCGATGATCGATCCAAACGGGATAAATCGTGGCAACTTCCGTATGATCTCCATGGTACGCGGTACCGTCAAATGGTGGAATCACCATACCCAGGGGCGACGGATTGGATTGTGCAACATCCAGGACGTCGGGATGCTCGAGGAGTTGCTGCCGGAATCCTTCGAAATCCTTTGCGATCTCCCTGATTTCGGGGAGAACGACGACGTTTTTCGATTCAAATCCCAAATTCTGAACGCGCACGTATGAGAGTTGCCTGAATACGACGAGCGTTGCCAGCATCAGCGTAACTGCGATCGAAAACTGCATGACAATCAAAGACGATCGCAGAAGGGAGCCACGGCGCGAGTTGCCTTGCCCTCCGCGAAAAATATGACTCGGGCGAAGCCCGGACAGGTAAACTGCCGGATAGCTCCCCGCCAGCGCGCCTACAATCACACATCCGAGAACAACCGTAGAAACCAGCGTCCATATACTCACATCCAGAATCGAAAGAGACTCGCCAATGAAGTCGTTAAAAACAGGAAGGACGGCCATTACAACTGCTATAGCAACGAGCATGGCAATAAACGCGACCACCGTTGCTTCGCCGATAAACTGGCCAATAAGTTGCCGTCGGGAAGCTCCCGCTGTTTTTCGAATGCCGACTTCCCGATCCCGGCGCTTGGAAGCTGCAACAGAAAGATTCGTGAAATTGATTGCCGCAATAAGGACAATAAAGACTGCGATAGCCAGGAAGAGAACGACTAGATCTCGATTGCCCTGCGGTTCGAGCTCTCTCAACACGGTAGAGTTCAAGTGAATATCTGCTACTCTTTGGAGGCGGATTTTGGACCGCTTCGGGACGTTGACACCGCCGACCGTAGCGAGATAATCCGACAACGCGGCGGACAATTTGGTCTCGTCTGCACCGCGGCTCAGGCGAACGTAGGTGGCATAATTCGGACTGTCCCATACCTCGTCGAGAGGTCGTACCGTGAACCATCTCTCGATGCTGGCCATCGACCCGAGGGCATCGAAATGAATGTGAGTGTTTCCTGGCAAATCTCTGAAAACGGCAACTACGGTGAACGTCTCTTCATCATTTACGATCACGGACTGCCCCAACGGATCTTCATCTGCAAAGAGCTGACGCGCCAGACTCTCGCTCAGCGCAAGGGTGAACGGAGTAGCCAGTCCAGATTTCGGATCTCCGCGAAGTACGTCGATCGAGAGGATGTCAAAAATCTCCGGATCGGCCCAGAATGATTTTTTGGGTATGATATGTTTGTCTCCATAGCTGAGTAGCGGCCCAACAGGTGTCAACCGGGCCATCGACTCAATCTGGGGAAACGTGTTCTCGATGGAGACACCGACGGCAGGGGAAATGAGCGCCCGACTAACAGCCGCCGACCCACCAACAGGCATCTCTTCCAGAGATACGCGGAAGATGCGATCCCCATTTTCATGGTAGCCGTCGAATGAGGATTCGTACCGTACAAAGAGGAGAATAAGAAACGACGCAGCCAACCCGATAGCCATTCCGACGATATTGATCCCGGCATACAGCTTTTGACGAGCCAGGCTCCTGACAGCAATTCGAAGGTAGTTTTTTAGAATGGTAAACTACCCTTCCTTTTCGAGTGGGTCCATATAACTCATAACGGATTAGGTACGTCAAGTGTTGCGCGTCCGAGGGGGCAAATGCAACCTCTCAGACTGCGAGCTTACGTCACCAGGAACCGCAACAATTACTCATCGCAACTCTGACGGTGAGCAGTCAGAAAGAAACCCAGGCTCAAGAGGCACATCGCTATTCCAAGGAATATCGATGTTGCGAATCCTGATGCTGACACGAAAATGCCCGCTACTCCAGGGCCGAACATCAGCCCAAGCGCTTGGACGAGGATGATAAGAACAGACATTCGCCCTGAATCATCAAGCGAATAGACCGCACTGAATTGATAGGTCAAGCTGTAGTTCCAGGCGAAGTTCATAAGGCTAAGAGCCACAACAAACAGGATAAGTCCGGACTTACTGAGAAGGAGGAGAAGTGCGATGCTGAGTATTCCTATCCCGGCACTATAGGGCTTCAGGTAGCCGAACCGGGCGGCTTGCCAGGCGGCTGCTGATGAGCCCAGCATTCCCACCAGATAGGTCGAAGAGAGGATGGGGCCCACCTCCGCAGCAGAAATACCGGCGCCAATACCAATTCGCTCTACAAAGGCCCAAACTCCGCCGAGACCAAAATTAAAGAGACCGATTCCAATAAGAATGGCAATAACAGCCTTATTCCCCACGCCGGATACATGCGTACGGTCGACGTTTTTTCCGGCGCCAGGTAGCCAGAGCCAGGCTGCGGGAATGGCCGTCGACGCAGTGACAGCCAGCGTCAGAAAGAGGCCCGAGGCTCCGGCTTTGGCGACAATAATTGGCATGAGAAGTAACCCGGCCGCTCCACCCAGGACGTTGAACGTAAAGTACAAGCCCGTATTTCGTTCTGGATTTCGCGTATCTCCAAGAAGGGTATATGGAACCGCGATGACGAAACCGGCGCCCATCCCGGATAGCAAAAGGCGAGCGGAGAATAGATACCAATAATTTGAGAGAAAAATCGAGGAGACATCTCCTACGACAATCATCGCGAGCCCTGACATTACGATCGTTCGCCAACTGTATTTCCGTACCCAACGAAACGCGAAGATGGACGCCAAGGCAAATCCCATTAGATCTGCCGACCCGATCCAACCGGCAGCGATGTTTGATAATCCCCGATCTTCAATCAGAGTGCCAACGAAGACCGGCAAGATGAGGAGCACAGAACTCCCAATGATGCCGAGCCAGATGGCGGCGCCAAGAGACCACGCGGTGTCAACGCTTCTTTGGGGGTGATTCATGGTAGAGGAGGAAGGAAAGCCAGGTGCCGAAGATATCATATTGTCGGGAGTGCCGAATGGTGCAAAGGCATCGAGCAACTTAGCCCCCGGGTCTCACGAATTAATCCTCCATGCGAAATCTCGGGACCAGTTTCCTTGTTGTGGCCGCATTCGTTGGTCCTGGAACCGTTCTGACATGCGCAGCAGCCGGATAGGATTCTGAATTTATTCGGAGATGGCGACCAGAGAAACCTGAGCCCAGAATGCGACCGGTTCGAGGCCTCCGAATCCACCAGAGCCGGCGCCTCTAAGGCCACCGCCTCGTCTTCCGCCACCCCGACGAACACCACCTCGTCGTCCACCGCCGCTGACACCTTCGCCCCCGGTACGCTGCCTGCCGGCGGCCAGCTCACCCATATCAATCTCTCCGGTTTGGAGGCCGATACCAAAAATTCCATCAGATCCTGGATTCACCGCATAAGTCATTCCGACGGATGTTTCGAGAGGGATCTTGAGTTCATAGCTGAATGCCCCGAATTCCAGATAGGCTTTCAGAGATATTCCCGGAACGCCGTCTACAGGATAACGCACGCTTTTACCGTCGATATCTACTACTTCCAGCTCACGTAAAATCCTGGGAGTCCGTTCGGAAGGAGAAGGAAGGTTTCGAGGATCGACCCGAATGGGAGCCATCGAAGTCCGCCCGATCGGGAATTTGATACCCAGATCTCTTGTTTTATCTCCCTTCGAATTAAACCAGACGGTTAGTCCGCCGAGCATGACTTGCCGGAGAAATGTTTCATCGATCGAATGTATGGACAGGTAGACAAAATGGTCATCGTGTTTAACACCCACTCGGACCGGATTGTCGCCCAGTTGCTGCATGGACGTCGACCATTCCGCCAGATCACCGTCGATGGTCAAGGGCGTTGACGCCACTTCACTTTGGATCA
>BTQE01000017.1:0-36994 GCA_036985715.1 Rhodothermia bacterium
TCTTGCGAGCCACAGACTTAGCCACAGAGCGCGCCGAAGACATTCTGGAGCGAACGAAGACACCGGATCGAGATCACTCGTAACGAAGTGATTCGATTTGAGACGACATCTAAACAACTAGGCATCTACAGCTATGGCTGTTTTTCGCGCCGTGTCTGATTCGACGCGCCCGTCCAGCAATTGAATCACTCGTTTGCTGCATGACGCCCAGTGATCCGAGTGGGTAACCTGGATGATGGTCACTCCATCCTCTTCGTTCAGTCGTTTGAACCAGTCCATGACGACTTCACCCTGGCTTGTATGGAGGTTTCCTGTAGGTTCGTCTGCCAGTATCAGTTTGGGCTGCATGATGAGTGCCCTTGCCACGCCCACCTGTTGCTGCTGACCACCGGAGAGTTGGCTTGGGAAGAGATCCTTTTTTGCCACCATGTTGAATCGGTCCAGCTGTTCGGCCACCATACTCTTTCGCTCGCCACTTTTGATCTTCTTGTAGAGAAGGGGGGTTTCAAGGTTTTCATAGACCGTCAGGTCGTCAATCAGATGGTACGCCTGGAATACGAACCCGATGTATTCCCGGTGGAGTTCCGTGCGTTTGCGTTCCCTGAACTTGTGAACGGGTTTGTCGAAGAAATAGTAGGAACCGGTGGTAGGTTCGTCGAGCATCCCCAGGATGTGGAGCAAAGTCGATTTACCTGAGCCGGACGGACCCATGATCGTCAGAAATTCACCCTCCTCTACTTCCAGATTGATATCTCTCAACACAAAGCTTCGATTGAAACCGTGCAGGTACGACTTGCTGATATTTTCCAGTTTGATCATGGTGATTTCAATGTTGGATCGTCCGGCAAGGTAAAGGGCAATGATACGATTTGAGAACCAGCGAGTCTCGTCGGCCATCTACTCGTGATGCAGGGCGTCTACAGGGTTGGCGATGGCAGCGCGAACCGTCTGATAAGACACCGTCGCGAGTGAGATGAGAAGCGTAATCAAACCAACCACAACGAGGGTCCCAAAACTGAAATCGATTCGATAAACGAACGTATTCAACCATTCTTGCATTGCGAAGAAAGACAACGGGGCAGCGATTGCAAAGGCTACCAGTACGTAGATCGTGAATTCGCGCGACAGCATGAAAATGACGCTCTTGATTGAGGCCCCGAGTACTTTGCGAATGCCGACTTCTTTCGTTCTCTGCTCTGCAGAAAACGACGCCAGTCCGAACAATCCCAGGCAGGCGATGAAAATGGCTAGCGATGCAAATCCTCCGAACATAGTCCCCAGCAGCTGATCTGACGAATAAAGACGTGCCACGTCGTCGTCCAGGTACGTGTACTGATACACATAGGCCGGGTAAAGGTCGTTCCAGATCTGTTCTACGCCGGCAATTGCTTCAGCGGTCCGGCCACTGCGCGTCCGTACGATCAGGTAGAAATAGGTCTGTTCGTTAGCGATTGTGATAACCGTTGGCTCGATGGATTGATGGAGGGATTCGGAGTGGAAATTCTTAACGACGCCAACAACCGGTCCGATCAGGCCTTGTCCCCAATCCATTCTTTGGCCGATGGCATTTTCGGGCGAGTCCCATCCGAGTGTCTTGACCCCTTCCTCATTGAGGATAAACGCACCGAGGGTGTCGGCCGGAAAGTCTCGGGAATGAGACCGACCCGCGATGATTTCCATGCCCATGGTTTCTATGAAATCAAAATCGACCATGAAGGACTGAGCATATGTTTGCTCGTCTGGAGCTGCGCTCTCCGGTCGGATGAATTGGCGCTGAATGAGGAATCCCGGTGCGCTCGACGATGCGGCCGCGCTCGCGACAGATGGCAACGCGGCGACCCGTTCTCTGAGCGTTTGATAATCGTTTCGAATCTGAGGATCAGAAAGTTCAACGACGACCACATCCTCTTTGTCAAAGCCCAATTGCTTGCTCTGTGCATATTCCAGCTGTTGAAAAACGACGACCGCTGCGGAAATAAGCGCGATAGAAATTGCAAACTGGAAAATGACCAGAACTTGCCGAATCCGGGTCGATCCCGTTGACTGGCCGGATGAGCCTTTCAGAACGGCAACGGGTCTGAAAGCCGACAGAAAAAGAGCCGGGTAACTTCCTGCCAGAATTCCACTAACGATTACGATTCCCAGAAAAACTTCAATCGAAGGCAAAAGGCCTGCTGATAACAAAGTCAGAGATTTCCCGGTGAGCGTGTTAAAGCCGGGAAGAACTACGAAGAGAAACAGGACAGCGAGCACCACGGCGAAACCAGCGAGGACCGTCGATTCGCCCAGGAATTGAGCGATCAGCTGCCGTCGATTCGCGCCGAGCACTTTTCGCATACCGACCTCGCGCGCACGACCGGCAGAGCGGGCGGTTGCAAGGTTCATATAGTTTATGCATGCAATAAGCAGGAAAAAGAGCGCCACGGCAGAAAGCGTAAGTACATTTCCCATGCTGCCGTTTGCCTGAATCTCACTGTCCAAGTGCGACCCCAGGTGGATGCTCGTGAGCGGCTGCAAAACCGGCTCAATGGTGACACCAAACGCCTGTAACATCGGCGCTGAGGTTTTCTGGATGAAATCGTCGAGTTTAGCAGTGACTTCTTCTGGATTTGACCCGGGCGACAATAACAGATAGGTGTAAATCTGAATGTTGAGCGGTCGGGTCAGGAAGTTCGGGCCATAAATCGGGGTTCTGAGGGTCGACAGAGACGCAACAAAGTCGGCGTCGAAGTGGGATTGTTCGGGGACGTCCTCCATGATTCCCGTCACCGTGAAGTCGAAGCTTGCGTCCAGGCGCAAGAGCTTACCCAGCGGGTCCTCTGAACCAAAATATTTTTGGGCCATCGACTCTGTAATGATGACCGAAAATGGTACAGAGAGAATCTCGTTGGGAGATCCCTGGACGAGTTTAAAATCAAAAACATCCAGAACCGTTGAGTCAGCGAAAATAAATCCTTTCTCGAAGAATTTGCGGTTCTCGTGAGCAACCAGCCACATCTGATTCGGGGGTCGAAGCCGGACGGCCCGTTCGATTTCTGGAATCGTACTCTCAAATTGGGGCGCCCAGTTCGTCGCGGACATGGCTGTGTTCAGCGGTCCGTCTCTTGAAGTACCTTCCAGAACCACCCGATAGATGCGGTCCGAATTTTCATAAAAGCGATCGTAGGACAACTCATCCCGAACGAAGAGTGAGATCAAAAAGAAGGCCGCCATTCCAATAGCCAGGCCCAAAATGTTAATGAACGAGTATCCCTTTTGGGATAGCAGAATTCGCAGGGATACCGTGATGTAGTTTTTGATCATTCGGAATTCCGACTGGGGATTGTGTGATCGTCCTGGGAGGGCGTATGTAACGAGTAGATATCTGCTCTTGTCAAACGATTTTCTGAATCGATGGTTACAACGGACTTAAATCTAGTCAGAGCATATCGGGTTAGAAACCCGTGATGGGAACGCATAGTACTCTGGGACCAAAAATGCCGTCGTCCACCGCCAAGCTTACCCATGTCTCGAATCCATCTCATAATTCCCGGTTTGCTCTCGATTCTCGTAGGTACAGGCTGTTCCGGTCCCGGCCAGACAACGTCTGACGCTCGGCCCGACGGGTCTACGTCTCTGTTCAATGACGGACGATTTCTCTGGGTGGATGCGTCAGAGACCCGTTTGCGTGATCTTTCGAATAACACCAACCAGTTACTGGGTGAAGGAGGGCACGTCCTTTACTCTTCGGTATCTCCGGATAGATCTCATGTCGCCCTGGCCGTGAAGGCCGGATCCGAGTCAAGGCTGGTTCTTTTTTCCGCTGAGTCGAGTCAATCCACCGAGCTGCACACCGGAAGCGCGAGTCTGGAATACACGGGCAGCTGGTCGCCGGATGGATCCCAATTGTCCTTCGGCTACTACGAACCAACCACCGCGAATGATAGACCGGCCCTTGGCGCAGGAGATATCAAGATCATTTCGCTGGCCGACCACGCCCGCCGCCGCCTTGGATGTTCTTCGTCGAAGGCCGTAATCTCCTGGCCGTCTTCCGATGAAGTCGTTGTTCGATCATCCGACAATCTGTATCGCGTGACCGCATCGGATTGCAGCACGCTGCAGACTACAGATATCCGTCGCTGGAGGGCGATCACGCCATCACCCAACGGTCAACGACTGGCGTACACATTTCGAGAGCTTGCATTCAACAACACTACAAGGGAATACGAACCTGATTCGGCACTTTTCGTCGTGTCCGTGAACGGCGGGGAGCCCGTTAAAATCGTGGGTGATCGATATCGACCTCGCCACGCCAACTGGTCGGCCGATGGAACTGAGATCGCCTTTGATGTGCGTGTAGATCCGGATTCAGAAAAAAGGGCCATCTCTATTTACAGTCTGGCGACGGAAGAAGCCGCCTACGCTTTCCCCCCTTCTGCCAACGGCCCCTCAATGTCCCATCCCGTCTGGAACCCTAACGGTCAGACACTTTCGTATCGCGAGGATGGATCTCGTTTGTCAATCCAAACACCGGGAGCAAATTTTTCACAAACCGTGACGGTTGGCGACGCGCAGTCCTACGCGAACCGACTCGTCGGGTGGCTCAGTCCAACGACAGTTTTGGTCGCGGAAACGCTGGATTCGATCTGGATGTACGACGCAACGAATCAGGCGCTCGAATTCGTCGGGACGGGGACTGGAATTCCGTTCTAGAGAACTACGATTCGTCCTCGGAGAGTCTTTTTTCCAGGGTTTCTCTTACCAGCTGCGGATTGGCTTTCCCATTCGTTTTGGACATAAGCTGGCCTACGAAAAAGCCCATAAGGCCAGTTTTTCCATTTCGATACGCATCCACGCGGTCAGGGTGCTCGATCATTACGGCATCAACCAGGTCCTCGATTGCACTCGGATCAGATATCTGAGAGAGGTCCAGCTTTTCAATAACGATCTCGGGATCCAGGCCGGATTCCAGCATCTCGGCGAAGACATCTTTGGCAATTCGACTCGAAATGGTCTTCGTCACGAGTAGGTCTACCAGTTTGGCCACCTGAGAAGGAGAAACGGACGAATCGGACGGGTTGGTGTCTCCGACAGCCGGTCGCATTTCGTGGATCAGCCAGTTGGCGACGGCCCCCGCGTGGCCTCCCTCAGCGGCATGCGCGAAGTATTCATACCACCCGTCATCCGCGCCCAGTAAAGCGGCGTCGTCCAGTGATAAATCATATCGCTCCGACATTTCATTCACACGCGAAGCCACCTCATCGCTCAGCCCTTCCAAAGGATTTCTCGCGAGACGCTCCTGTGGGGGTGACTGGGTTTTCGTCGTCGGCCCAGGGTCGGCCTTCTTCACCTTTTGCCACGTGTCCTTAAGACTGATCGTCTGATTGAATACGGGATGTTCCGGCGTAGAGTCCACCGGGTCCACGTAGAAATATCCCTGACGTTCGAACTGAAAACGATCACCCGGTTCGGCTGAGGAGACGCTCGGTTCAGCAATACTGGAGTGTGGTTCCTGCAGCGAATTTGGATTCAGGTAATCTATATACGTCTTTTCGTCGTCAGCGTTATCGGGATCGGCGACCGTGAACAGTCTATCGTACAGGCGAACATGGATGGGAATCCCTTCGCTGGCAGAAACCCAGTGGATCGTTCCTTTCACCCGACGTGAGGAGGATCCGGTTCCGCTTTTCGTCTCGGGATCGTACGTGCAGTGTAGCTCTACAATTTTTCCTTTCTCGTCGTGGATTACATCGTCGCACCGAACGATATATCCATATCTCAATCGAACCTCCTCTCCCGGTGAGAGTCGATGGAATTTCATTGACGGGTTTTCCATGAAATCATTCCGCTCGATGTAGATCTCGCGTGTCAGCGGAACGCGTCTGGACCCTTCTTTTGGGATATCGTGTGGCCAATACGGCGCATCGATCCACTCGGCGTCGCTGTCTTCAGGAAAATTGGTAAGAACGACCTTGAGAGGTCTCAGGACACACATTACGCGCGGGGCGCGGGCATTCAAATCGTCCCGGATGGCGTACTCAAGCATGGAAATGTCCACACGGGTATCGGATTTAGCGATGCCGATGGTTTTCGAAAAGTTTCGAATGGATTCCGATGTCACGCCGCGACGCCTGAATCCCGCAATGGTCGGCATTCGGGGATCATCCCATCCGGAAACCAAGCCTTCTTCAACCAATTGAAGCAATTTTCGCTTGCTGAGAACCGTATAGTCCAAATTGAAACGGGCGAACTCGTACTGGTGTGGCCGCGGAGAGTCAAATAATGCATCTACCAGCCAGTCGTACAAGGGTCGGTGGACTTCAAACTCCAGTGAACAGAGCGAGTGGGTAATATTCTCGATGGCATCCGAGAGCGGATGGGCAAAGTCGTACAGCGGATAGATGGGGAATTCATTGCCGCGTCGATAGTGAGTCGCATGTTTGATCCGGTACAGGACCGGATCCCGCATGAGCATGTTTGGAGAAGACATGTCAATCTTTGCGCGAAGCACGTGACTGCCGTTCGGGAAATCCCCGGCTCTCATTTTTGTGAAGAGCTCTCGATTCTCGTCAACGCTTCGATCTCGATGCGGACTATTCTTGCCCTTTTCGGTGATCGTTCCTCGGTATTCACGAATGTCTTCTTCTGAAAGACTGTCCACGTAGGCATTTCCATCCGTAATCAGTCTGAGGGCCAGTTCATACAGCTCTTCAAAGTAGTCCGAGGCGAAGTAGCGGTGCTCTCCCCAATCATAGCCGAGCCATCGGATATCTTCCTCAATCGCTTTGACGTATGCCATGTCCTCCGTTTCAGGATTCGTGTCGTCGAACCGTAGATGGCAGCGGCCCCCGTATTCCTCGGCTAATGCGAAGTTCAGCCAGATGGGGCGTACTCCATGGCCGATGTGCAGATAGCCATTGGGCTCCGGGGGAAATCGAACAACAATCTCTCCCTGGACTCGCCCTTCCTTTAGATCATCGTCGATGATCTGCTGGATGAAGTGTCGGCTGGAAGCGTCAGGTGAATCTTTGGAATGTTCGTCGTTCGGGTTCATCATTATTCCATGGACGGATGCTGCGCGATCAAAAGCGAAATCCTGCACCGGCAAAAGTTAAAAAATCCCCGGCGATCAATCTGCGCGCTTATACGTACTTTTGCTCAATCAGTGGCTAGATCAACATTACACATTGCAGAATGATCAGTTCGAAGCGATTTTTACTTCTATTTGCTGCGATAAGCGTTCTTGCCCTCGTCGCAAACCCACCGGCGGCTGGAGCTACTCCCGACTTTAGCGCTATAGACACAGTAAAGGCGGGTCGATTTGATAACGGAAAGATGTGGGCATTTGAGTACCCGCCGCTGGAATACCTGGCGGAGACGTACGATTTCAGACCCGACAGCGCGTGGTTCGAGCGGGCTCGCCTGAGCGTTCTTCGGATTCCGGGATGTTCGGCTTCGTTTATTTCTCCAACAGGTCTGGTGGTCACCAACCATCACTGCGTTCGCTCCCGCGTATCTGCCGTGAGTGAACCCGGAGAAAATCTCCTCGATAACGGGTTCTATGCGCGTTCTCTTGATGAAGAACGACGCATTCCCGGATACTATGCCGATCAGCTGATTGCCATTGAAGACGTAACGGATGATGTAGACGCGGCAAAGACTGCTCTCGTCGCAAATGCATTCTCTGGCGACACGCGCGACGAATTGCTGGGAGAGATTGAAGCTAGAATACGATCAGCACATTCGAGCGTTTCCAACTTACAGGTTCAAATCATTCCCCTTTATAACGGAGGTCGTTATTCTGCCTACGTATTTCGCCGGTACACGGATATTCGACTCGTCTTTGCCGTCGAGCTGCAGCTCGGGTTTTTTGGAGGAGACGCTGACAACTTTACGTATCCTCGCTATGCACTGGACTATTCTTTCCTCCGCATCTACGACGAAGATGGTACACCGCTCGAATCACCCAACTATTTTGGATTCAGCGATGCCGGTGTCGAGGAAGGAGATCTGGTGTTCGTGATTGGCAATCCCGGATCCACGAGTCGTCAAGCCACGGTTTCCCAACTGGAATTTTTCCGGGACGTGTTGGTTGATCACACCCTCCGAGTGCTGAACCGTCGTTTAATCGACTTCCGGGCTTTTTATGACGAGGACCCCGTAGCCGGAGAAGCGCTGAATCTGCGAAATACGATCTTCTCAATATCCAACAGCCAAAAGGCGTACACCGGGCGCGACGAAGCGCTCAAAGATCCGATGTTGATCGCCAGAAGGGCGGATGGAGAAAGGCAGTTCAGGGCCGCAATTGAAGCAGATCCGGATTTGAGTGCCCGATTCGGCAATGTCATTGATGATATTGCCGCCATCCAGACTGAGAAACGAGCATTCGGGCACGAATACGGAGCCTTTCGCTACATCGAGATCTCGCTCCTCTCATCGGCCACGATTCGTCGGGGAATTCAGGCTGCACGATATCTTCGTGCAGTGGGCGTGGATTCGGCTGCCGAAGCGTCGGCTTCAAGAGCTCTCATGGCGGTTCGCGATCGTCCAGACGGTCTTGAGAAACGATTGCTCATAGCTAGACTCGACGAACTATCCAGTTTCCTGGGAGAAGACGATGCGACCGTTCGTAGGGTGATGGCGGGGCTCAGCGCTGCCGAAAGGGCCAATCAAATTCTGAACTCCTCCATCCTCGCAAGTGAAGAAAGAACGCGAGTTGCCCTCGATCAGGGTACGTTGTCGGCATCGGACCCCGGCGTTGCGATGGTGGACGCATTTTTTGACAGATATAACCTATATCGGGTCGCTTTCAATCAATTACAGGCCCGCGAACGGGAGCTCCAGAGTGAAATTGGCAAAGCTCGATTCGAAGTGTATGGGGTAACGGTCCCCTCGGATGCTACATTTTCTCCCCGCTTTACGGATGGTATCGTGAAGGGATATTCCTACAACGGAACCCTGGCTCCGCCTTACACGACGTTGTATGGTCTGATGGATCACTTCTATTCCTATGGGGGACGCCCCGACTGGACACTTCCAGCCAAGTGGCGTAATCCACCTGCGGATCTCCAACTGGGAACCCCGCTGAATTTCGTCTCAACGTCCGATACGATCGGTGGAAACTCCGGATCGCCGGCCGTAACGCGCAACCTGGAGATTGTTGGGCTCAACTTCGATCGAAATATCGAAGGGCTGTCGAGAGACTATATCTACCTTCCGGACCGCGGTCGCAATATCATGGTCGATATGCGGGCCGTGAAAGAAACGCTCGATAAGGTGTATGACGCAGATCGGATCGTGCTGGAGCTGACCACGGGTATGATGGTGGAATCGGAAGAAGCGGCTGACGCGATTCAGGATCAAAACTGACACTAGCCATTTGACCTCCCGCTATGGAAGACCTGAGACTCGAAACAGATCGCCTCATCATTCGCAATTGGCGCGAGTCGGACATTGAGCCCTATGCCGAACTCTCGGCAGATCCGGAGGTCATGACGTACATCGGGGACGGAACGCCTCGCGATTGGGAATATGCCCGGACGTTCGTAGACCAAATGATGACCCTTTACGAAGAACGAGGCTGGATTCGATTCGCCATCGAGCATAAGGAATCAGGAGACTTCATGGGATTCTGCGGCTACGAGCTGGTGGACGGCGTCCTGGACTATGGTTGGCGTTACGCCCGGAAGTATTGGGGAGGTGGGTACGGTTCGGAAGCTGCAATCGCTGTTCTTGAATTGGGGCGAAATCGATACGGGCTCAAGAATATTCAGTCGCAGTCGTACCCCGAAAACGTCGGCTCCGTCAGGATCATGGAGAAGATGGGAATGTCGTTTCTCCGCGATTCAGCAGAAAACGGCCGCCGCGTCGTCCACTACGGTTTTCCCGACGAAGCAGCGGCCGCTGAAGAACAAGGGTCTGAGGAACGAGGAACCGTATAAAGCGGGCTTATCGGCCGCGCCCAATGAGCGGATTTATCGGCCGCGTCGGATCGTGATGTCGCCGTTGGTTGTTTTAATCGTTATGCGGTGTTTGCCGCTTCCAACCGTTCCCGTGGCTACGATCAGCGCATCGTCTCGTCGGCGCCGTTCACCGGCCGCAGTCTGCTCGATTTTCAAATCGAAATCCGACTGGACTTTAAATTCGTCGATGTCATACCGGCCCGTAACCGTAATCTCAGCTTCGATTTCCATCGATAAACCATCTGGAACCGTCAAAACGATGTCGCCGCCCATGGAAGACAGATCGACGTGACGATCACCCTCGCCAGGATTGCCAACCATGTTAACTTCGATGTCGCCACCCATGGTTGACGCCTCAACCCAACCGTCGATTTCTTCGATGGAGATTTCACCACCCATCGTGGATACTTTCACATGGTCTTTCGCGGAGCCGACATGGATTTCACCACCCATGGTTTTGAGGTCGGCACCGTAGTCCGCTCGATCGACGGTAATCTCACCACCCATCGTGCTGATCTGTACCTCGGCGTCGCGACCAGTTTTCGACCGCTGGCGAACATTGTTGTAGGAGACTTCGCCGCCCATCGTGTTCGCTTTCACATTACCGGTTACATTGGTAACCGTGATTTCGCCACCCATCGTGCTGATGCGTCCGTCAACATCAGAATCTTCGAGAAGGATTTCACCACCCATGGTTTCGAAATCGATCGTGCCTGTTAGACCACTGAGCTCGAGTTCACCGCCCATGGTTTCGCCGACGAGTTTTCCCTCGACACCGTTGACACTGATTTCGCCGCCCGTGGTCTCCACTTCTACGTTGAAGACGCTGGGTACCATGACCTCGATTTCCACGTCTGCGCGACTGTTCCTTCTTTCAAATTCGGTGCTGATAGATACACCGTTTGAAAGCTCTTCGATGTCGAGAATGAACTCGTCGTCGTCGCGACCCCGAACGTACACTTTAACTTCAACTTCACTTCGATTCCAGCCCGTGATTACGACAGAGCCACCGGTCTCGAGATCCAATCTCAATTCTCCGCCGGAAGACACTGAAAACGTGCGTTCGAAGTCTTGAGCTGAAGAGGACATCGCCGGAATGAGCAACACGGCCGCAAACAGGCTCAGGAGTTGCGAAATGCGTTTCATAACTGGTTGTAAATATTGATTGATTTCTTCGTTACGCAGGTTGGACATCCTATTGGCTCAGATGGTTTGCAGAGCGCCCGGGAGAAACGAATCACCTCAATTTTGAGGGATAAACGCGCCGTAGCATGAAACGGTAAAGCTGGGGTATAAACCGGTACACATAGACGGCTCCAACGTGTGGCCACCCAATTTTTACAACGGAGCGCTTTCTCTTGATCGCACGGACGATCTTTTCGGCACAGATATCTGGAGGCATTCCTTTCATATGGGTTATATCCATACGTGCATGGTCACGACCATCTCCACGGAGCGAGTGCAGGGGAATTTCGGTCTGAACGTATCCGGGACAAATCATGGTAACATGTATTCCCTCAGGCCACATTTCAGCCCGAAGAGACTCGAAATAACCATGTAGCGCATGCTTCGATGCGGCGTATGATGAACGACCGGGCGTGCTGATGTACCCCATCAGGCTACTGATCACTACAATGTGACCCGATCCTCTCTCAACCATATCCGGCAACACACATTGTGTCATGGAAAGGGTCCCGAAATAGTTCACCTCCATGATTCGCCTCTCGACTTCGGGCTGTGTATCAAGAATATTCGAGCGCTGGCTTATTCCAGCGTTATTGATCAAAATGTCAACACGACCGTATCGGTCGATGATCGATTCGTGGGCTTGAGTGTGAGTATCCTGACGCGTGACGTCGAGGGGAAGTATAAAGTGATTTTCCGGGTACTGACACGCGTCAAGGACCCCCTGGAGTCGATCAGAGCGCCTTCCAGACATGACGACAGAGGTGCCCCGTTTGTCATAGGCGAGCGACAGGGCAGCACCTATTCCAGAGGAAGCTCCGGTAATCCAAACGACTTTATCAGAGCAACTCATCTCCGAATGCGAGAAGGAAGAAAATGCGCGAACGAGGATCTGAACGGTGAGAGATCCTCAGTTGAAAAAAGACAGAATAGGAAAACCGGGAACGAACGTTTTGGAAATACAGACTAAATGGGAATCTTGTTAAGAGGCGTTCCGGACCCGCTGACGAAACATTACAGGTACCATATGTCCGTCGGGTGCACCTATCTGAACCAGTTCCCATGGCGGATCATATGAATTAATCATCGATCGTAATCGATCAATCCGTCGCTCCGGATCTGTACCGCCCTGTGTCCAATCAAACGCTTTCACGCGGTAGTTCATGAGGCGGGTCCTGCCGTCAACCGTTACTTCAACTTCTACAGTCTGATCCTCGCGCAGAGAAGGAACGTGTATGCAGATTTCATTCATATAGCCGAATGCACTTTTGTGGGCTCGTTATCTACTCACCTTGATGGATGTAATGGCTCTGAATAAAGTTCTCCGTAACGACGTGTCCGTCGAACAGGTGAATCACTCGTCGAGAATACTCAGCATCGGCCGGCGAGTGCGTGACCATGATGATTGTTGTGCCCGCTTCGTTCATTTGAGTCAACAGATTCATTACTTCCTCGCCATGCGTCGAGTCCAGGTTTCCTGTGGGCTCGTCAGCGAGGATCAGTTTCGGTCCGGCCACAACAGCTCGGGCAATGGCGACGCGCTGCTGCTGCCCGCCAGAAAGTTGCTGGGGGAAGTGCCCTTGGCGGTGCACGATTTGAACGGATTCAAGCGCGGCATTGACTCGCGCCTTGCGCTCGTCCGAACCCATGCCCAGGTAGAGCAGAGGCAGCTCCACATTTTCATACACGGTTAGCTCATCGATCAGATTAAAACTTTGAAAGACGAAGCCAATATTCCCTTTTCGAAGCTGAGCACGCTGCCTCTCAGACAGATTGGATACCTCCGTACCCATGAATTCGAACTCACCGGCGGTCGGGTTGTCGAGCAGTCCGAGAATATTCAGCAGGGTTGATTTACCGCACCCTGAAGGACCCATCACGGAGACGAATTCGCCTTCCTTGATCTCGATATTCACGTTGTTTAGAGCAGTCGTCTCGACTTCTTCAGTGATGTACGCTTTTTTAAGGTTACTCGTTTTGATCATTGTACTTGTTAGTCCAGGTGAGTCAAATCTTGAAATTCGTCGGGGAGTCAGCGTTCATACTGTAGAGACACCCTAAAAGGTTACAATCGTTTGCAGGGCCGCGTCGTTTATTTAAAATCCAGCTATTTAAACACCAACCGATCCGCCTCGTTGAACGTGTCGTACGATGAGGTTACAATCCGCTCTCCGGGTTCCAGGCCTTCCAGGACTTCGTACACTTCCAGATTCTTTCGACCGATCCGAATAGACTGTTTCTCTGCAAAATTGCCAGACGCGTCAACGACATAAATCCAGTTACCGCCAGTCGTCTGATAAAATCCTCCCAAAGGTATTACGGTGGCTTCTGCCGGTTCGCTCATTTCCAACTTGAAGCGAATGGTTTGACCACGACGGATACCCTCCGGCGTTTCGATGAAATCGAGGTCGATAGTAAATCGTCCTGCAATGACCTCCGGATAAACGCGTCGGACAACCATCTCGTACACTTGACCATCAATCGCAGTAGATATAGCTCTCTGGCCTCTTCTGACCCTCCTTATGTGAAATTCGTCGATTCCGGCCTCGACCTTGACCCCATCGAGCATATCAATCTGCCCGAATCGAAATCCTGGTGACTTCTGTTCACCGAGCTCGGCGTTCAGTTGAGACAATTGTCCCGATACCGGTGCGCGGACGGTCAGGTTTTGAAGACGCTCCTGTACGAGCTGGTAATTCTCTTCCATTCTCCCGATCGCGTCCTCCATTTGATCGATCTGAATGGCTTGGCGCAGGGAGTCTCCCTGATAAGCCTGAATAGTCAGCGATCGATTCCGAACCCAGTATTCATATTCGTCCTTGACGCGGTCATATTCCTGTTCTGAAATCGCTTTTCTGGTGAACAGGTCTTCGTTGCGATCCACATCGCGTTTCTGGGTCTTGATTCGATAATCCATATTCGTCAGGTCCTGACGAGTTCGGAGGTTATTCTGTTCGACTGAAAATCGAGTCTGTTCCAAGCGGTTGATCTGTTCGATCCTGGATGTCTCGGAGCTGAATAGCTGCATCTGAAGGGATGCGTTGACCAGCCTGAGAATGGGCTGTCCTTTCTCCACGATTTCGCCCTCCAAGACATATATCTCTTCGATCCGGCCACCAGACTCGGCGTCCAGGAAGACCGTTGTGCTTGGAAGTACATTTCCCGTTCCAGGGATCATTTCCTGGAAGGGGGCGAATTTTACTTCTGATATGGACAGGCGCTCTAGATCAACATTCAGTTTTCGTCCGCCAGCGGCTGCGGAAAAACCCCACGCGATGAGCGCGAGAAAGGCAATCCCGCCGATCACCATGAGGATGCGAGTGGAGTTCCAAAATTTCTTCTCAATCTTCCGGTCCATTCCTTCTCCGCGGCCAACTCCGGGCTTCGAATCAGGAGCCTGGTAGCCGGAGCCGCGGGGAGCCAGTAGTGGCGCGATTGAGCTCTTTGGAGGTTTTGTTTCAGTCGTCATGATGTGGTGCCGGTATGGGCCGTCGGCAAGGCGTGAGCGTGCTCACGATGATCGAAAAACGTTATACGCTGTTCACGTGGCAGCATAGACGTCTTCCTTCACGAAGAGAAGCAGACTTTGTTGCAATCTAGCTTAAAGGGCCACAAACAGCCTGTAATCGAACTCGGTAATGCTCTGGCTTCCGACACGATATCATCTAAATACTGAATTCGTACCGGGAACTATTCGCCGTGATCCTTTCAGTGACTATTTTAGCAATCCAACGAGGCCAAAAGTACGCATTCCGTTCATCCACGATGGGTCGAATAATCAATACAGGTGACACGGCAGCCAAACGCCGTCGCGCGCACCGACGCTCCTGTGCAGAAGTATTGCGTTTGTTGGCGAAGGGAGATTCGTTCGATGAGGAGGCTCAGGACATGACAGCCTTTCTCATATTCAGCCTAAGAGGCATCGCGAAGACGATTGAAGAGAGTGCCCAGTCCTGGGACGACAAGAATTACTGGAAGAAAGCCGAGGCGCTTCGTCAAAAATGGCGTTGGGCTCATCTTGCCGCAGACGATCTTCAGAATCTGGTTACAGCGGATAAATGGCAACTGGTGCCTCCAGCGCTCATCGAGCTGATTCCTCATTTTTCGGATGTAAACGTTCAGACGATCACCCGAAGCCCGGATTGGTGGGTCGGCGCCAGGCGATCACTTCTAAGAGAATTGCAGGATGAGGAGGGAATGGTCTTGTGAAGGACAAACAGGAGATAGCCCTTGCGGCGGGAGTCATTCTGGTGGCGCCCCCGGTTCTGGTCGATCCAAATTTTCGTCGATCCGTCGTGTTCGTCTGCGAGCATACGATCGAAGGAAGTTTCGGGCTCGTTCTAAATCACGACATATCACTGGGGATGTCGGAACTGGTCGATGAGCTGGCTACTTTCTCCGATTCCGTTCGTGTCGGGGGGCCGGTTCAGCTCGATACGCTGCACTACCTGCACCGGTACGGAGACGAAATATCAGGAGCACTGGAAATCGCAGACGGGATTTTTTGGGGCGGAGAGATTACAGACCTGCAGCAACTTCTCGTCGAGAAAAAGCCGTCCGGCGAGGATCTTCGGTTCTTTCTCGGGTATGCAGGGTGGACCGAGGGTCAGCTCGAAGAAGAGATCAGCGCCGGAGGGTGGCTTCTGCTTCCACCGAATAAGAGATTGGTGTTTGACGTCGATCCGTCTTCCTTATGGCGCGAGTCTATGCTGCTTCTTGGTGGAGAGTACAAGTTGCTGGTAAACTATCCAGATAATCCTCTCATGAACTGATCGCCGGGTACCATGCTGTCGCCCGAATCCGTCGAGCCTGAACCCGTCGATGCATGAATCTGATTCTGCTTAGATATCTCCGAGCTGCGGCCTCAATAGAATTTCCTCGACGACCGTGCGGTTGCTCATCTGATACGCTCCAAGAACGGCCGCGGCAATGTCTTCTGGGGGCATGAGGCGTTCATCCGGAAATCCGGAACCGTCCCAACTGGCCGTGCGTGTGGCGCCCGGAAGAAGCGCTGTCACTTTTATGCCGTCCTCTTTGGTTTCTTCTCGGAGGGCTCGGGCGAGCCCTAAAAGGCCATGTTTGGAGGCGCAGTAAGCGATTCCACGGGGATAGCCCTTCATCGAGGCAACAGAAGTCATGAAAATCACATGCCCTCTGCCGGCTGAAATCATCTCCGGAACGATCCGGGAACTGATTAAAAACGCACTCGTGAGGTTTACATCCATCTGAAATCGATATTGCTCAAGAGTCGTATCGCTTATCCCTCCGGGTTGAAACGTACCGGCATTGTTGATGAGCGCCGTAGGCGTTCCAGATTCGGACAAGAGCTCGTCACAAACCGTTTTCACGGCGTCCGGATCCGTCAGATCGCACGGGTAAATATGCACATCGGCGCCGGCCGAAATACAGATATCCGCTACGGCCTGGAGGCGCTCCTTATTTCGAGCCAAAAGTGACAGAGTGGCCCCCGGGAGAGCGCTGGAAAACGCTTTGGCTATGGCCTCGCCCATACCCTGACTGGCTCCCGTTATCAGAATGTGTTCTTTTTCTTTACCCAAAGAGTTCCTCGTGATGGCTGGCTCGGTCCGGCCGTTAAACAGATGATCCGTTTCTGATCAGGCGCATGAATTCAGCGCGTGTGTTCGCATTTTCCATAAACGCACCCGACATGGCACTCGTCGTCGTGATGTTGTGTTGTTTTTGTACGCCACGCATGACCATACAAAGGTGCGTTGCCTCAATGACCACCGCAACACCTTGAGGTTGAAGCACTTCTTGTATGGTCTCCTGAATCTGAATCGTGAGCCGTTCCTGAACCTGGAGCCGCCGCGCAAAAACATCGACGACCCGGGGAAGCTTGCTCAGTCCAACAATTTTTCCATCCGGGATATAGGCTACGTGTGCTTTCCCGAAAAACGGGATCATATGATGTTCACAAAGACTGTGAATCTCTATGTCTTTCACGAGAATCATTTCGCAGTAATCCTCCCGAAAGACAGCACTTTCCAAAATTTTCCGCGGGTCCATCTGATACCCTTGAGTCAGGTACAACATGGATTTCGAAACACGCTCAGGGGTTCTTAGCAGCCCTTCCCGGTCTGGGTCTTCTCCCAAATGTTCCAGAAGCGCTTTGACATGAGGCGCCATCTCACCAATGAGTTCAGAATCGTACTCGTGAGTCTTGCTATATCTTTTTTCTACAAGTTCTTCCGTCATATCAAACTCAGTTTTCTAGTCTGCAAATCCAGATTACTCGCTACTTTCTTCACCACGATACTCAACCATATTCCTCTCCGTCTCCCACAGTCGAACCGCGAACAGCTCTCCAGTCGGAATCGCGTCGGCCAATTCATTCCAAAAAGCGATTGCCAGGTTTTCTGTAGAGGTGAGAATGCCGTTCAGAAAATCAACATCCAGATTCAGATTGGCATGGTCACACTTCTCTATGATTCGTTCCTCCACGATTCGTTTCAGAAGGCCCAAATCAATGACGTATCCCGTATCAGGTTCGGGTGTCCCTGCTACCACCACTTCGAGCACATAATTGTGGCCGTGCCAGTTGGCAGAGTTACACTTCCCGTATTTTTCGGTATTCCACTCATCCGATTTCTCAGGATTGTGAAGTCGATGCGCCGCATTAAAATGTAGGCGGCGCGACACGTAGGCGCGTGGCATATTGCGTGGTTTCTGGGGGTTCGAATCGACCATTATCCTCAAACCGAGACCCTCAATCAACGTTCCAGCGATTTCGAGACCGGTAAGGCCATGAGATCCCACCTGATTGCGGTGTCGGACTCAGGACACGGATTTGAATTATATTCTCACGACGATAACCTTCAGAGGAATACATGCCTGAAAAAACACTGTTTGAACGCATTGCCGATCACGAAATTCCCGCTGATCTGGTCTGGGAAGATGACCTCTGCATAGCGTTTCGGGACATCAATCCGCAGGCTCCGACACATGTTCTGGTCGTACCACTAAAACCCATTCCTTCGTTGAATGATCTCGAAGAGGAAGACGGACCCATTGTAGCGCATCTCTTCCTGGTTGCCAAGAAAATTGCCGAGCAGGAGGGTCTCTCGAACGGTTACCGGACGGTGTTTAATTGTGGTCCCGACGCCTCTCAAACAGTCCCACACATTCACCTTCACCTATTAGGGGGACGAACGATGGGGTGGCCTCCAGGATAGATATTTCTGTCTGCCGCTCAGTGAGTCGATTAACCATTCCTGAAAGGGAAGAGCCGCCATGGCATCCGTGAATCGTCGCGTCGCACGTATTCTTTTTGTCGTCACGGTATTAGCCAGTACCCTGGTCCAATCATCTTCCGGTCAGGGTGTGTTCTCTGGTGGATTCGAACGCGATGTAAACCGTTATCGCTGGTCCGCCCTTTTTCAGCTTTCAGAACCCATAAACGGATGGCAGATCGACCTCTCGAATACATTTCGCTCCGACGCATTCATTCTGTTCGACGATCGCCTGAGTTTTCGCGATGAGAATCGGACCAACTTGACCGTCGAAAAGCCATTTGGAGACAAGCGTGTTGCGGTCTACGGTTCGATGGGATGGTTCAGCCTGAGTCGTGTGCTTAGCCAGAATCTCGTGGCTGGCTATCGTTTTCCGGTAGCGGAGAAATTCTTTCTGGAACCACTGTTGGGTGCCTCGCTCGATCAACGTCCGGGATTTTCGGAGGGGCCCGGTCGGGCGCCGCTGCGGACCGATGCTGGACCGGCCGTCGGGGTTCGCTTCGATATGCCGGCTACGACCGTCGACGCCTACAGTGTATCGCTGTCAGGTGAAGGTCTGATTCAAAGCATGGCACCTCGGCGAGGAGAGATGTTTCGGATCAATGCGATTGCAGAACGAACGTTCGACGGGACGCGTCTCAGGACCCAGGTACAGGCTGCCCGTATTCGACGCGATGCCTACCAGGCTGCATCATTCCTGAATCGCAACGATCAGAGCGCCCGGGTGGCTGAGACGGTGGAGTCGACGCGTAGTGATACGCTTAGTGCGTCGGTCCTCATCGAGCGACCTGTCTCGTCAAGCACCGTTATCGGTGGGCGGTTGGATTTTTCGACGAACAGCCGAACCGTCGAAACCCTTCGTGCGCCGGACGAGGCCATTTTTTTTGATTCTGTATTTCAACGTCGAGTTCTGGAAGGAGAATTAAGCTCTACATTTGCCCGCGATCAATCACTTCTCCGCGTATCCGTACGGGCTGGAGCTGAAGTTGAAGACCGTCAACTTTCTAACGAAGCAGAATTACCCCCGGCACAAGCCTCACAGAAGCAAAATCTACTCAGGCAGGCGGATTACGATCGGGGATTCTTCCAGGCCCAGTTCGATTTTCGTACACCGGTTGGTGGGCGGACCGTTCTTCAGGGCAAGGTCTCCGCAAACATTTTTCGGCATGACACGCCCAAGGTGAACCCTGACGATCGAGATGAACTGTATTACAACGGACTTTTTGGGGTCAGCTTCCGTCTGACCAGGTATGTCGAACTTCAGTTACAGCTTTTTGGAACCTCTTACCATACGGTTTATCTGAAATCCGAACGCTCAGCTGAAAACAACGTACAGCGCTCTCTGCGTTTCAAACCGACAGTCATATGGAGACCATCGCAGGCCACACGAATCAATTTGACGACGGAAGTACGGGCAAACTATACGATTGATGATTTCTTGCTGCCCGGCCGTCGTCCGACAGATCAGTCTGCTCGAGAACTGAGCTATACCCTGGACGCAGAGCATGATTTCGGCGGGGGAATCAGACTTCGAGTCAATGGCAGATGGAGCGATTTGCGATTGGGTCGATTCCTGGATGAGACGTTCGCCGAAATTCCACTCGACACACTTCGAACCACGAGCACCTGGGTGCGCATCAATGTTGGCACGAAGATTCAGGCCGAGATCGGAATGCGACTGTTTATTCGAAGCGACTTCGACAGAGCGATAACCATTCGATACGACCGGGATGATGGATCGGGTCTAACGTCGACGATTTCGCGCTCAGGCAAGAGGAAAATTTCTCAAATCGGACCCACTACGTCTCTTGTATGGCCACTCAGAGGCGGCGCTTATCTCCGGATTGACGGATGGGCAACGTTCCAGATCGTCAATTCCAAATTGTACGGCGATCTTCCAGTTGGCTCTGAGCAAACCATTCGAGCCGCCGCACAAAAGGGAATCCGGACGCTGATTCCGAATCTGGCGGTTACAATGTACTGGCCGTTTTAATGTAGCTTTTGCTGAACCTGGAGGTCGTACAATGAAGGTAGTGGGCGTAACCGGAGGGATCGGGTCGGGGAAGAGTACGGTATGCAAGCAACTCGAAAAGCGAGGCGCGAGGGTGTTTTATGCGGATGAAGTCGCCCGAGACCTGATGGTTTCTGACCCGCATGTGAGAGCCAGGATTGAGAGTGTGCTTGGACCAGAGGCGTATTCGGACGAGGGTTCACTTGAGCGAAAATATATCGCCGATCGAATTTTTTCGTCTGACGAAGATCGCGCCGCAATCAACAGGATTGTTCACCCTGCCGTGGGCGAAGCGTTTCGCCGGTTCGTATCGAAAGCGCGGGAAGAGGGCGTTGGGCTGGTGGTCAAAGAGGCCGCACTCCTGCTCGACAATGACACATCCGATCTGGACGTGGTTCTTGTGATTGATGCCCCCAAAGAGGTTCAAATTAAGCGAATTGCCACTAGAGACGGCTATTCCATCGACGAAATCGAGGCTCGAATGGCGGGTCAGATGTCCCCCGCTGAGATGGTGCGAGGGGCTGATCACGTGATTCGCAATGACGGGACATACCGGGAGTTAAAGCGGGCTGTCGATGAGCTGGTCAACGAATGGGTGGCCTGAGCCGATGAAAACGGCCGTTTCATGCCTGTTTCGGCTGTTTTTATGATCAAAAGGACTTAATACGAGGGAGTTCAGGCCGATCCATGCTATGCAGAAAGTTATGCAGGAAGTTCTGCAGGAAGTTCTGCAGGAAGTTCTGCAGGAAGATGTGCGGAAAAACGGTTCCGACAATCGCACAAAAACGGCCAAATGGTCAAGATTTCATCACTTTACGGGCGCACGATCTCGCTGATCGCGATCGTTTTTATAGGCTCCTTCGCGGTCCTTGCGCTCGCATTTATGTCCATTTCAGCGCATCAGACGCGGGATGTGGTTCGAGAGCTGGACCGTTCCATTCAAGTGGCAAACGGCGCAATACGGGATTTTGTCCTCACGCGCGACCCGACGGACGCGAAACGGGCCCAGCTGATACTGGCTGAAGCCGATGAAACGCTCCTGCACAGCATTGCCGAGGAAGAATATGACCGTTTCCACACCGAATTTCACCTTTACCTGCACTCCGTAACGAATTTGATCGAGGCGTATCAGGACCGTGGTTTTTACGAAGGAGACGGTCTAGAAGGAAAAATGCGGGCCAATATGATCGCCATGGAGGAAGAACTTTCGACGCTCAACGAAAGGGGACTTCTTTCCTATCTGCTCGAAATCAGGCGAAACGAAAAGAATTATCTCCTTCGACGTGACTCAGAATATCAGGATGCCGTACATGCGGAAATCGATGCGATGACCGCCGAGATTTCGTTCTCAAATCTACCCGGCGAAAAGCGATCTTCAATGATTGCAACGCTCGCCAACTATCAGCACGACTTCGACGAATTAGTCTATCTGACCCAAAAGGCGGACTGGATTACGGACGAAATGAATAACGTTCGTACGTATCTCGGAGAGAGACTCGCAGACGTCATTGCGGATGAAGACAAGCAGGCGGAATTGTTTCTTTGGATAGCCCTGGGCCTGATTCTCTTTTCATTCGTGTTCGGTATCGCGTATGCCGTCTATATCGCACGAGGGATCATCAAACCATTGGAGCGGATGAGAACCGTCGTGAAGCAACTCGTAAACGGAGAGTTGAGCGACGACCTGGAATTTGATGAAAATGGTGAAGTCGGCGAACTGGCGCATGCCTTTGGCGAATTAGCTGAACAGGTTCGAATGAGAATCGAGGCGGAAAATCATGTAAAAGCCTCCCGCGCCAAACTTCAGGCCTATGCGGATGAACTCGAGAGCACGAAGTCAGCATTGGAAGATCGCGCCGAAGAATTGTCATCCATCGTGAGTGAACTGGAAGAAGCTCAAAACGTCGCCCAGCATACGATTATTTCCAAGACCCTATTCCTGGCCAACATGAGCCACGAGATTCGGACACCGCTGAACGGCATTATTGGAATGACGAGTCTTCTGACTTCCGAAGAGCTCAGGCCCGATCAGTATGAAATCGTCAACGTTATTCGGTCGAGCGGTGAGAGCTTGCTCGGGATCGTGAACGAGATCCTGGACTTTGCCAAGATCGAGCAGGGCGGAGTCGATCTGGAGGAGGCAAAGTTTGACGTGACGAGTTGTATAGAAGACGCTCTGGAGATGGTCTTTAAGCAAGCGTCAGATAAGGCACTCGAATTATCCTATCTGGTCTCCGACGACCTTCCTCTCCGTGTTATTGGCGATCGCGCTCGTTTGCGTCAGATCCTGAACAACCTGCTCGCGAATGCAGTCAAATTTACGGATGCGGGAGAGGTTCAGGTTCGGGCAAAGCTTGTCGAGAAAACCCGGCACGAAGTAGAGCTCCAGTTGGAAGTCGAAGACACCGGGATCGGGATCTCTGATGAGGCGCAAGTTTACCTGTTTGATCCATTCAGACAGGCCGAGGCTTCAACCACCCGGAAGTTTGGCGGCACGGGCCTCGGTCTCTCGATCGCGCGCCACATTGCCGAGCTCATGGGCGGAAAAATGTGGCTCGAAAGCGAAGCGGGTAAAGGATCGACATTCTACTTCTCTATTAAATTGCGCCGAGATCCGGGGCATTTGACCGAAGACATGCTCTCGGATTTTGCGAAGGATCAGCGTGTGCTGCTTCTCAGTCAAAATCCGCAGTTTGGACGATCGGTGACCACGATGATTCACCAGGGTGGCGGTAACGCGACATTGGAAGATAATCTCAAGAAAGCCCGAGCCCATTTAAAGAACGAATCGGCCGTCGATCTGATCTTGATCAATGACGGTGACAACGGAGAATCTGCACTGGAAAAGGCGAGTCGACTGAAAGAACTGGCCCCCGATTGTCGCATCGTGTTGTTCAGGGATATCGGACAGAGAACGAACGACGAGCTGGCATCTGACCGGATTTCCAAGCCCGTTAAGCGTGGTGCCATTCGGGAACTCTTTGAGGAAGGATCACACGAAGCACCCATTTATGAGATCAGACAAACCGGCGAACGGGCCGCAGATCGAAAAGCCTCCCAGCACATTGGCGTCCTGATCGTCGAAGACAACAAGATGAATCAGAAAGTGGCCCTGAAAATGCTCGAAAGGCTTGGCTATTCGGCGGATCTCGCCGAAAATGGAGAAGACGCTGTCACAATGGTCGCGAAGAACGTCTACGACATCGTGTTCATGGACATGATGATGCCAGGCATGGATGGCCTCGAAGCCACGCGTGAAATTAGACGCAACAAGGACATCGCGCTTCAGCCGTTGATCGTAGCATTTACGGCCAACGCTACGACGGATGACAGAAAACAGTGCTTGGAGGCCGGGATGGATGACTACACGTCCAAGCCCGTGAGCTCCGAAACCTTCGCCAAAATCCTGGAGCGGGCAAAACTGGATCGAAAGACCCGACATGGAGCTCGGCTGGACTGCCCGACCGGTCCTTCGGTGGCTTAGATAGTCTGTCCGACTTCTTTAACTGCCCGACTCTTTTCCTACGACCGTCGATAGGGCACTTTTTTCAATTCGCAGCTTGGTATTGTTGTCTACCTGAACCAGGACTGACGTTTCGTCCACCTGGGTGACCGTTCCGTGCACGCCACCGATTGTAATCACACGGTTATTCTTTTCTACGGCTTCGATCATCTTCTTTCGGGTATCCTCCTTCTTCTTCTGCGGCCGAATAATGAAGATGTAGAAGACAATAAAAATTAGGACGAGAGGGAGAAACAGCGCGAGCGGGTTCGCATCGCCGCCAGGCGCAGCCATGGCCAGGAAAACAGGACTAGACATCTAAACTTCCGGAGTGGGTCTGAAAACGTTGGGGATTTAAGTAAGTCAACAAGATACACAGGACGACCAACGGGACAAAAAAAGGGCAAGCTTACCGTATCGCATCGCTACAACCTCCTACCGCTGCTGCCTTCCGGCCCTGACGGAGTTCAAAGGGAGCTGACCGTACGGGACTTGCCCTAGCTGCCTCCAAACGACGCGTTTTCAGGCAGGTTCCGCCATTACAGGAGCCCCGCCGGGTCGACGTCAACCGCGATTCTATATCCTCTGGGAGGAGTGCCGATCTGAGCATTCGTACGCCGAATGACGTCTCGAACACGATTGTGTTGATCTCCTGGACGAACCTTTATCATGAGTTGGGCCCGGTATTGTTTTCTCACCCTGGCTATAAACGAAGACGAGGGTCCCAGAAGTTCAATATCTGGAGCCAGTTTGTTGGCATTCTGTGCCCACGTGTTGGCGAGCGAGAACACGCCATGTTCGACGGGACCGGAAAACAGGACCGCCACGAGTTTTCCTGAAGGAGGGTAACCAAGCGCGCGGCGCTCCTCCAGAAGCTCCCGGGCAAATCGTTTGTAATCGTGGCGAAGGGCGAATTGAATAATACGATGTCCCGGATTCCGGGTTTGGAAGAAAACTTCGCCTGGAAGGTCTGCTCGTCCTGCTCGCCCGGCAACTTGAGTCAGGAGATGAAACGAGCGCTCTTCGGCCCGAATGTCGGGTAGAGTCAGACCCGTATCGGCATCGATCACGCCAACCAGTGTAACGCGTTCGAAATCCAGTCCTTTGGCCACCATTTGGGTGCCGAGCAGGATATCAGATTTTCCGTTCGCAAAATTCTCCAGAATCGTCTGGTGAGAATTCTTCGCAGACGTGGTGTCAAGATCCATCCGGGCGACAATCGCATCTGGAAAAGTCGCCTTGAGTTCTTCTTCGACCCGTTGCGTTCCAATACCGAGTTGGGACACCGCAGCCCCGCATTCGGGACAGGATCTCGGGAGCCCGGCCGTGCGCCCGCAGTAGTGGCATCGCAAGTGCCGCTTCGCTTTGTGGTAGGTCATCGAGACCGAGCAATCCGGACACTCAGGTGCCCAATTACAGGCGTGGCATCGAATGCTCGGTGCGTAACCGCGTCTGTTCTGAAGCAGAATGACCTGCTGATTCTCAGCAAGACGTACGTGAATGGCTTCCCTGAGCGGTTTCGAGATGCTACTGTCTGGCTCATCAGGATTTCTTTCCGTACGAAGATCCACGATTCGAACGTCTGGAAGGACCGCTTTTCCAGCTTTCGTTTCGACCCTCTCTGGCATTGAGAGCAACGTATACTTCTTGTTCTGCGCGTTGGCAAGACTTTCGAGGCTGGGCGTAGCAGATCCAAGCACGCAGACTGCATCATTAAGTTGAGCTCGCACCACGGCGACATCCCGTGCGTGATATCGCGGAGCCGGATCGAATTGTTTGTAAGAGGATTCGTGCTCTTCATCCACGACAACGAGGCCCAGGTTCGAAACGGGTGCGAGGATGGCCGATCGAGGACCGATAACGATTGGGTATTGTCCCGACCGAATTCCTCTCCAGGCATCGAAGCGTTCTCCCGAACCCATTCGGGAATGGAGCACGGCGATTTCGTTTCCGAATCGGGATCTGAATCGCCGTACCGTCTGAGGGGTCAGTGAAATTTCAGGAACGAGGATGATCCCTGATTTCCCACAGTCTCTAACCTTTTTGAGCGATTCGATGTAGACTTCCGTTTTTCCGGATCCAGTAATTCCGTGCAATAAAAACGATTGAAATCGGGTCTCCTCGATCGCTTTGGCGATTGCATCAACGGCCACTTTTTGGTGTTCATTCAATTCGATCAGGCGCGCGACCTGGCCGTTGCTTCCATTTAGTGCGGACCGATCGACTTCCCTTTTTTCCACGACAAGCAGCCCAAGATCGGCGAGCCTTCGAATGGTGCTTGACGTGGCACCCGTCGTTCGCAGGAGCTGAGATTGGAGTATCCCGTTTGAAGCGGTGCTATCCGTCATCGCTTCCATAACCGCCTGCTGCCGGACGCCTCGAAGCGGATGCTCCGGCGACCCATCGGCAAGCCGTACGAACTGGTCGTATCGAACCCGCGTGCGTGGACCCCGGAGACCGCGCTCAATGCGCAGGAAACCCTTTGATTCGAGCATCCTGAGTCGACCTAGTGAAGTCTCGGGTACGGTTTTTCGCAGACCGGTCAGCGAAATGCTTGACTCTGTCGGAATGCCGGATAAAAGCTGCTTCTGAACATCAGACAACCGGCTCGTGTCTTCATTGGGACATTTTTGAATCCGATATTCTGAAACTGTATCCACACCCGGCGGCAGAGAGGCGCGCACGACTTCGCCCCAACCACAGAGATAGTACTCGGAGATCCACTTGGTGAGTCGGAGTTGCTCGGCGGTAAGGAGAGCCTCATCGTCGACTATGTCAATGATATCTTTGGCCTCGAAATCAGGAGCCTTTTCGGTCAGATTCGTGATAATACCGGTCAGCGTTCGCTTGCCAAACGGAACCACAACGCCGTGCCCGACATCCACCCGACTTTCTGATGACGGTACGCGGTAGGTGTATTGCCTGTCGAGTGGGAGGGGAAGCGCTACGTCTACGAATTTCAAAAGCCAGGCTGACTTGGGGTGAGGTGCAAAGGTGAGATTCTCCGACGCAGACCCAGTGAAACCGTTCCGCCGAAGCCGGGTTGAGAGCACGATTCAATTCACCGATAAAAACCTGTGTCGAGAATGGCGCCCGTACGCTGGTCACATCTTATCCTGCTGACTGTACTTCTTTCGGGATGTCTTCCGTCGTCGTGCAATCGAACCGAGTCGCGAGAATTGTTTCCTCAGGACTCGTTGTCGAGAGCCTTAGCAGCTTCGGTTCCCATGGACACTCTGACCGTTCTCGACTGGATTGAGGTTAGCGAAGATTTGATCATGGAATACCCTCGAACACTCTCGTACGATGCGAAGGATCGGCTGTGGGTGTCGGATACAGAGTTGCATCTTCTAATCGCTCTTGGACCCGACGGATCGGTTGAGAAACGGATCGACGCGAGTGATTTTAAGTTTCCTTACATCGCCGGCTTCCGCGGCGACACCGTGATGGTCTTCAGCGCCGGTACGAGTGAAATCGTAAAGGTCGTTTCCGGCGAAGCAGTGGGGCGTATCCCGGTTCCTGTTGATGGCCCGTCGAAAGGCGTATTCCGATACGCTGCAGCGGATGAGGCTCGCGTCTTTATCAAGGTCATCGCCGATGGATCTGAGGGATATATCGCCGAGCTCGATGATAGCGGTGAGGTACTCAACCGTTGGGCGCTAGGCGGACCTTACTGGCAGTACGCTGGAATGCTGCGGATCTGGGGTGATTCGCTGATTAGTCTCTCTGGATTCAGACCGATTATTCATCTGCCGTCTGCGGCGGACTCGGTTCAAGTCATTTCCCTGGTGGGTTTTGATTCTCCAATGCTGTCCCGCACACGACTCTTTATGCTCGACGAACTGGACCAGCCACCCATGTTGACAGCGTCCGCCGTTGCAGACGGCGAATTTCTCTTTCTCCTCAACATGCGTCCCGGATGGCTGCGCGTGGATGTTTACGACCACGACGGTCGTCTTCAATACATCCTGACGCAGCCCTTACCAGAATTCAATCAGGATTATTATCCTACAGATATCGCCGTAAGACGGATCAGCGGAAATGAATTTGAGCTGGCCGTTTCTGTAATAGAACCTGAGCCGCGCATCGAACGGTATCGGTGGCAGCGCCGCTGAGCTTCAGAATTTGTTTTTATGCCCGATTCCTATGCCCATTCTTAGGCCCGATGGGTCCCACTTGGAATTTCTGTCCGGCCCGGTTCAGTTTGTGAAGGGCATCGGGCCACGTCGCGCCGACGTTCTATCGGAAGCGGGTGTCAACACCGTCAGGGATCTCCTGCAATACTATCCCCGAAAGTATCTGGATCGTACGTCGGTCAGCGCGATCAAGGACATCAGGTCCGACTCCGGGCCCGTGACGATTATTGGAACGATCCTTAGGCGCAAGGTCATTCCGGGCCGGCGGGGAAGCCGATTTGAACTGGTGATCGAGGATGAATCGGGCCGGCAGATCACATGCGTATGGTTCAAAAGTGTAGCGTGGGTTTCCAAGGTATTTGAGAAGGATCAGCTCGTCGCTTTTCATGGGCGTCCCAGGAATTATGGCGGTGGTATCTCATTGGCCCATCCGGATTTCGACGTTTTGGACGAGGAAGCCCCGGCACTGGCAACCGGTCGAATTATCGCGCTCTATCCCGGCGGGGCGTCTCTTTCCAGCGTGGGGTTGACCAGTCGCTCGTTCCGAAGAACCCTCTTCCATTTAATCAAGGTACACGGCGAACGCCTTCAAGACGTGCTTCCAGAACGCATACGGACCAAGTACAACCTCCTTGACGGACGCGTGGCCCTTCGGGCGGTTCATTTTCCCAAGAATAAACAGGAACTCAGAAGGGCCATCGCAAGACTGAAATTCGAGGAGCTCTTTTTCATCCAGCTCATGCTGGCGCGAATGAAACGGGATCAGACGGTAGAAGAAGGGGTCGTCCTCGAAACAAAAGACGGATTGGCCAGCCGATTCCTGGGCGATGTCCTGCTATTTGAGTTAACCGGGTCGCAGACCGAAGCTATTGCCGACATCACCCGGGACACCGCCTCGGGTACGCGCATGAATCGTCTGCTGCAGGGAGATGTGGGGAGTGGGAAAACCGTCGTGGCGGTGGCGGCGATGCTCCACGCTGTGGACAATGGCCTTCAGGCTGTTTTCATGGCGCCTACCGAAATTCTGGCCGAGCAGCATTTCAGGAATTTGCTCACGTACTTCGAGCCCCTCGGAATTCCGGTAAAATTGCTGCTTGGAGGAATGAGAAAGTCGGAGCGCTCGCTCATCCTGGAGGGTCTTTCATCGGGCGAGCTGCCCATCGTCGTTGGGACCCATGCGGTGATTCAGAAAGATGTCTCGTTTAAGGGTTTGGGGATGTGCATTGTGGACGAGCAGCATCGGTTCGGAGTCGTGCAGCGGGCGACGCTGTTCAGGAAAGGCAACCGTCCACACACGCTGCTGATGACCGCGACACCCATTCCTCGTTCGCTCGCTCTCACGGTTTACGGCGACCTTGACGTGAGTATCATGCGGGACCAGCCACCCGGAAGGCAGCCGATCAGCACACAACTTATCTGGGACCGGGATCGCGATAGCGCCATTGAGATTCTCCGCAGCGAGTGCGCAACTGGTCGCCAGGCCTATGTCGTTTATCCGCTGGTCGAAGAGAGCGAAAAACTTGACCTGAAGGATGCAGAAAGCGGTTTTGAGAAACTGACAGCTGAATTTCCAGACGTGGCCGTGGACCTGATTCACGGCAGGATGTCTTCGGAGCAGAAAGGTTCGGCCATGAAAAAGTTCGTGTGCGGCGAAACCCAGATACTGGTTTCAACGACGGTTATTGAAGTGGGTGTTGATGTCCCGAACGCTACCGTCATGATGATTGAACACGCCGAACGATTCGGGCTGAGTCAGCTCCACCAGCTCCGTGGACGGGTCGGTCGCGGGCAGCACCAGAGCACGTGTATCCTGATCGCGCACTTCAAGAGGTCCGGTGAGGCTGATGAGCGCCTAAGGACCATGGTCGAGACGAATGACGGATTCAAAATCAGTGAGGCGGATCTGAAACTCAGGGGCGCGGGCGACTTCTTTGGAACTAGGCAGAGCGGTCTTCCGGATCTCAAAATCGCCGACATCGTGGCCGATACGGAGATTCTGATTCAGGCAAGGGAAGCCGCCTTTCGACTGGTTGAAAGTGATCCAGACTTGGTCGATCCAGGAAACGAGTCGCTTGCAGAATACTTTCGAGCGTTTTACGGGCGCGAGGTGATGAATCTCTCCCGAGTGGGCTGAGCGCTTCTTTAACGGACGTAGCTTCCGGCGTTGATGTCGATGGAGGTGCCTGTCGCGTGATCGGCGAGACCACTGGCCAGTAGAACGACCATGGGTGCGATGTCGCCCGGTTCAGTGAGTCGATCCAGCGCCAGGCCGCCCGATACAAAGTCCTCTCCGTAGGAGTCTATGAAATCCTGTGCCATATCGGTGCGGACGAAGCCCGGCGCGATCACGAATGACGTAATATTCTGCTTACCGAATGCGCGTGCAATGGACCGGCTCATCGATACGACACCCCCTTTGGAAGCCGCGTATGCAATGCAATTCTCCGTGTCACCCCGAAAGGCGGCTCGAGATGCAATGTGGATGATGCGACCCCCAGTGACGTCCTTTTTCTGAAAGTGATCAATTGCGGCGCGTGACAACAGGCCCGGCGCGCGAAGATTGACATGCATTGTCGCGTCCCAGTCGCGAACCCACGCATCCGACTCCATGTCGAGAGGGCTGTTGAGCGAAATCCCGGCATTGTTAACGAGGACATCTACGGATCCAAACGAATCAACGACGGACAAAAACAGGTCCTGGCAGGCCGATACATCGCTCAGATCGGCCTGGAAAATCGACGACCCGTTTCCGGCTTCCTCAGCGACCTTTCGCGCTTCCGATTCTTCTATTCGGTAGTGGACCGCCACGCGAGCCCCGGCCGCGCCGAGCGCAAGGCTTATGGCCCGGCCGATTCCCCGGCTTCCCCCTGTGACGAGAATATTCGTATTCGAAAGATCGACTTTCATTTTGATAGATCGAGTATCGCCTCTTGGCGTGTTCTAGCCTTTCTGTCCGGTTACTTGCGTCTCCAGAGCGGGACGAAAGAGCAGGGCTCGCCGTACATGATCTTCTTCGCCACGCCCTGCATCCGGTGCATGACGTCGACATAGGCTTCCACCGGGACGATGCCCGATCCACAGCCCTTGATGACCACAATGCTATCCTCGAATTCGCTTAAGTCCATGGCCGCGATTCGAGAGGAGAAATAGTTCCTGACGAGGTCGTCCTTCTGACCCAGTGCAACGGAAGTGGCAATGGGTTCAAGTCTGGACGCGACGAGCATGAACGCCCAGGTTGGAACAATCGCATCCGCAGAACAAAAAACCGCGACATGTTGGTCGGCAAAGTCGGTCCACGGATGATCTTTCACAAACTCGCGGAATTCCTTTTCACGGACAACCATACCTCCGTATAGCCAGGGAGCGATGTCCAATTCAACGACCTCTCTTCCATCCCAGAGGTCTTCAGGATTGAAGACCTTCAGGTCGCTCTCGGCCACGCGGTTAACAATCGGCTCCATATTTTTCTCCTAGTCCTGCATGGCAGGCTGACGCGCGTGTTCCTGGACATAGTCTACCAGCAAACGGACCGCCTCATCGATCTCCACTTCGGTTGTATTTCGCCCCAGGCTGAAACGAATTGTGCCTTTTGCTGCTTCTTCGCTTACTCCATGGGCCGCGAGAACGTGACTAAGTTTCCCCTTTTCGGTACCGCATGCACTTCCTGTTGAAACCGCGAGGCGTCCGATATCTGAAATCATTTCTCCAGCACGGATACCCGGAAACGTAATGTCGCTCGTTTGGGGAAGGCGATCGACATCAGCTCCGTTCACCTTCAGACCCGGTATGGCATCACGCAGTGCATCTTCAAATCGATTTCTGAGTGCCGTATGTTTTTTATGATCCGAACTGAGGTGGTTTTTTGCGATTTCCGCTGCCGCGCCCAGCCCGACGATTCCCGGGACATTCAGTGTTCCGGCTCGCTTCCCACCCTCCTGTGAACCACCGTGGATGAGTGGTGTAATTCGGATGGATGGACGTGATTCGCGGATGAAGAGAGCCCCGACTCCTTTGGGTCCATAAAATTTGTGTGCCGAGCAGGCCAGCAGATCCACGCCTTCGACACTCACAGGAATCTTACCGACCGCCTGAGTGGCATCTGTCAGAAAAAGCGCCTGATGCTCAGCGACTACGGCGGCGATGTCAGCGATAGGATGAATGACACCCGTCTCGTTATTCGCCCACATGATGGCGACGAGAATCGTGTCCTCCCGGAGCGCATCAGCAACGTTCCCGGCTGAAAGCAAACCGTTCGCGTCTACGGGAAGCGCGGTGATTTCGAAGCCGTCGAACTGAAGACTCTTACAGGATTCAAGGACGGCGCTGTGTTCGGTCGCGCACGTGATAATGTGCTTTCCTTTCGAGCTTCGAGATTTCGCAATTCCCTTGATTGCCATGTTGATGGCTTCCGTGGCTCCGCCCGTGAACGTTATTTCCGTGGGTGATGCGTGGATCAGTTCCGCGAGCTGTTCTCGGGCTATGGTAGCCGCTTCGTCCGCAGCCCAACCGTACCGATGGCTCTTGTTTGAAGGATTTCCGTATTCTTTCAGGAAGTATGGAATCATCCGATCCAGGACGTCCGGATCGACGGGTGTCGTCGCGTTGTAATCGAGATAGATTATATCGCTCATGGCATTCAGGTTGAGGCTTTGGGTCCCTATTCTGGGGTCGTGTAGAACGAGTCGCGGGAGGAGGGGTTTCGGCACGGTATCGGCGTGAACGAACCAGGCTGCGAATCGTTGGCAGGCAAACAATCAGGCGCGATTAGAATGATTCGACGGTTACAAATAGGAGCACTGGCACTGGTCTTCACGATAGTTGTCAGTGGATGCGAACTCTATTCGAACACGGGAGATGACCGCGTAGTCGAAGGTGTTTCGTTTACGGAGCTTTTTCGGCCTCCTGGCGCGAGCGAAATCCAAACGATCGAAAACGAATGGGCGGGCAGATCGACAGAAGCGGTCGATGTACAGATTGTCGAGCAATTCAGACTCGCCACCTCAACACTTTCAATCGTCTCGCACCAAGTCGTCGACATAACGCACTATGGAGCGATTATCGCCCCAGACGGAGGAGCGATAGGCACACTTCCTGTCATTGTATATGCGCATGGTGGAGACGGAGGTGTCAGCATTGACGAAGAAGTTCTACTGGTCCTCTCATTTCTGGGTGATGTTCGAAATCAGTTCGTGGTCGTTGTACCATCGTTTCGGTCTGAATCGATTAGATATCAGAGCAGAACCTGGCTCTCTGACGGACCGCCAAGTCCATGGGACTACGACGTAGACGATGCGCTTTCACTTCTAAGTGCAACGCCTACAGTGGCGCCCGCTGCTGATTTAGCCAGAGTCGGAGTCGTGGGATTAAGTCGCGGAGCTGGAGTCGGTCTTCTCATGGGGATACGAGACCCGCGTGTCAGTGTGGTCGTCGATTTCTTTGGCCCAACGGATTTCTTCGGACCTTTCGTACAGGATGTAGTCGAGGAAGCGCTTCTGGGATCGCTCCGGGATCTACCAGGACTCGATTTTCTTGACGAGCAGTTTATACAGCCGATTAAGCGGGGAGAGATGACTGAAGCGGAGGTTCGACCCGAATTAATTCGCCGATCCCCGGTATTTTTCGTAGATCGGATACCGGATCTCCAGATTCACCACGGCAATCTGGACATGATCGTACCGGTTTCCCAGGGTAAGAGCCTGGAAGCGGCTATGTTGGCTGCGGGCAGGGGGTCATCGGATTTCGAATCCTATTTCTACGAACTCGGCCAGCACAACCCGATCACTCTCGTTGGTAGTTTGGATCGAACCGTCGATTTTCTTTCCAGACTCCTGGAAAATTGAACGTGAAACCGTAGTCCTGAACGTTGCGTTTACAGGCGCTCTTTCGAAATCCTGCCGCGTTCGTCTAGGGGTCCAGGACGCCGGCCTCTCACGCCGGTAACACGGGTTCACACGAGCGAGCTTGCGGCACCTGGATAATATCTGATTCTTCGATTTTGCGAGTGACTGACGGAGCGACCGAAGGGAGCGTAGTAAATCCCCTGTGGGCTAGTTTAGGAGAAACTGGGTTATTGTCAGCGCGTTTGTAGTTCGCTTTTAAATCCTGCCGCGTTCGTCTAGGGGTCCAGGACGCCGGCCTCTCACGCCGGTAACACGGGTTCAAATCCCGTACGCGGTACTTAAAAAGTCCATCGGGCTTCGTGCCTGACGGACTTTTTAGATATTGGATCGCACGGGAGTTGGACCCGTAGGGTTCACACGAGCGAGCCAATCGTATGATCGGCATTTCTCCTACCTTGGTGCGAGCGACTGACGAGGCACGAAAGCGCCGAGTAATCAAAGTACGCGGTACAAAGTCCATCCTTTTCTGGAATTCCTTGCCGGGTAAGGGATTACGGGGAGGGCTTTTCTATTGATTGAAGCCATATCCCTATAGGTTCCCAAAAAAATACTCAGCAAAATGGAGAGTGGAGAATAAAATCAAACCTGCGAGAAGTGACGAAGTTATCGGTCGCCGATGCTTGGTTGCGGCCTAACAGATTGCGGACTGCCGACGCGAGGCGCACGCAGAATGCGCTCTTAATACGTTGTGCCTCTGCCTCCATAGATACTCAATTGAATAGAGGTCTAGTTTCTAAAAGCCGAAAGAGTGACCTTTCCCGAAAATCGTTTTGAAAAAGGCGAATGTGTCAAAAAAATAAACTCCGTTCCTGCTCTCATGTTGTTTGAGAAGTTTTCTAATACGAACTCAAATTCTGGATTTAATTCCATGCTGATCTGACGATTCGAATATCGCACCACAATAGGCTCAGAATAATTCACATTCCGCACGGCGAATGTCGAACCGCTAGTATCAAGGAACCCACTCCAATTTCGGTCTTCCTCCTGTATGTTATTTGTCGCAGTGTGGGACTCGTATGGTCCTATGTCGGGCCCATAAAAGTGCCAACTTAGTCCCTGATATTCCATCGGCATGGAGATCGATACGAACACACTATCATCCTTCTGAGATATTTCGATTTGGGAGCGAAGCACTATTTCCATTTCCGTAAGGATTACACCCGTCTCGTTCACATCGTAAAAGTAGTGGGTTCTAGTACCCCGTAGTGTGTCGGGTGAAGATGAGTAACTCCCAACAATTCGGGGAGTCACCGACCGCGATCCCTTTTGTGAATCCACTACGATAAGTTCATCGGAATCGCACGCAGTTGCCCCAAAGACGAGTAGCGTTAACGCTGACAACAGAAAGATCGATTGAGGTGTTTTCACTTTCGTATTGCTCCTCAATTTCAAGACGTATGACGGTTTGACGTTTCAACCGCCATTGAAAGCGGTCAGTTGAAACGTCGTGTTAGCTGAATTACAGGAATTCATTTCGAATGCGAACATGTACGAGCATTTTGAATTACGTGCTTCTTATTAATTCCTATTAAGGAGTTTGGAGCTGCCCCAACAGCTGCTTAGCCACAACTGAGTGTCCTTTTCGGGACAGATGGATACCGTCTCCGAATAAGTAGAGGTCTCGCGGCCTTTCAGATACCCTGAAAACAGGCAGCAGGTCAAGATAGTCAATGTCCATCTTTTCAAGTTCCCTACGCATTACATCATGCGGGCGTTCATCTTCGGACCGTATTCCGTATTCGTAAGGAATGAGCACAACTTGAAATGAAATCCCTCGTTCATCGCCCAGAGCCTTGATTTGAGCAAGGTCAGAAAGGGCTGAATCAAGGTAGTCCAATTCGGAATCATAGAGTGCTACATCGTGAGAATAATAGGCACGTGGTCGATCTGTGAATGTACCCTTTAACCACTGGTAGGTGTACCAGTAGCGGCGTACGAACTGCATAATTGGGGTATCGAGTAGGCGAACGCCTTTAGGTGCCGTGGCCACTGGTTTTCCGGCCATAATATCGTTTAGGGTCCAGAAAACAGTCACACGCGCAATACTACCAACCTCCAGCCGGGCCGAAAGCACCCGTACATAATCTGCGCTGGAGTATCCTACGAGAGAAGCGTTTAGGATTGACCATTCCCGCTGTGCGGCAGCCAGACGACCAGCGAATGTAGAGTCGGATTCAACACCCAACCCCATCGTGACTGAGTCACCTAAAAACAGCCATGCTGGTTGATCTCGTTGGCCTGCGCTGTACGTCAAGAAACCTCTCTCGTCAACATGCAAGGGTACTCCGTTTGCCTTTCCGACTGTGCCAGGGCGCAACCCCGCCGACTCCCCATAAGCTTCCAGATCGATGAGGCCCCGATCAATTCCAATCGAGCCGATCTCCGGATGCGTCAATCGGACAGCGACTTCGATAAGTCCGAGCAAGAAAACGAATATCAGAACGTTTGTAGCGACTATACGGACAATGCGAATCAACCGGTGCTTAACGTTCCTATCAACAGCCGATTTTGATTCTGGCATTTCGTGGTTGAAAAGTCAAAGATTTACGTCACTGAACTCCAGATAACGGCTGGCGGATAAGCTGCGACTAAAACGAGCCAGCGTCATGCGTTGGTTATGTCTCGCGATTATCGAATCAGTGTCACAGGCTTCACAATTTGAGATCCTGAATTGGAAAACAAACGGATGAAATAAACTCCACTCGTCCAGTTCAGAACCGGTATTTGCCGTGCGTTCACACCTGCCGGACTCATAAATATCTCGTCCGACCAAACCATTCTACCAAGTAGGTCAAAAACTTGTATGAAGGTGGCCTGAAGCGAAGGAGTTCTATACAGAACCGTGACATATTTCGAAGCGGGGTTGGGGAAAATAGACTCTATGACAAATTCGTCAGGCAAAGAATCGCGCTCGACATGCGTTGGAATCCGACTTTCTCCGTACTCGGTTCCCTCTATTCTGGCGTAAGTGAGAGTTGGGCCCCACAGGTTCATACTACTGATCAGGCCGATATCTGCTGCGTATGTCTCCCACATGAAACCACCACTGAAACGCTTTACCGCATCAGG
>BTQE01000018.1:0-36903 GCA_036985715.1 Rhodothermia bacterium
CAACCAGTCGCTGAATCTGAAGAAAAAGCGTCGCTGGAGCAGTCGACTTTCGCTCGATGTATCGATGAGTGATAAGATGGAATTTGAGGAAATGGCCCGTACTGAGCAGCCCGACGAGTTGATGGTAAGAACCGAATTATCAGCGAGCATTCAGAAGAGCATGGATAAACTCTCAGATCGCGAGCGAACCGTATTCGTACTCAAGCATCAGCATGGCTACAAGCTGAGAGAGATCGCTGTGATGTTGGAATGTGCAGAGGGCACGGTCAAGAATTATATGTTTAGAGCCACTCAGAAGATGCGGCGAGCGCTTGGCTCGCATGCGCCTGCGGCTTTGGTTTCAGTTCAGGGATCAGATTAGAAGAAGGCACGACAAATGACAAACTCATCTTCTTGCAAGCACGAAAAAAAGGATCTTGTTCTTCACTATTACGGAGAATTGGACGAGGCACAATCGGTAGAGATTGAACTGCGTCTTCTGGACTGCTGCGCCTGTGAGGAATACTACGCAGAACTCGTTGCGATGGAATCCCGGGTACCACGCACTCCGTCGGTCGAGCCGGACGAAACCGATATGGCTGCGATTAGAAAAGCAACGGCTCTTCGTCTGCGAGAAAATGAGGGTCAACGATCACGCAGGATGGAGCCTCGTCGGTACATCTGGCCAGCACCGATCTGGGCTCGTGTATCAGTAGTAACAGCGGTCGCGGTGCTGGCCTTCGCTGGAGGTCGGATTTCTGGTGGAAGTGGCTTGGTCACTTCACGCGATGTGAGTGAATCGAAGATCGCGGACATATCGGATATTGAATTCGACCATGAGACGGGTGAGGTCAATGTGGAATATCGCACGGTCGGCGTCAGCTCGGTTCGTGGTTCATTGGCTGATAGGAAAATTCGAACGCTGCTCAACTACGCACTCACGAACGCTGATAACCCGGCAACCCGCCTGCGAGCGGTAAAAATGCTGAATATGCTTGAACCGGATGTCGTGCAACCGGATCAGGAATTGGTCACTGCACTGGGAGTCATCATCCGTGATGATTCAAACGATGGAATTAAGCTTCAGGCGATCACTGCTCTGAGAAAGGTCTACGGTGGCGCCGAATTGGATAATGATCTGAGAGCCCTTCTCATGCAGATTCTGGATACATCCTCCAACAGTGCACTCAGGATCGAGGCGTTCGAGGTGCTGACCGAGAGCGAGTTGGCGCGCCAGGACCTGACACGGGTTTTGGCACGGGCTGCACGAGATGAAAACAGCTTTGTCCGATTTCGGGCGCGATCCGCTATGGATGATTTCGACGGGACCATTCCCCTGGAGCAATTGAACTAGAAAATACACGATGCACCACTTGAGATTATCAAACATTGTTGCCGTTCTGATCTGGACGATTATTCCAGTCCAGGCCCAGACTACGTCGAGAGTCGGAAACGGATTTAAGGTTGAAATCGAGCGCACCTTTACGATCAAGTCGGAGACATCTGCCCTGGAGATTGAACGGTATTCAGGAGATGTAGAGCTCGTCGGAGGAGATCGCGACCAGGTAGTCGTTAAGGAAGTTGTTTACGTTCAGGCTGGAAACGAAGACGAAGCCCGCGAGAAAGGCTCTCGGTTTTTCAGCGAGATTGAAGAAACGCGGGACGGTATTCGCATTGAGGGTGCCCTTCGGTACGGGGACAACAAAAACCTGCACGTTGAGCTGGCTCGTGGTATGAGTGCCATTGTTTCAACGACCAATGGGGATATAACGGTCCTTTCAACGGATTCTCGGATTGAAGTGAGGTCGGGAAATGGAGACATCTCGGTGATCAAATCGTCTTCGGTTGTGAAAGCCCACTCTGGGAACGGAGATATTGATGTTTCTGACGTAGGCGGAATGGTGGCGGCTTCGAGTGGTGCCGGTGATATCACGCTTTCCGATATAAATGATCGGGTTGATCTTGAAACTGGCGCCGGTGATATTATCCTGAGTCGAATAGAAGGGGGCGCTAAGGCGCAGACCGGTGGCGGCGACATCGTCGCTGAAGCAATAGCCGGAAACACGACTCTGCAAACCGCCGGAGGAGATATCGAGGCGTATCGAGTATCTGGATCTGCTGATCTATCCACAGCGGGTGGAAGCATCAAAGTCGCAGACATTGAGGGTGATCTGTTCGCACACACATTTGGTGGAGATATTGAGGGGAGTTCAGTCGGAGGCATCATCTCTGTCGAAACACTGGCGGGGGATATCGAATTATTCAATGTTCAAAATGAAATCGTGGCCACGTCGGAGGTAGGCGATATTACCATCAGCGTAAGAGATGCTGAGTTTCTACGGAGCGGCGCCATCGAACTTCGAGCGGACAACGGGGATGTGGACCTCCTACTCCCGAGGAATACGAACGCCAATGTCACGATTGATCTTGGCTTCGATGGTGAGTTTGATACTGAGGACAGCCCTCGGGCGCTGCGACTGAAGGACATGTCGCGCGACATTCGGCGAGGACGCATGAGAAGTGTCAAAGGGATCCTGAATAGCGGCGGCGGGCGCATCAAAATTCGAACAGACTCTGGGGACGTCTCGATTGAAGCATCTCGTTGAAAAAGTGCCTGAAATGGTTTAGAAGGTCGAAAAATAATATAAATTAATTGTAACCCAGTCGACTGGAGCCCGTAAAGTTTATCGCCCACAGGAAAAAATTCGTAGAGCCATCTTAAATAAATGAAGTCTTTAGCTACCGTTTTTCTACTGCTGTTCATCGCAACGACCGTTGCTTCGGGCTCTGTTACCACCGATGCACGGGCCAACGTGAAGCCGGATTTTCAGAAGGAAAAGCCCGGAACGAAAGACATTATCAAGGCACGTTTTGATGTGCGGCCTGGTGGAACGCTGTACATCGACATTGATAGAGGGTTGATTGATATTGAGGCTTCAGGAGACGATGAGGTCTATGTAGAACTCGTGCGCGATGTTCGTGGTGTAAGTTCTGATGAGGAAAAGGCAATCCTCGAACAGCACGAATATGACATTTCGAAAGATGGGAATAATGTAGTTATCGAATCGCGATTTGATGCTGACAACAACGGTTCCTGGTCGTGGAAACGGCTTCGCAAGAAGAAAATATTTAAGCTGACTGTTACGATTCGCGTTCCCGAGCGCTATAACATCGACTTCGAGAACGGTGCCGGCAATGTTGAAATTGCAGACCTGGACGGTACAGTCGTGGGGCGTACCGGAGCCGGAAACATCGTGGTTGGCGATATCAATGGTCCTGTTGACATCTCGTCCGGTGCTGGAAATATCGACATTGAATCTGTAGTCGGTTACGTAGATGTTCGCACAGGAGCGGGCAATATCACGATAGACAAAGTGGCCGGTGAAATCGATGCGCAGACAGGAGCCGGAAATGTGGTGGCCACCGTTACCCGTCAACCACGTGAGGATTCAGATCTGGGTTCGGGTGCTGGTAATGTCACGGTCTATCTTGCCGAAGATATTGCCGTAGACGTTGAAGCCCACTCAAGTCTCGGATCAGCAAGTTGTGATTTCGATCTTAGAGTCAAAGGGAAGTGGATGTCAAAATCCTTTGGAGGAGAATTAAATGGAGGTGGACCATTGCTGACCCTCCATTCGGGCGTTGGAAACGTCTCGCTAAAAAGATATTAAGCACGTTGATGCTACGATAAGAGGGTCGCGACTCGCGTTGCGGCCCTTTTTTTCTGGGTTCTCACTGCCTGCCCCATTCTAAGAAGGACAATACCATGTTCGTTTTCTCGTAACAGAAACAATATTCTGGCAACTTAACACCGTTAAGTCTATACTGGATCTTATGGCTCAAGAATCTGAAAATGCTCTTCAGCGGAAAATTCTGGATACTGCACGGCGCCTATTGATTTCCGATGGCTACGCCCATCTATCGATGCGCAAAATTGCGAAGGAAATTGGGTACAGCGCGACAACTATCTATTTGCACTTCAAAAACAAAGATCAACTCGTCCATACCCTGATCGAAGAAGGCGTTTCACGATTACACGGGCGACTTCTTTCACGATTCAATCAGGATGGGGAGGGTGTCCGTAAACGGCTCCAAAATCTCTGTACTGAATACGTGATCTTTGGCCTTAACAATCCGGAGTACTACGAGATTATGTATATGCTGCACCCGGAACGATTGGCCAGGTATCCTGCCGACAAGTACCGTCGGGCAAGAAAAAACCTGGAGCTGCTTGCATGTGTCTATCAGGAGGGTGTTGAGGGAAAGGTGTTTCAGAGACTGGATCCCATGCTCGCAGCGAGTGTCATCTGGTCTAACATGCACGGTGTTGTATCTCTGGTGCTGTCCAAACGATTTGATGCCGGGCTCGACAAAGATCGAGTGATTGGAGAGTCCATCGAACGAGTTCTCCGAGGATTCGAACCCGAGAAAAGAAAATCATCCTATTTGTGATAACAGACGTAGACAATATTGCTAAAGGAGTGGGAGAGTCGTCTTTCCTGGGACGCTCCCTGCCGTCGTTGTTGTACCACGCAAACGCGGTCTATCCGAACGATTCTGCCTTTGTCCAGAAGACGGAAACCGGTTGGAAACCGTTTACTACGGACGAATTCAGACGTGCCGCGGAAGAAACGGCCCTGGGGCTTTTGGCTTGCAATCTGGGTCCAGGTGATCGGGTAGCTCTGTATCTCGAAAGCGATGTCTATTTCTGTCTGGTCGATATGGGTTGTCTTATTGCCGGGCTCGTGGACGTACCGATTTACTTGACACATACTCAAGAGACTGTCGAATATGTTCTGGATCACGCGGACGCCCACGGAATCGTGGTCTCGGATCTGGAGAAATTCCGAGAGATTCGTCCCGCGCTGATTCGAAGCGAATCCGTCCACACTCTCATCTTGGTGGACGGCTCCGACAAGCCACAAGAAGGCGAGGTGCCTGAACGAATCACAGTCACTTCGCTCCCGGACATCAGAGAATTGGGGCGTGCAGCCATCGAAAAGGAGCCCATGCTGGTCCGGCAACTATCTGACCGTTTAGAACCGAACGACCTTGCCACCATCATTTACACGAGTGGAACCACAGGGCGGCCGAAGGGCGTCATGCTGACGCATGAAAACATCAGTTACAATGCGCTGAGCGCGTTCGAGGGACTGGTGGGATACCGTTCGGGTCGCGAAGGAGAAACACTCCTTTCATTCTTACCGCTTACCCATGTGTTTGCAAGGACCAACTACTATCTGGCCCTCTCGCAGGGGTCGAGCTTATACTTTTCGACACCGGACGACCTGGTTCGAGATCTAGCTGACGTCCATCCTTCGATGCTGATCACCGTGCCGCGCGTTCTGGAAAAGGTATATGCGCGGATCCTGGAGCGCTCCGGAAAAACGCCCGGCTTTAAAGGGCGAATCGCTCGATGGGGCGTCCGCCTTTCTCAGAACGGTGATGCAGCCGAAAAGTCCTCATTCTGGAGGCGTTCAAAAGTGAGTGTTGCCGACAAGCTGGTCTATGCGAAATGGCGACTTGTCCTGGGAGGAAGGCTTAAGTTTCTTATTAGTGGTGGCGCAGCACTGAGTGAAGAAATCTGCCAGGTATTCGAAAATGCAGGGATTCCTATTCTACAGGGATACGGCCTGACAGAAACCAGTCCAGTGATCTCTTTCAACAGACCGGGAAATAATCGCCCCGGGACTGTTGGACAGGTTCTCAACGGGGTTGAGGTTATGATCGCGGATGATGGAGAGATCCTTACCAGAGGGCCGCACGTGATGGCTGGATATTTTCGAGACGAACAGCTCACAAAAGACGTAATCTCTGAGGAAAACTGGTTTTATACGGGAGACATCGGGACATTGACGGATGATGGATTCCTCACTATCACAGATCGAAAAAAGGATCTGTTCAAGCTTTCTACCGGGAAGTATGTGGTTCCTCAGCCACTCGAGAACAAAATGTCCGCATCACCTCTTATCGAACAGGCCGTCGTGGTTGGTGCGGGATATAGGTATGCCACGGCTCTCATATTTCCGGACGAATCCGCCGTCTTGTCTCTAGCAGATACTTTCCGAATAAAATCCAGAACCAATTTTCACGGACTGCTCGAAGAGGCGAAAATCGTTGCGGCATTCCAGAAACTGGTAGACCGCGCCAATGATGGCGTAGCCCACTGGTCTACGATCAACAAATTTGTACTTATCCCTGACGTGGCGACGATCGAAAACGGTCTCCTGACTCCGACGCTTAAGGTTCGGAGGACAGCGATCAACTCAATGTATGCCGATCAAATCGAAGCGATGTACGAAGGCGAGAAGGAGGAGAACAACGTGAACATGCATCCGGAGGTTAACGAATGAGCAGTGGGAGCAAGCAAATACGAACCATCGATTGGGATCGGGCCCGCAGGCACCGTCCCTTCACGAAAGTAGCGGTGCTCGGCGCGGGCACCATGGGAAGCCAGATCGCTGCGCACCTGGCCAACGCCGGTGTGTCCGTGCTTCTCCTTGATATTGCGCCTGAGAGCACTGCGCCGAAAGATGGAGACAACCCGAACGCTATTGTCGAATCCGGATTCAAAAAAATGCTTCGGCTACGTCCGAATCCACTTTTCACGGCCGCCGCCGCTAATAGAATCCAACTTGGGAATTTCGACACCCATTTTGAAGATCTGGGAGGTGTCGATTGGGTGATCGAAGCGGTTCTGGAGCGCCGAGACGTGAAGGAATCCGTGATGCAACGCTTGGAACAGGTCACAGGCAGCTCCACGGTCATATCGTCAAATACAAGCGGTATTCCCATCGCAGATCTGGGAAAGGGTCGGTCCGACGCGTTTCGTGCTCGACTTCTCGGCACTCACTTTTTCAATCCTCCCCGGTATTTACCGCTGTTGGAAATCGTTCCGACGCCGGATACCGACTGGAACGTGGTTGAACGAGTGGCTTCGTTCAGCCGAATTCACCTGGGTAAGGGTGTGGTTCTCGCGAAAGACTCACCTTATTTCATCGGAAACCGCGTCGGCATTTATTCGATGCTTGTTGCGATGCGGGAACAGACCACGGGGGGGTATTCGATCGAAGAAATTGATGCTCTCTCGGGTACTCTTGTTGGCCGTCCAAAATCAGCCACGTTTAGAACCGCCGACGTCGTTGGACTGGACGTGATGAAGTCGGTAATTGACAATCTCTATGAAGCCGTCCCGGACGACGAATCGAGAGAGCTGTTCAAGTTACCGGAATTTTTGAATCAACTCGTTGAAGAGGGGCATCTGGGGTCGAAAACCAAGGCAGGATTTTATCAAAAGGTGGGCCGCAATATTCTGTCTTTTGATATGAATACAAAATCATATCAGGCGGCGGCTGAACTGAATTTGCCTTCACTCGGCGAGCTGAAAAATCAAGGGGGCCTCACGGCTCGTTTGAGATCACTTTTCGAATCAGATTCCAGGTCCGGGATCTTTTTCAGACGGACGATACTCGAGACTATGGCGTACGCCGCTCGTCGTATTCCGGAAATTGCCGACTCTCCCGCAGATGTCGACAACGCGATTCGATGGGGCTTTGGCTGGAGGCTTGGTCCTTTTGAAACGTGGGACGTGCTGGGATTTGAAAACGTCGTCGAGTCGATGAACAAAGCTCAGATTGGTCTCCCCGAATGGATTCAGGAGATGTCAGGCGAGGGTCCGACGTCATTCTACGATACATCGACCGAACCGCTGACGGTATTCGTTCCAGCACAGCGGGCCAGGATCGAAGCGATCGTTCCAAACGATGAAAAACCGCTTTCGCAGCTCCGGGCCGTGCCCAATCGTACTATCTGGGAGAGTCCGGATGCCGCACTGATAGATATGGGAGCGGGTGTCGTGCTTTACGAATTCCGGTCCAAAGCCAACACACTGGGTGCGGGGGTCGTCAACGGTCTCGTTGAAGCCGTCGATCGAATAGAAGGGGATTCGGATATCCGAGGAATGGTGATCGGGAATGAGGGATCCAACTTCTCTGTAGGCGCAAATCTGGGAGAAGTCGCTGCGGCGTTACTGGAAGGAAAATTCTCAATCATCGAAGAGGCGGTTCGCAAGTTTCAGGGAGCCATTCAGCGCGTTCGTTATTCGGTAAAGCCGATCGCTGTGGCGGTGCATCAGCGTGTTTTGGGAGGAGCATGCGAACTGGTTCTTGCCGCTCCCACTTCAGTTGCTGCCGCCGAAAGCTATATCGGCCTTGTTGAGCTGGGTGTCGGCCTGATTCCAGCAGGAACCGGTTCGACCAGGCTGGCGGCACTGGCCGCCTCCCATGCCCCCAATGGATTCGATAATGAAATTCAGGCGTCTCTTGCTCGGTATTTTGAGCAAATCGCAATGGCGCGAGTTTCCACAAGCGCAAGAGAAGCACAGGAAATGGGGTATTTCCCGTTCCACGCATCCATTGTTATGCGGCCGGAGAGGAGATTCGAAGTTGCAAAGCAGGAGGTCATCCGTCTCTCAGAAAAAGGATACCTGCCTCCTTTCTCAGGCGAACTCATCACCGTTCTCGGTTCGCCGGGACGCGCGGCGCTGGAAGTGATGGCTTACCAGTTTCATCAGGGGAAATTCATCACTGATTACGACTTTCGGCTCGCTCGAGATTTGGCAACAGTACTCACGGGAGGTGATCTGCCCGGGTCAACGAGTGTGGACGAAAACTACCTGCTCGATCTGGAACGAGAGGTTTTCATGTCTCTCCTTGGCGAGAAGAAGACCCAGGAACGCATTCAAAATATTCTTGAGCACAATAAACCGCTGCGAAACTAACCCGATGGAATCGAACTCAACTGCATATATCGTCAGCGCCGTCAGAACACCTGTTGGGAGAGCCAAGAGGGGAAGTCTGAGAAATGTGCGTCCCGAGGAGATGGGCGCTACGGTTGTCCGTGAAGCGATTAACCGTGTACCAGGATTGGAAGGTGCCATGGTGGATGACGTTCTCATTGGCTGCGCCATGCCGGAAGGAGCCCAGGGATTGAACATGGGTCGCATCGTGGCCCTTCGGGCAGGTCTACCGGATTCCGTCCCTGGAGCAACTATCAATCGATTCTGTTCCTCCGGGTTGCAGACAATAGCACTCGGCACGCAGGCGATTTCAACAGGATTTGCTGACACCGTCGTCGCAGGGGGTACGGAATCCATGAGTCTCATTCCGATGAGCGGGTTCTATTTCCAACCCGATCCTGGCCTGCTTGAGACTGAAATGGATGCCTATGTTTCTATGGGGAATACGGCGGAAAATGTAGCCGAGAAGTATGACATCTCGAGAGCGGAGCAGGATCGATTTTCCTTTCAATCTCATGAGCGGGCTACTGATGCCATTCAGACCGGGCGCTTCGAGGAGGAAATAATTCCGTATAGGATTGAAGAGGCCGTCTTCGTTAGCGGATCGGTTCAGCGAAATACGAGAGAACTGAAAAACGACGAAGGCCCCCGATCCGATACGAGTATCGAGGCACTTGGCAAACTGGAGCCAGTTTTTCGAGCCGGGGGAACCGTTACGGCCGGAAACACCTCGCAGATGTCCGATGGCGCCGCTGCGACGGTACTTCTGAGCGAAAGGCGACTCAAGGAGCTGGATGTTCAGCCAATGGCAAGGTTGGCAGGATTTTCCGTAGTAGGTGTTGCGCCCGGTCTCATGGGAATCGGGCCTATTGAAGCCATTCCCAAAGTGCTGAAACAGACTGGGCTTGAGCTCAAGGATATCGGGCTCGTGGAGCTGAATGAAGCTTTTGCATCCCAGGTTCTGGCAGTAATTAGTGAATTGGGCCTGGACGAATCGATCGTCAATGTAAACGGTGGTGCTATAGCTCTGGGACATCCGTTAGGGTGTACCGGCGCAAAACTCACCACAACCCTCATCCATGAAATGCGGAGACGCGGTGTCCGCTATGGGCTCTGCACAATGTGTATAGGTGGTGGAATGGGTGCGGCTGGAGTCATCGAAAACCTGACAGCGTAATCGATCCCGACGATAATTGACCAACGCAATTATCGATGAAATGATCGACGCATAAATTGATAATCAACATGAATCTGCCTTTTTACAACTTCCTGAGTATGCTTCCGGTATGGGCGGCCGTTCTCGCAATTATTCTGGTACTGTTCACGGCGGGTTACACAGGAGTCGGTGTCCGTGTATGGATCCTACTCATCGCCCTCGTCATGTACGGATTCGGTGCGGGGAGCTGGGCTTGGACGGTGTTGGGCGTGTTTGCGTTTATTTTCGGATTGCCCCCAGTCAGGCGAGTGGTGTCTCGAGGCCTCATTGGATTGATCGAGAAGATGAAATTCATGCCGTCAATATCTCAGACGGAGCAGGAGGCCATTGATGCCGGAACCGTGTGGGTAGAGGGCGAGCTGATCTCCGGAAAGCCGGATTTTAAGCGAATGATGGAGGAGGATTTCCCCGGCCTGACGGTTGAAGAGCAGGAATTTTTGGACGGACCGGCTGAAGAACTCTGCAATGTCGTTCGTGATTGGGACGTTTTTCTTCGGAAGGACCTGCCGCCCGAAGCATGGGAAGTCATGAAGAAGCACCGGTTCTTCGGGATGATTATTCCTCAGGAGTACGGGGGGCTTGGATTCTCTGCTTCGGCGAACAGCGCCGTTGTCGGGAAAGTGAGTGCGACAAATACTGTTCTGGGCATTACGGTTATGGTACCGAATTCATTGGGGCCTGCCGAACTTCTGATTCATTACGGTACGAAAGCCCAAAAGGATTATTATCTGCCTCGGCTTGCGCGCCACGAGGATATCCCGGCCTTTGCTTTAACAGAGCCCAGCGCGGGTTCAGACGCCGGAGCCATCCAGTCTACAGGTGTTGTATTTCGAGGTGAAGACGGTCAATTGTATCTCCGTCTGAATTGGGAAAAGCGGTACATCACACTCGTATCCGTAGCCACGGTACTGGGCCTTGCCTTCAAAATGACGGACCCGGAAAACCTCCTTGGAAAAGGCACTGATCTGGGAATTACTTGTGCGTTGATCAAAACGGATACACCTGGTGTTGAGGCAGGTCGGCGTCACGATCCGATGGGAATTCCCTTCCACAACGGCCCCACGATTGGTCGAGATGTTGTTGTTCCTCTGGAAGAGGCCATAATTGGAGGAATTGATGGTGCCGGCAAGGGATGGGGAATGTTGATGGAATCACTGGCGGCTGGGCGAGGGATATCGCTTCCAGCTGTTAGTACATTCAGTTCAAAGATGGTAGCTCGGGTGGCAGGAGCCCACGCAGTCGTCAGGAAACAATTTGGACTCTCAATCGGCAAATTTGAGGGAATCGAAGAGCCGCTCGCTCGAATCGGCGCATTCACGTACATCATGGATGCAGCCCGTCGATACACCAATGGGATACTGAACAAAGGCGGTAAACCGGCTGTCGTCACGGCGATTATGAAATACAATACGACGGAGCTGTTCCGAAAAGCCATTCTCGACGGCATGGATATTCTCGGCGGGAATGCGATTTCTCGTGGTCCCCGCAATGTGCTGGCGCATGCATATATCAATACGCCGATTGCAATCACCGTAGAAGGTGCAAATATTCTAACGCGAACGCTTATGATCTTCGGACAGGGAGCCATTCGGTCCCACCCGTTCGTGTTGAAGGAAATCAACGCACTTCGTGACCGGGATGTGCGAGCGTTTGACACCTCGTTTTGGGGTCACGTCGGCATGGTTGTCCGAAATTTCTTCCGACTTATCGGGCTTACGTTAACCAGAGGACGACTCGCGTCAGCTCCGGTGGGCGGACCTACATCCAAGTATTTTCGAAAACTTGCGTGGGTGTCAGCGAAGTTTTCGTTCTGGGCTGACCTCTCGATGTTTTCGCTGGGTGGAGATCTCAAGAGAAAAGAGAAACTGACGGGCCGCTTTGCCGACATCTTTTCATGGATGTTTCTGGCCGTCGCTACGCTCCGTCGGTTTGAAGCAGATGGGCGACCGACAGAAGATCTCCCGCTCGTTCGATGGAGCATGAGTTATGCCTTTTCGGAAATACAGGCTTCGTTTGAGCAGATATATGCAAACCTGAAGATCCCGGGCTTGACCTGGCTGATGAGGGGTCCGCTCGGACTTATTTCCCGAATGAACCGGATCAGCAGTCGACCAGACGATCGCACGGGGCATCAAGTGGCCGTGATTCTTCAGACGCCAGGACCGCAACGCGACAGACTGACATCCGGTATCCACTTGCCCGTCGAGAACGATTGGCCTGTATCCCGGCTTGATCATGCCATGGAGCTTAGCGTAGCAGCGGAACCGATCGTTTCATTAGTAAGGAAGGCGGCGCGATCGAGAACGATTCAACGAGGAACACTTGAGGACATGATGAACGAGGCCGTTGAAAAACAGTTAATCTCATCGGAGGATGCCCAACAGGTAAAGAATGCTGAGATTGCTCGTAACGACACCATTCAGGTAGACTCGTTCACGCTTGAAGAGTACGGGTTGAACGCTGTGATTCCAGACAGGGAACCAGCCTGGGGGGATGACGAGGTGACGGCCGAATCGTCGGCCGTGCACGGTTCGTCCTAGCGTGGTTTTCTCAGAGAGAGGCTCGTTCTAACGAGATTCGTCATAAGCGATTCGTCTTGAACAGGTTTGGCCCTGAGACTCTCATTTACGTAGTTGTTCGAAACTCCACCGGGTGAACAGTGTACCAATAACCTCAATTTCTGTTAGTAGATAAAACAAGGACTCATGGCAACGGACGCGATGAACGAAAGCTGGGCGCGAGTAATGACGCAGATCCAGACCATTTGGAGTGAGCAAGAATTTACGGTTGCAGAACTGAAGAAAGCTCGCGGCGATTTGAGAAAAATGGTGGCCTTGATTAACGAGCGGACCGGCGAAGAAAAGTCTGAAATTGTTCAGAAAATTACGGCGCTTCTCTAGCCAGGATTCCCCGGTCTTATGAGTCAGATTGGCCCGGCCTCCAGGCGCGGGCTTTTTGGGTTCTATCAGTTACAGATTCAGTATGCCTAGAAAAACTGGACTTGGAAGCGAGCTCAATCTCAGTGACGCGTCGGTCAAAACTCGGACCGAATTCTTTGCTGAATTAATCGGTGAACTGGGACGTCGCCGTGCAGAGGTGGCTGAGGGCGGTGGGAAAAAGCGACAGGAAAGGGAGCACAAGCGAGGAAAACTCCTGGCGCGGGAGCGTATTTCGACATTGCTGGATGAAGGGAGCGAATTTCTGGAGATTGGGACGTTCGCTGCCTACGGCATGTACGAGGAAGACGGAGGATGCCCGTCGGCTGGTACGGTAATGGGTCTTGGGAGGGTGTCCGGTCGACTTTGCATAATCGTTGCAAATGACGCCACGGTAAAGGCGGGCGCCTGGTTTCCGATGACGGCAAAAAAAAATCTCCGGGCCCAGGAGCTGGCGCTGGAAAATCGGATACCCATCGTCTATCTGGTGGATTCGGCGGGCGTGTATCTACCTATGCAGGACGAAATATTTCCTGACAAAGACCATTTCGGTCGGATATTTCGAAATAACGCCGTTCTGTCCAGTCTTGGAGTGCCTCAAATCAGCGCGATCATGGGGAGTTGCGTCGCCGGGGGTGCCTATCTCCCGATTATGAGTGACGAGGCCTTGATCGTCGAGGGCACAGGGTCGGTATTTCTCGCAGGGCCGTTTCTGGTCAAGGCGGCGATAGGCGAGACCGTGGACAAGGAAACACTGGGCGGCGCAGCCACGCATTCGCAGATCTCGGGAGTCACGGACTATCAGATGGCCGATGATGACGAATGTCTCACGACCATTCGAGAGTTGATCGGCAGACTGGGAGAGCCCACAAAGGCTGGTTTTGATCGAATTGAGTCCGTAGATCCGGAATTTGCCTCCGAGGATTTGTACGGTCTGATTCCAGAGTCTTCCGTCGCCTCGTACGATATGGAAGACGTGCTTTCCAGAGTGATCGATGCCGAATCCTGGACCGAATATAAGGAGGGGTACGGGCAGACGATTTTAACCGGTTATGCCCGAATCGACGGATGGAGCGTAGGAATCGTTGCCAATCAGCGACTGGTAGTTCGGGCAAAAGGAGGCGCCAAGTCTCGCGTCGATGAAATGCAGGCAGGCGGCGTGATCTATTCAGATTCCGCAAAGAAAGCCGCGCGCTTTATCATGAACTGCAATCAGAAAAAGATTCCTCTCGTGTTTTTCCAGGATGTCACCGGGTTCATGGTAGGGTCCAGAGCGGAGCACGGTGGAATCATCAAAGATGGTGCGAAAATGGTGAGCGCTGTAGCCAACAGCGTGGTACCCAAGTTCACGGTGATCGTAGGGAATTCATACGGCGCTGGCAACTATGCGATGTGTGGGCGAGCCTACGACCCGCGTCTGATTCTCGCTTGGCCGACAGCCCGGATTGCCGTAATGGGAGGAGCTCAAGCAGCGGAAACCCTCATGCAAATCCAGTCGACGAAGCGAGAGCGAGAAGGAGAGGCTCTATCAGACGAACAGAATGTAGCCCTGCTCAGCGAAATTCAAGATCGCTACGATCGTCAGACGTCGCCATACTATGCTGCGGCAAGATTATGGGTTGACGAGCTGATCGATCCGCTTTGGACCAGACGGTGGCTCTCGACCGGCATCGAGATGGCAGATCACAACCCTGACATTCCGCGATTCAATCCGGGTATTATTCAGACTTAACCGCGATCGATTCGAACACCAGAAATTCACGTGGGCAAGACGACAAGGCCAGAATCTATTTGGAAGCGGTCATTCGATATTGAATGGCTGAATCGGTTCAGTGAGAACTGTATGATCTCACACATTGGAATCGAATTCGTTGAGATCGGTGACGATTTTTTAAGAGCCAGGATGCCGGTAGACGAGAGAACTACCCAGCCTCTTGGACTGCTGCATGGGGGAGCATCGGTTGCGTTGGCAGAAACACTGGGCAACACCGCTGCCCACTGCACAGTGGAGGAAAATCAGTACTGCGTCGGGATAGAAATTAATGCCAATCATATCCGCCGTGCTACGAGCGGGATGGTAGTAGGCATTGCGCGTCCCGTACACCTGGGGAAAAAGACCCAAGTCTGGGAAGCGAAGATAAGAGATTCTGAGGACCGGTTGGTAAGTACAAGTCGAATGACACTGGCTGTTCTCCAAAAAGAGTAGTTACTTCAGCCGTAGCATATCCGGAGCACACTTTGTTTCGCTAAAAAGTATATCGTGCTACAGGATAGTATTCCGTGCTCCCGACCTACATTTGCCATGGCGCTGTTCTATGTTCAACCGATTGGACTCACTATTCCACCCGATGACTGATCACAGTATCTTGTCCCATGCGATTGCCTTCCACAATCAGATTGATAACATCCGCGGTTGTTCTCCTTCAGCTTGGAAGCTGTAGCTCAACGCAGGTCCATGGACGCTCCAACGAAAGAACGTCCACACGAGGGTCAGATACCCGCGGTCCCGAGAGTCGTGTTGAAAATGAAGTGCAAGAATCGGTTTCTGGAGAAATTACTCGGTACCGCATTCCGGGAAGCGCAATATCATTTGAAATGATTGCTGTTTCCGGCGGCGAATTCAAGCTCGGGAGTCCGGACAGCACTGATGGAGCGGACGAAGACGAAATCCCACAAGTAGACGTGACCGTCGACACGTTTCAGATTGGACGGTATGAAGTCACACATGATGAGTATGTACTATTCCGATACGCCGGTCGAGACAGCGATTCGACAGCCGTCGAAGGACGCCGAATGGACGTAGACGCCATTGCCCGACCGAGCACACCCTACGAAGATCCGGCGCACGGAATGAGCGGCCCCGGGTTTCCGGCCGTAGGTATGACCCAGTGGGGCGCGTTGCATTATGCCAAGTGGCTATCCGAAAAAACTGGTGAGTTTTTTAGACTGCCGACCGAAACCGAGTGGGAACTTGCGTGCAAGGCCGGCGGGAATGGCGATCTTGACGAATCTGCGCTTCAGGAAGTAAGCTGGTATAAGAGCAACTCAGGCGCAGAACTGAAAAAAGTAGGGACCCGAACGGCCGACGCACTCGGGATTCACGATATGCTCGGTAATGCAGCAGAGTGGACGCTTGATCAGTATGACAAATCATTTTATACGTCAATAGAATCAACTGAAGGGCTCAATCCGTGGAGACGTCCAGATCGACTCCATCCTAGAACCGTCCGCGGCGGTGCGTATAATGATGGCTCATCGGAGGTGCGATGTACAGCACGGATGGAGTCTAATTTGAATTGGAAGCGCAGAGATCCACAGATCCCCAAGAGCTTTTGGTGGAACACAGACTCTCCATTCGTAGGATTTCGACTCGTCCGGCCTCTCAATCAACCGAGTGCAGACGAACAAGCCGCCTTTTGGCAACTCGTTCTGAGAGAATAAGCCCGATTTCTCTTCTATATTCGTCTAGCATCCCACTCTTTAACGTTTTTCAACACATCCACGAGAAAGGCTTTTCCGGAATTTTGGGTATGGAAGATGGTAATTCACTATCTGGCACAGCCGGGGAACGAGCAGTTATCGATGTGTATCGAGAGGTGGATTCCTTCTGATCATTATTCTTAAACGTGAATTCGTTTTCGCCGACTTTCCGAGTCATGGCTGAGCCAACAAGATGACCAATGCATCAACTTCGGACCGAAAATATAGGCAAGCGTTTTGGTCGACGCGTTCTCTTTCAGCGGTTATCCATCGAGGCTACCCCGGAGCGCACGCTAGCCATAACAGGGTCAAACGGGTCTGGAAAATCTACACTCATCCGGATATTGGCCGGCGTGATGAGACCAACACGTGGCGCAGTCTATTTGTCGGTCGGAAATAGCGAGATCTCCGAAGAGGAAAGACCCATGCATGTCGGCCTGGTCGCGCCATATCTAAATCTCTACGATGCTTTCACGCCCCGCGAAAACCTGCGGTTCGTGGCGAAGGCACGCAGGATCAGCTCATTTCAAGATCGCATTTCCCGAGTGCTTGAAAAAGTTGAGCTGAGCTCAAGGGCAGACGACCCGGTTGGTACGTTTTCTTCGGGTATGAAGCAGCGGCTCCGGTTTGCTTTCGCCCTCTTCACCGAACCGCCGATCCTCTTACTCGATGAGCCAAGTGCAAATCTGGATGCTAAGGGCGTGGAACTCATTCAAGCGATCATTCAGCAAGCTAGCGTCGACGGTCAGATCGTCATTGTGGCGACCAACGACGCAGGCGAAGCCGCGTCCTGTGATGATTCGATCAACGTAGAGGACTTTCGGTAGCCGTCACGTCGGACGTACGAGAGCTAAACTGGCCACACTGCACCGCTCGACCGGCGCTCCCTCCAACACATCGATAGCCGCTAACATGGTAGCCCCCGTTGTAATTACGTCGTCGACTATCAAAACATGCCGACCGAGCATCTTTTCTGCACTCGCAAGCGAAAACGCGCCTGAAAGATTTTTCAACCGCTCGGCACGACTGAGTTGAACCTGCGAGCTCGTCAGGCTCCTTCGACCGAGAGCGTTTGGAGAAACACTCGCTCCAAGTTCAATTCCAATTCCCTCAGCCAGAGCTTCAGACTGATTGAATCCCCGCTCGAGCGCACGTATGGGGTGCAGTGGGACTGGGACGATCAGGTCCGGAACACGTTTCTGTCCCGCACCGGCCACTGCGAGTAGTTGCTGGGCAATAGCTCTTCCGAGGGTTCGGCCCAATCGATATCCCTCTCTGAATTTGAGTCTCCGATGCAGTGTTCTGACAGGTCCGCCCATGTCGTAATACCACAGCGATACAGCGTGCTCAAGGTTCTGCAGCATTCCAGCCTCATCCAGAATCAGTCGCACGTCGTCTTCCCGGGGTCGTTCGAGAATGGAGCGGCAAAAAGTACAGACAGGAATCGCAGAGAGGCTGGAGACGAGTCCACATCCCGCACACGTTGTTGGAAATATCAATGTGGTAGCGAGTGTTCTGAGTGACTACTTCTTCCGATCGCCGGATAGATGGGCAGCACTAAGCGATTGGATGAGGATCCCGCAAAATGATGTCTGGAACGACAATATGTGAGGGGACTCAGATACACGAGATGTTCAAAAGTTGTATAATGCCAAGGTGCTATTAGAGGACACCAGACAATATTTGGTAACGGTGAGCGTACAGTTATGGCAACGAGAAAACGCAAAGGAATGTTGATCAAGAATACGAATACATATTCCGTTGAGATTGCCATGAAAACCCGCGACATCCACCTCGGACCAGGTGATGAAGCGTTGCTGACGGCGGCCGAAGTTCTGGATCCTGAGCTTCGCGCGAAATTGCAGATTCGCGCCGTTTCGATCGTTCGACCCGCCACAGAGGAAGAGGAAGGCGGTTTCGATGGCGTAGAAAGTGACTCGAAAGATGACTGATCGCTTCTTCGGCCATCGCCTTAAACGGGATATATCCGGATGAACGTACTCGCGCTTGAACCCTGGTACGGCGGCTCACACAAGGCCTTTCTTGATGGCCTGATGAAATACAGCCGTCACGAATTCAATGCCGTGACCATGACGGCCCGATTCTGGAAATGGCGGATGCATGGTGGGGCTGTGACCTTGGCCCGCAAGGCTGAGGAACTCGCCAGGAAAGGCGACAAGCCCGACGTAATCTTCGCGACCGACATGGTCAATTTACCGGCCTTTCTGGCATTTACGCGTCGTTTTTATTCGGATGTCCCTGTCGTTCTGTACATGCATGAGAATCAGCTGACGTATCCGTTGCAAGAAGGTCAAGAACGGGACTTCACATATGCATACATCAATTACCTCTCGTGTCTGGCGGCTGACCATGTGCTATTCAACTCGCAGTATCACTACGATGAGTTCATGGAGGCCATGCCCGGTCTTCTTCGTCAATTTCCAGACTATACGCACCTGAAAACGGCTGCTCAGATCCGAGAACGGTGCTCTGTTTTGCATCTGGGGATGAAACTGTATGACCACGACAAGTATGCCACCGACTTCACTCAACATGCGTGGGGTTCCGGGATGCGACCGCCGATTGTTCTCTGGAATCAGCGATGGGAGTACGACAAGCGTCCGGAGGCATTTTTCCGCCTCATGAACCGACTGGATGATGCCGGATATACGTTCCGACTGATTCTAGCCGGTGAACATTTTGAGGTGCTACCGGTCGAGTTCGAACGAGCTTTCGAGCGTTACGCCGAGCGAATTCTGCACTACGGATACGCTGAGGACTTCGCCGAGTACAGTAAGCTGCTCCACCGATCCGACATCGTGATATCCACGTCGATCCATGAGTTCTTCGGTATCGCAATGCTGGAGGCGATTTATTGCGGTTGTCATCCGCTATTGCCAGATCGGCTTTCGTATCCGGAGCTCGTCCCGACGTCGCTTCACCGGCCACTCCTTCACGCACCTATCCTGTACGAGGACGATGAAGATCTATTTTCCATCATGAAAAAGATTCTCAGCGGGAAAGAGAAGCCTTTACCGCTATCGACGCTGAAGGGGATATCAAAACATCTGGAATGGAGCCAGCACGTGGATCAATACGACGATCTGCTGGAGGAAGTAGGCCAGAGACGGAAAGTCGCGGTTCCAGTTTAATGGGATCGTTTACCCCATATTTCCTACCATGGCATCGGCGAATTCGCTGCACTTCAAGAGTGTAGCATCGTCCATCAATCTCTCGAAATCGTACGTCACTCGTTTCTGGGCGATCGTTTTCTCGAGCGACGAGACGATCAGATCTGCAGCCTCATTCCATCCCATGTATCGGAACATCATCTCACCGGACAGAATGATGGAGCCGGGATTGACCTTGTCCTGATTCGCGTATTTGGGAGCTGTTCCGTGGGTTGCTTCGAAAATCGCCAGTCCTGTCTCGTAATTAATATTCGCACCCGGCGCGATTCCGATCCCACCAACCTGCGCGGCGAGGGCATCGGAAATGTAATCGCCGTTCAGGTTCATGGTGGCGATGACGTCGTATTCAGCCGAACGCGTCAGAATTTGCTGCAGGAACGCGTCGGCGATGACATCCTTGATTACAGTACCATTCGGAAGTTTACACCAGGGGCCTCCGTTCCACTCTTTAGCACCAAATTCCTCTTTTGCCAGTTCATATCCCCAGTCGCGAAATGCACCCTCAGTGAATTTCATAATGTTTCCCTTGTGCACGAGCGTGACACTGTCCTTTTTCGCGTCGATGGCATACTGAATGGCCGCGCGAACCAGTCGGCGCGTACCATCCTTCGAGATCGGTTTGATTCCGATTCCACTCGTATCCGGAAATCGGATCGTCGAGGCACCCAACTCGTCTTGCAGGAATGAAACGAGCCGCTTTACCTCATCTGTTCCCTCGGCATATTCAATGCCGGCGTAGATGTCTTCGGAATTTTCCCGGAAAATCATCATGTTAATCAATTCCGGTCTCTTGACAGGAGAGGGTACACCGTCGAAATATTGTATTGGGCGGACGCAAGCGAAAAGATCCAATTTTTGCCGCAGGGCCACGTTGAGCGACCGAATACCGCCTCCGATGGGCGTAGTCAAAGGTCCCTTAATGGCGACCACATAATGGGCGATCGCAGCCAGTGTGTCCTCTGGTAACCATTCTCCGGTTCTTTCGAACGCTTTTTCACCGGCAAGCACTTCGAACCAGACAATTTTTCGGGATCCCCCGTAGGTCTTTTCGACCGCTTGATCGAAAACGTGTTGCGCAGCTCTCCAGATGTCTGGCCCAATACCATCTCCTTCAATGAAGGGAATCACGGGATGGTCGGGAACGCGTAAGGCGTCGCTGTCCTTTGAAATCGTTTCTCCGTCGGAAGGGGGAGTGAGATTATTGTACATAAACTCCGATTCCTGTAAAAAATTCGCGGCTATGAACTCTGACACGAAGATACGGTCGGTGATCCTACGCGGAGGGGAGGATCCCGTGAATCCCTGATTCGGACGCTAGAGCCTTCGGAAAATCGAACGCAGGCGGAGTTCCCAGACTTTTAATGCCGCCTCGCGCATGATCGCCTTGCTCATTTTCGAATCGCCGTCAGTGCGCTCCGTAAAGACAATGGGCACTTCGACAATGCGATACCCCAGTTTCCAAGCCCGATAGTTAATCTCTATTTGAAAGGAGTACCCGTTCGACTTAACCCGGTCCAGCGGAATGGCCTCGAGTACCCGCCGATGGATGCACTTATAACCAGAGGTGACATCCTGAACGGGTAATCTTGTGATCAGCCGAGTGTATATCCCGGCGCTAAACGACAGAACGAGTCTGGAAAGAGGCCAATTCATGATTCGAACTCCGCCGATATAGCGAGAACCCACGACCAGATCAGCTTTCTCCGTAGCGACCGGCATGATGAGTCGCGGCAAATCTTTTGGATCATGGGAACGGTCGGCGTCCATCTCACAGACAAACTCGAATCCCTCAGCCAACGCGAATTTGAAACCTTCAACGTAGGCGGTTCCCAGACCCAGTTTTCCCGCTCGCTCAAGTAGATGCACACGACCGGGAAACTCCTTGGCGGCTGCCTCTACCAAACGCGATGTTCCGTCCGGGGACGCATCGTCGACGACGAGAATACTCAGGTCATCAGGGAGACCCATGATCACAGAAATAACCACGGCAATATTCTCAGCCTCGTTAAAGGTGGGAATAATGACAAGCGTCTTTTGACGAGAGGAATCGCTGTCCAAGTTACCGGCGGTTGGATTCTCAGTTGAATGGACGAATAAACGGAAGATTTCCGTATGCGCCAAATCGCAAAATCGTTCCCAGAGGCTCCCAGGGGAAGAGCGAACCAACAAATCGTCAACGTGTGAAGACGGAATTCTTCTTGAAGTGCCTAATTGCTCGAAATATTTGCCTTCAGGAATTCGAGTGTGTGCTCAACGAGCTGGTTTGGTACGCTGATGTCGTCCTGCTCGTTTAGCAACTCGATCGTGGCTTTGTATTGCTCGAAGTAGGAGAAGCAATCGCGACAATTGCTGAGGTGAGCCTGGAACTTTGTCTGGGTTTTTTCAGGAAGCGTTCCTTCCATGTATTCACACAGGAATTGATTCACGTCCTCGCAAGACGGCCCGCGCATGAAAGGACGAAATATCATTTTAAATCGGTTCATAATTCTGCGATCTCGTCTATCAATTGAGTCTAGCGATTGAGTGGAGCGATTGACTCTAGTACTGGAGTCTAGCAATCGAGCATATTTTCAATCTCGGAAATGAGTTTCCAATAACGTTCGAAGGGCCCGTCGGGCTCGGTGAAGGCGTACGCGAACGGCTCCACCACTGATATCAAGCATCTTAGAGACATCTTCTGTCGAGAGTTCCTCGATATCACGAAGGATAACCACTGCTCGGTATTCGTGCGGTAACTGATTGATGGCCTCATGAACGATGCGTTGCCGTTCGGATTTCTCAGCAAGCTGCTGGGGATTCCATTTTTCAAAGGTTTGCGCGAACATCCCACGCGAAAACGTCGGTTGTAGTCGATCGACATCGTGCTCGTCCAACGAACTGAGTCGCCTCGATTTACGAAGAGATGCTCTGGCAAGGTTAATCCCGATGGCATAAAGCCATGTCGTGAACTTGGACTCCTTTCTGAAGGTGTCCAAACCCAGGTAAGCTTGTAGAAATGTTTCTTGCAATATGTTTTCGGCCTCGGCCTCGTCGTTGAGGATGCGCATGATAACTCGGAAGAGTCTGGGACTCTCCGATACGACGAGTTGCTCGAATGCCCTCTGATCGCCCTTCAGCAGCGCTTCAATATCAAACTCCGGCTGTTTGGAAAGATCACTCTGTTGCTTCAACGTCGATGTACATGAGTGGTAGATATATTGGAGACGTTACAAGTTAGTTGTTTTGTCGGAATCAACGAAGCATCGGAAGTTCCAATCAAGAGGTATCAGCCCGAAAGTGAATAACGAATATATCATGACATGTAAATACAACTGAATTAAGTTCTGATTAACCAGGGCACATCTGAATGTCATATGTCGTATCATGCGAACCCAGAATAGACCAATACCGACCTGTATCGGCCAAATAGGATGCTTTTCGCCGGTGGTCGGCTGCGTAGTGATTCATGTTCTTTCGGACCTGAGCCTCGCACTCGACGCGTCGAATCACTGTACGTATTCATCAAGAGCAATCAAGAATGGCAAAAGAGAAGCAGCGCAGCAAGACCATGGCGGATCGCTCATCGCAGAAATCAGAGGGGAGGGCTACGCGAAAACGTACCACGAAATCTCCGAAGCCCACATCGGCTATCACGGATTTTCCATCTGAGATCAATATTTCACTCACGTTTGAAGCGTATCCGGCAGGGAAATACACCCACGGCGATTTGGACCTGGGTGATGATCAGGTCCTATCGATGTTCCAGAACATGCTTCTACAGAGGCGTTTTGAAGAACGCGCAGCACAGATGTACGGGAAGCAGAAAATCGGGGGATTTTTGCATCTTTATATAGGCCAGGAGGCCATATCAACCGGTTCTGCGGCGGCCATAAACGTCGGGTCGGATTCGGTGATAACAGCCTATCGCGATCACGGACTGGGTCTTGCACTTGGTATGTCGGCCAATGAGTGCATGGCGGAACTGTTTGGAAAAATCACAGGTTGCTCCCGCGGAAAAGGCGGTTCGATGCATTTCTTCTCAAAAGAATGTCGCCTATTTGGCGGGCATGGTATTGTAGGCGCCCACGTACCCGTCGGTGTTGGGGTTGCGTTCGCTCACAAGTACAAAGAAGACGGCGGAATTTGCCTCACCTATTTTGGAGACGGCGCCGTCGGGCAGGGGGCCGTTCACGAGGCAAGTAATTTGGCGTCACTTTACGAGTTACCCGCCATCCTCATTATCGAGAACAACGAGTATGCCATGGGTACGGCGATTCATCGAGCATTTGCCGAAACACGGTTTACCCATCACGCAGTCAGCTACCACATGCCGGCGGCGGTGGTAGATGGAATGGATGTTTTCAGCGTGTGTAAGGCGATTCAGGTTCATGCGGATCTGGCTCGGCAGGGGAAGCCTTCCATTCTTGAGATTCGAACGTACCGGTATCGAGGTCACTCAATGAGTGATCCCATGAACTACCGAACCAAGGAGGAGCTTGATTCGAAGAAAAACGAGGATCCCATTCTCAGACTGAAAGCATACATTATTGAGAACAAGTTGGCACCGATCAAAACCCTGGATCAAATTGATGAGGAAGTGAAAGAAGTCGTCCTTCAGGCCGTCGAGTATGCAGAAGAAAGCCCGGCTCCTGAGTTGGAGGCGATTTACGAAAACATCTATGAGGAAAGCGACTATCCGTACCTGGCGTAGTTCAGGGGACGCTTTGATTCAAAGTGCACAGGATCGAATAGACAAAATTAATGGCAGAACTTCAATTTAGAGAAGCAATCCGGCAAGCGATGGTGGAGGAGATGAGACGAGATGAATCCATCTTCCTGATGGGAGAAGAGGTTGCCGAATACAACGGTGCCTATAAGGTGAGTGAAGGAATGCTCGCGGAATTTGGATCAAAGCGCGTCATTGACACCCCGATCTCAGAGAACGGATTTGCAGGATTGGGAATCGGAGCTGCGATGAGTGGACTTCGTCCGATCATTGAATTCATGACGTTCAACTTTTCTTTTGTTGCAATCGATCAGATCATCAACAACGCCGCCAAGATCCGCTATATGTCGGGTGGTCAGTTCCGGGTGCCCATCGTCTTTCGCGGTCCGAACGGTGCGGCCGGTCAGCTCGGCGCCACGCATAACACCTCGACCGAATCCATTTTTGCTACGCTCCCGGGACTCAAGGTAGTTTCGCCGTCGAATCCAGATGACGCCAAGGGATTGCTGAAAACGGCTATTCGAGACGACAATCCGGTTTTATTTCTCGAAAGTGAAGTGATGTATGGAATGAAGGGCGATGTATCCGACGACGAGGACTACCTCATTCCCATCGGAAAGGCTCGGATCGCGAAGGAGGGGCAAGACGTCACTATTATCGCTCACGGGAAAAGTTACTGGGTGGCTCTTCAAGTGGCCGAAAGACTGGCTGCTGACGGTTACTCAGCCGAAGTCATTGACCCGCGGACGATTCGTCCCTTGGATATCGATTCGATCGTGTCGTCTATCAAGAAAACGAATCGGTGCGTGATCATTGACGAGAGTACGCCGTTTGCTGGCGTCTCGGCGGAGATCACGTTCCAAATTCAGGAACGTGCGTTTGATTACCTGGATGCACCGATCGCCCGTATCAACGCGAAGGACACTCCGGCACCGTTCGCGAAAAACCTGATGGAGTACTACATGCCTGGTGAGGATGACGCTTACGAAGCGTGTAGACAAGTGATGTATCTGTAAATTTTATACACTATCAGAATACGAAAACCGATTTAGAGGCACGTTCCAAATGGCGATTCCTGTCGAAATGCCGAAAATGAGCGACACCATGGAGGAGGGGGTCGTTGCGGCCTGGATGGCCGAGGAAGGCCAAGAAGTAGCGGCTGGTGATGTAATCGCCCAGGTTGAAACGGACAAGGCGACGATGGATCTCGAGGTCTATGATGACGGCGTGCTCCTCAAGCGAGTTGTCGAGGAGGGAGCTGCCGTTCCCATCGGTGGCTTGATTGCGGTATTGGGAAGTAAAGGAGAGGATGTGAGCGATCTTCTCGCGCGTTATGCCGGCAGTGGCGACGGGGCTGTTGCTGCAGCAAAACCGGTTGATGCCGGTACTGAGCCGTCCCAGGAGGAACCGGTACCTGAGGTGTCTGTGGGGTCCGCCGAGGCACCGTCGACTGAACAGACCGCGGTGAAAAGGTCTTCCGCCGAAACACGGGCATTGAAACGACCCGATCAAACGGGTCGCTTGAAGTCATCCCCGTTAGCACGCAAGCTAGCAGATGATCATGGAATAGACCTTGCGGCCGTGACGGGGACCGGTCCGGAAGGTCGAATCGTGAAAAAGGATATCGAGGCGCGAATTGGTGCACCGTCTTTAGAAACGGGTGAAGCGCCGACAGAACGCGGAGCCACACGAAGCCCCTCGTCACAAACCTTTCTCGACGGTGGATATGAAGTTGTCGCCATTTCACAGATGCGCAAGGCGATTTCAAGACGGCTTGCTGAAAGTAAATTCACGTCGCCACATTTTTATCTCACAGCAGACCTCTCGATGGAGCGGGCCGTGGCCGCCCGGAAGCAGATGAATGAGATAACGGAGGAGCAGGGCCTTGCCCGTGTTTCCTTCAATGATCTAATCACCAAGGCGTGCGCCCATGCACTTCGGGAGCACCGATGGGTTAACGCGTCGTATATGGAACAGGAAGGAGAGGTTCGTCTGCATAATGATGTACATGTGGCTGTTGCGGTGGCCATTGAAGACGGATTGATCACTCCGGTGATTCGCCATGCGGATCAAAAAGGACTGTCCCAGATCGCTGCAGAAACAAAGGAACTCGCCGAACGAGCTCGTGCCAAACAGCTTCAACCGGAAGAATACAGTGGATCAACATTTACTACAAGCAATCTTGGCATGTTTGGCATTGATGATTTTACCGCCATAATCAACCCGCCCAATGCTTGTATTCTGGCAATTGGAACGATTCGAGACGTTCCGGTGGTTGAGGACGGGGAAGTTGTAGCCGGCAAACGAATGAAAATTACGTTGTCCTGCGATCACCGTGTCGTTGACGGAGCAAGCGGAGCACGCTTTCTCGCCACGGTGAGAAATTATATAGAAGACCCGATCACGCTACTTCTGTAGCGTCTCTAATTCGCATCATGAACACGGAGAGCTCTACCAGTGATCGAGGGCCAGAATACCGTCTCGCTCACATTTCCGACATTCACTTTGGCCGAATTGCTCATCCAGCCATTGTCGAGTCACTGGTGTCCGAGATTAATGATTCGCAGGTGGACCTTGTCGTCGCGAGTGGGGACCTGACGCAGAGAGCCTTTCCTCATCAGTACCGGGCCGCAGCTCAGATGCTCGCTTCCTTCGACGCCCCTTCGATTACCATCCCCGGGAATCATGATGTATTCCCATGGTGGAGAACACTATCGCGGCTCTTCGATCCGCTCAGAAGGTATCGTCGGATGATAACTGACGATCTATCTCCTCAGTTCACGAAGGACGGTCTCGCCGTTTTGGGAATCAATTCGGCCTTCGGGAGAACCATCAAGGGCGGCAGGATCGACGACTCACAGCGACTTGCCATGAGGGCCTTTTTTGGGAGTCTGCCCGACTCCACGTTTCGTGTACTTACCGTTCATCATCATCTGACGGCGCTCGAGGCACTTGGCGATCACGACATCGCTGTTGAAGCCGAAGCCACCCTCACCTGTGCCGCCGAGATGAACGTAGATCTGGTTCTGTGTGGACATCTCCACGTTTCTCACGTTGCTCATGTCCAGGTATTACCTGGCGGGCACCCGCTCGTTATCGCATCGGCCGGGACGGCCACGAGCAGCCGAGGAAGAAAACCTCACAAAAGAACAAATTTCTATAATCAAATTGTCGTACGGGAGAGACAGTTCGAAATCGTCGAGCATCAGTTCAATCCCGAGAACCTGATCTTCGAAAAGGCGAGGACCACGGCGTTTGACCGCGTTCGCTCTCGGTAGCCGTACCGGTCTCCATCAGATTACCTGACCAGAACCATTTTTCCAGTTCCAACGAACACCGAGTCGTCGGTCCTGGCACGGATTCGATAGAGATAGGTGCCGGATGCGAGTCTCGAGGCATCAATGGAAATCTGCCTGCCAGACCCGGCGGGTACAAATCCCTCATCGACAGAAAACACCACTCGTCCCAACACATCCACGACCACCAGGCTGATTTCGGCCGCTTGAGGCAGATCGTAGAGAATGGTCGTCCTGGGATTGAACGGATTAGGGTAGTTTCCTCGAAGCTGAAATTTTCCGGGAAGATCGGAGGCTGGCCCGAATGGATCGACTTTCGTAGTGGGTAATGCAGGTAGTACACTTCCATCCGACAATACGATCCAGAGTCCGGCCGCGCGGTCGGGCCCCAGAGGATCCGGTACATTCAGAAAACCGGAGTGAAGTAGAATCGAGACCTCTCCTCCAAGACCTGAGAAGTCGAACCGGTACTGGTCTTGATAGTCAACAACCACATCCTGAACGAGATCGATCGTGTGTTGCTGCGGTGATATAACTATAGGTGCAAAGATTGACGGATTGACCGCACTCTCGAATTCAAGTATGTTCGAACCATCCAGCGAGATGCCGCGGATGGGTAAATCCGGGGCCGCACCGATGAACCCCAATCCGAGTTCGTCGGGTTGTAGGTTGTTCAACACATCGGTACTCAGGCTCAGCAGTCTCGGATCGCCTGAAACAGAAAGAACGAGTGCAGCGATAGTTCGCCCGCCTGGTGCAAGAGTGATCATTCCGCTGAAAAGATCCTGATCGATCGTCGTGTCTCTGATCGAGATGGGAACCTGTTCAGCCTGGGTTCCCGAAAGAAAAACCGACGCTGCTGATGTTGCAGAATTGAATGAGAGTTGAGAGACGACCGGTATGCCGCCGATTTCAACCTGGAGATTTCCCGCATCTTCGAACGGATAGGCGCTGATGAACTGGAATTCCGCCTCTGCAGCGCCGAGGGATGAGTATCCGATGCCCAGAATTTCGGACTGTGGCCCTAGCCCACCGCGTATATCCGATGCGATCAATTCGAGTCCTTCCGGAAGGGTTTGAATCGTGTGATCAAGACTGGTCGAAGACCAGGCCGAAGAAAAACTCCCGCTCGGGCGGGATAAGAGTCGAAGATCCGATGGTGTATCGATTCCATCCGCTTCGAAACGCGTAGATATGACATAGTTCTGCTCCACAGGAATAATCTCGGAGCTCGTAACGGTCCAGCCAAAATCAAGGATGCTCCGGATCGTTACATTTTCTCCAACAGGAAGAGGTAATCCCTCTGCACCGAAAGGGCGTGCTCCGAAATGTCCTACTGACAGTTCCGTCTCTGGTACCCGAGGTGTCGTAAACGATAGTGCCAGGGGTCGATATGTGATCTCGTCTCCCACGGGGAAGAAGAACGTATCTGTAGTTCGTTCAGGAGCATTCCTCGAGACATTCCCGCTTACGTGACTCCAGGTCGCAGCTGAAACAGACCGCTCAAATCCTGATGAAGATCCTGGGAGCACGATCCGACTGCCTCCGGTTTCCAGAATGCCATTTTCAAGCAACAGTCTTCCGCCTAAGATGACAGCGAAAGGGCCTTCCCGCCCGACCATCAAAACCGTTCGAGGCTCGTTTCCAGACGTTGCTTCGAGGCTCAGATTCAAATCTTGAACAACGAGATCGTGAGATGACTCAAGTATTTGCGTAGTGCCGGTAAAAGTCAGCGAGGTACCCGCATCAATCGACCCCGTCACAAACAGGTCGCCAGAAAGAGTCACACTTGGGCCTTCGAACGATCCGGCGATGAAGGTCGGGCCACCTGCTACGATGGACACGTCTCCCAATACACGACTTCCTTCCGCAATGGCAACCGAGTCAAGAGAGGTCAACAGCGAATTCTGAAAGCTCATGAGTGAGCCACCGGCTACATCAATCGTCTGGTTTGCACGAACGGAGTGTCCATTCAGGTCGAATCGCGAGTCAGAAGAAATCGCGTTGAGTTGAAATGTCTTCACGTTCAAGTCACGATGGAGCAGGATATCTACATTGGTGTTGCTTAGAGCATGACCAAGATTAGCCTCGAAATTCTCGACCTGGATTCCGGCTGGCAGGATTGAGTCATTCATTTGGAAGTCCCGATACCGCATGTTTACTCTAAAATCGATGGGTCCTTGTGCGATGTATCCGCTTGCGGATTCCATTGACAGGGGCGCATCCGAATCTACTTCGTCAAGGTTCATTGCCGCCCCTGACGCAAGGCTGAGGACAAAAGGGCCAAAATCGACGCTCCCGCTGAACAAACTAAACGCTCCCGATACCTGGATATCCGATGTCACTTCAAGGGTGTTGATGAAGCCGAATCTAGCACCGGCAAGAATTCCCAGGTTTCTGATTGCGAGTGGATTCGCGGTGAGTTCAAATCCGGTAGTTAGCGTTCCGGGGCCAAAGCCAGAGTCCACGTTCGAATGACTTCCGTCATCTAAATCGTAGAACACGTCATATTCACCCAGAGGCAAAGGGGGATGTGTGAGCGTTCCAGCACCCCGTCGAAGTAGCGTTGCACCGTCATTTAGGACGAGACGATCGGGGCCACCAAGAACAAACACTCCGGCAAAGCGCCCAAATACAAGTCGTCCGGCCACCGAAATCGGCGATGAGTCTGCGGCGAGACGGGCCGTCCCATCGATAGTGAGATTGGTAATCGTGAATCCGTTTCCCACCCGAATGCTCGCGTCGCCTGATCCGTTAAGGACGACTTCTCCATATCGATCATCATCTGCCGGGAATTGCTCTGGGGTCGTTGGAAACAAGCCGCCTTTTGACGGAACAACGGGAACAGATGAGGACAATAGAACTGCCCCTCCCAGGGCCGTAAAAATACCGTCCGTCGTTCCGGAAAGAACCAGATCATTCATACCCAGGTCAACAACCCCGCTTTCAAGAATAAATGCCTGATTGTCGAGGATCATCTTGCGAGGTGTCTCGGTGAGCGATATGAACTCAATTACATCCGAAGTTCCGGCAGCGATTCTAAATCTTACAGAATGAAGTTCCAGGTCCTGTTCCAACTCGATACGCGTAGAGCCGGTAATCAATAACTCCCCTGAATCGCCTGGTCCGTTGCCAAATAGGGCATCGGTTTCGTCGAACGGCGCAGTCGAGTTGGCTAGTCGAAAGACGCCGCCGTCAATCGAGAGCACATTGTTTCCCAGAAACACGTCGCCGGCGTTCACGATAAACAATTCGCCAATGCGGGTATCCCCAGTCAGTACCAGATTGTCCGACGTCGACTCGTTTGCATTGGCAGCGATACGGACTCTTGGAATCGGGGTGCTTGACGCCAATTCTCCGTCACCTTCAAACACGATGAAACCGCCGGACATCAGATTTCCCGGTCCTATCGAGGTGATAGAGATCGAGGCAGGGTCCGTGGCGGTGAACGAAGTTCCGGGAGAGAGTACAATATTTACCTCGTCGTTGATACGAAGACGCCCCCCCGTAAGAGCGACCGTACCAGAACCTCCAGAGTCGCCCACGTGAATGGATCTGGATATATCGAGCTCACCCCCTGTGAGACGTAATTCTTCGCGGATACGTAAAACGGGCGCACCGGGAAGAGGTGGCGTGGCGGCTGCACCGCCACTTAATACGTGCAGACGATCGATAACCTGAATCCCTGCTATTTCAACGAGACTCTCATCCTGAGCGCTGCTAATCAGAATCGATTCGATGTAGCCGCTTTGTAGAGGGCTGACCAACTTGGCACCGGCTCCAGTAACGATCAAGTCGCCCGTTCCCAGTACGGTCCCATCGATCAAATGCGTGGTTTGAGGTTGAGCAAGCGTCAGATCGACCGCACTCAGGTTGAGACGCGCGCCCTCAATGACACGCAACGAGCCGTTAATCTGCGCATCGTCTTTGAGTTGCAAACCGAAAATCGGAGGCGTATTGGTAGCGTCAAAGGCATCGATCTCCAGATTTCGGGTGACACCCGGTTGAAACTCAGGGCCTATGACGTAAATGTTGTTGAGCCGACCGGAGTAGGCTAGATCAAATGGAACCAAACCTGGATTGAATGTCAGTTCGCCAGTCGAATCGAAAAATCTACCGCCGTCATTTCGGCCTGGAGGACCGACACTGTCTTCCAAATTAATGCGGATTCCCGGCACGGCCTGACTTGTTGACGGTTCGATCAACTTACCGGCAGCGTCAATACTGCCGCTTTCAAAGAACACGTCACCTGAAAACCGAAACGAAGGAGAAGGTCCAGTGAGCCGCAAGTGATCTGTATCGTCATCCAGCGATACGTTAATCGACGCGAACATTCCGGCTCCTGAAAGAAAATGAGACACTGAGGGGTTTCCAGGCCCAACGAAACGAAACACGCCGGTACCCGAAAGCGCTACGCCGTCGACATGCATGCCGGATGTGTTTCCACTACCCTGAAAGACAACCGTATTAGAGCCGATTCCGAATATGGTACCCGCCTCTATCCGCAATGTCTCCGCCAGCGTTAGTACACCGGAATCAAGAATACTCACCGACGTGCCGTTCGTCGTGCTCCTGAGACGGCCCAGAGATAAGTCATTCGCATATTGGAACGTTTGAGATGTGCCACCTGCGAACTCAAAGGCTCCTGTTTCCGCAAATACCTGAGTTTCCGTTATCGTGATATTGCCCCGAACTTCAAAGGTAGCACCGTCCAATAGCGTGAACGACCCGGACCGTAGTTCTGTGTAACCATCAGAGCGAATCCGGGACGAAGGTCCGACGTCGATTGCTCCGGACGCCAGGACAAGAGACGATCCAGTCGATAGCGTGCTCCCGTTATTTATTCGGAGCATACCGTCTATCAACTCAACCCCCCCGGTCAGCGACAGATCTGCACCAATATTGACCGACGGTCCACTAATTTCCAATTTTGGGAGCACGAGGCTGCTAAATCCGGAGAGACTGGTAGTACCTGTTCCTGAAAGTTGTAACGTAGTTCCCGCCTCGCCTTCCAATATCCCAGCAGAACGCGTCAAGTCACCATTTAAGGTTAACGTGGAGCCAGTCTGGAGTACGAGTGTTCCTTCATTCAGGTGGACGTCGCTATCAATCGTGATTGAGCCGGAAACGATCGCGCGGGTATCCGCTCCTTCGATCGAAAAAGCCGGGAGCACGAAACTGGGCGAGGGAGTCAATAGCTGAGTCTTATTACCCGCTGCGACCATGCCCGACAAGGGGAACGATGCAGATCCTGTAGACCAATCGAAGTCGTCGTTGAAACGTACTGCATTCGAGCCTACCAGATTCAGGACCCCTTCGGAAATCAGTACGGACCCAGAAAATTCAATAATTCCTGCAGATGGGGTTTGGAAGTAGCCCGAGGATACGGAGGTAGTCCCTGACACAGTGACGTCGGCCCCATTGTCAATTGACAGGCCCCCGCCGGTAATATTTAGATCACGAAGAGTCGACGATGTACCGAGTCGAACATCAGACTCAGTAATGGAAAGGCCCGGAAGTGAGAGAGGCCCCACTCCGGAGATGGATCGAACACCGGTTCCCTTGAATTGTATCCTGCCGGCGACGTCGAGTAGAGTCGTTGAACCCAATTCAATACTTCCCCCACTCACCATTAAAGAGTTGACGGAATATGTAAGACTGCTGCTGGTAAACGTACTGGACCCATCAATCTCAAGAGTTGCCTCAGACCCGATGATCAGCGCAGAGTCATCTCCGGAAAGAACATCGCCATTTACTCGAACGTCTGAACCCGACAGGATTTCTACACGGGCACCAGGGTTGATCGTCAGATTTCCAGTCAGCGTCAGCCCGGTACCCAGGCTCGCTGCTCCGTTTACGTCCAGGTTGGGAAGTGAACCGGAACCGGCCCAGACGGTCGATCCTAAAATTGCTATTCCTGAACCAGGCCCCCCTGAAATGATGCCGTCATTGCTGGCGGATGAAGATGTTCCCGAATCTGTCAAGTGAAAAGAAGACAGGTTTATCAGGCCAGAGTTGACAATCGAAATCCCCTCCGCGTTCTGGAAAAGCTCAATTGAACTTTTTAACGTCACCTGGTCCTGGTTAATTAAGGCTCCCGGCAGACGAAAATCAATTCCATTTCCACCCAACAGTAGTTCTCCCGAGTCGACGACCAGATCGATCAGATAGTCCGATCCGTCTCCGGATGCCTGTTGGTCGATTAATCCAATTGAAAGTTTTCCTGCTCCATTCAGAATAATCTGGGAGTCTACATCGCCACCGATACCTAAAAACAGCAAATCGAGTTGATTAATATCAAGAATAGCACCTCCACTATGCCGGATGAGCGCTTCCGGGGCCAGACTCCCCTGGAATACCAGGGAAGCCTCGAACTGAACATCTGAGGCGGAAGGATCAATTCGAACCAGGCCTCCATCGGGGTTGATTTGAACATCACCTTGAAAGCGAACTGGGCCTGAATTGCGAAACTCAAGAGTGCCCGTTGAAAGATTGAGCGGACTCGGTACCGTCAAAAGTCCCGAATTCTCAAAAAAGAGCCTATTTCCCGCCAGGTTACCAGGTAAGGGATAGTTAAGTAGCCGTGATTCACCAGAACGAAACCGCACTGTTCGTGCGGCTTCCTCATATACAGGCGTCCCCAGTATGTCTATGTCACCGAATTCAATCCGGCTGTCTTCCGGGGCAACCTTCGCAGAATTCAAGGGATTCACATATCCGGGATTTCCGACGGATTCGTTGATTGAAAGGCTGATGCCCGTAATATCAAGGGTCCCTGAAACGAACCGAAGTGTGTGAACAAAATTAAGCAGGTCTGGCAAGTCCGCGTCGTCGACGTTTGCAATGCCCTCACCGATCGTCAGGTTTAAGGCTGATCCCTGTCGGAACTCAATGGCTGCATTTCCTACGTCTATCTCGAACGAAGTCTCTGAGAATCTGATTTCATCCTCTCCTGCGAATGCATTCAGAACAAAGGTCATCCCTTTGCCTGCAATCGAAAAGGAAATACCGTCAGCATCATCACCAAAGAAATATTCTCCTGCCGCAATACAAACTTCGGACCCACCGGGGAGGGTGTTGTAGGCAAACTCGATTGAGCGTAGCGGGCTGGTAAGCTTGCCGGAATTCGAATCATCACCATCCGATGCATTCACATAGGCCGTACACGACTGCCCATTTGCAGAAGTGTAGACCAGGAGCAACAGAAAAACGAAAATACCGGCAGCAAGCTTTGACATTATATATAGGCACACTTCACGGCACCCAGACTAGGTGCCAATCTCAATACGCAGACCCTTGGTTCAAGATCAAAAAAACGTCTGCAGGGGTGGCGCATTGACAAACAATACTACGTTATACGGAAGATGAATAGGATTATCGAAGTTCGTGGTCGTCGGTCTGACGATCAAACTTAATACAGGCGGTGAAGGATCCGATATTGAGCGCTCACGCCGACTAGACAGCGCGCCTGTTTCGGACGGAAGAGTTTTCGAACGATGTTGTTCAAAACGATCGCCAATCAGCACATGTCACGAAATCTTAAAGATGCCTGCTTGACTTTCGATCAGGGTGTCCGGAACTTGTTTCTACACAAAGAAATGCGCGCAATTTTTTCTGTCAATGCGTCCAAATCCATTGGGTACCATGTCGTTATTGCGTGTACTTCTTCTTGTATCAGCCGATACGCCGTGTCCATACAGAGGGTCTGTGCACGGTTCTTAATCGGCGTAATTGCGTCACTTAAGCGTAATACAACTCCTTTTTGAAGAGATTGCTAACCCACCTTAGTCATTACCGGCGGCACGTGAATTCATGTGCGCGCCATTCGTATGTCTGTAGAACGGGTGAGCAGAATGTGGTTCGAAAACACTGCATTCAACACATTAATTCTTAGATCACTTCCAGGATGAAAAATAGAGAGGCACTTTCGATGAATACTCGAAGACTGCTACAAAGCTTCACAGTTCTTGCAACGCTGTTACTCATGGCCGTCGTGACGGTTGGAAATGTGCAGGCCCAGGACATTTACGTGAATTCCTCGGGCGGTAGCGATGCTGCATGTAACGGCTCGTCACCTAACGTGGCTACTATCCCAAACTGTCCGTTTCGGACAATGACGAAAGCGTTGGCGACAGCGACGGCAGGACAACTAATCGAAGTTGCTGCCGGAACGTATCCGGGAGGTCCCTTCGCATTTAGCATCAACAGACTCACCGTCCAGGCGAGAAATGTCGGGCCAAACACTGACGTTTTCCTGACCGGTGGCGCCGTAAACGTCTCGGATAGCACCTCTTTTAATAGTGTAGGGGGTGTATTTTTCCCAAGTGGTGCGCTCAATCTGATTTTTGGAAGAATGTCGATTGATGCTGCCGGTACCTGGAATCATCCAGCCGGTGCGACAATCACGCGGACAAATGGATCTATGTTTGGTGCGCCTCCTTCGTTTGTTGGCGCAGCGACGTTGGTTTACGACTCAGCCACACCTGATATAGATCAGGTTGCCGGAAACGAGGTTCCTGCCAGCCTCGCGGGTGGAACGCTGACGGTTAATCTGACCGGTCTTCTTACGCCCACGCTTCGTTTCCCAACGAGCTTTGTTGCGGGCGCTTCAACCATTGCCGGTACCAATACGGCTAACGTCACTTTCGACGGAACGCTTACGGCATCTTCTGTCACCGTTCTTGATGCAAATACGCACTCGTTCTTTGGAATCACCCTGACGGGTGGGGACTACACCCAGAGTGGCGGAGCTACGGTTACCGCAGGTGATGTCGACACGAATGGGAATAGAATTCTGCACACGGCGGGTTCGTTTACGTCGACCAAAACAGTCTTTAATGATACACCTGGTTCCAACGACGGGCTTGCAGGTGATGGAGGTATCGCCGCATGGATTGTTCACTCCGGTACAACCATGAGCCTGAATAACATCGATCTTTCTAATGCAACTGATGCTGATGGTGCATCGGACACGTTCACGCAAACGATTCAGAAGATCACGGGCGATCTGACTATTGGTGGTACAATTACAGAAGGAAGTACAACTGATGGAATAGCCGGAACTGATTTAAACTGGGTTGAGATTATCGTCGAAGCAGGCACATTTGTCGTGTCGCAAAACAATACGGTCTCCGGTCTGGTTGACAACGATGCCGTTACCCCGGCAGGATTAGTATTCTCCAACGGTGGTACGCTGAACGGAGATGTTGCCAACTCGGGTACACTTTGGATTACGGCTGGGACACTCGATCTGACGATGCTTGCCGGTACGTTTACCCAGCTCGCAGACGTCAATGGCCCTGG